>JBGAMO010000097.1:0-18351 GCA_044222845.1 Phycisphaerales bacterium
TGTAAAGGAGTATCAGCGCGATGGTGTTGATGGTGATGGCGGTCCAGATCCAGGGCACCAGCGCGTGGCGGCCCTCCAGGCCCAGGAAGAGGTAGCGGGCGGAGGCGACGTGGGCCGAATCGGTGTAGAACTCGGTGAAGACCTCGCAGCCCAGCAGGAACATGTTGATGCTCATCGCCACGGTCACGATGTTGCGGAGCGTCAGCAGGGCGCGGGCCGGTACGTTGTACGTGGTGGTCGCGCGGATCACCTGGAGCGAGAGGATGAGGAACGCCGGCCCCGCGGCGAACGCCGACGCGAGGAATCGGGGCGCGATCACGGCCGAGTTCCAGAAAGGTCGCCCGCCCAGGCCGCTGTAGAGGAAGGCCGTCACGGTGTGGATGCTGACGGCCCAGGCGATGGCGACAAAGACGAAGGGGATGTAGAACAGCTTGCTCGGCTCACGACGGCGGTAGGCGCAGTAGATCAGGTAGCCGCAGATATGCAGGTTCAGCACCAAATACCCGTTCAGGACGATGACGTCCCACGTGAGCATCGAGATAGGGAAGTTGAACCTCAGCATGAGGTGGTGGAAGCGGTCGGGGCGGCCCAGGTCGACGGTGACGAAGAGAAGGGCCATGAAGATCGCCGCGACGGCGAACAACTCACCGAATATGACCAGGTCGTGCAGTTCGCGGTTGTGGTAGATGTAGACGGGGATCACGAGCATCACCGCCGCGGCGGCCATGCCCACCAAGAAGGTGAAGTTGGCGATGAACAGTCCCCAGGAGACCTGATCGGTCATCCCGGTCACGCCCAACCCGAGCACGAACTGCTTGCAGTAGGCGTTGATCCCCAGGAGCACAATCACGGAGAGGAAGAACATCCAGGCGTAGTACCGGCCGTCGCCCACGAAACTGAGGCGGAAGCACCGCGTGAGGAATATGAAGTACTGCTTCACCGGTGGCCCTCCTGCGGGGCGGCGGGCGCTGCGGAGGGAATCTGGGCGTGGCCGAGAGACCTGGCGACGCCCTCGGCCTGTGGATCCAGCGAGCGCGGGTAGCGTTCATCAAAGTAGTAGAAGAATCGCGGGAGGGTGCCGACTTCTTCCTTGAGCACGAAGACTCGCTTGGTGCGGAGAATCTGCGAGACCTCGCTTTCGGGATCGAGCACGTTGCCGAACTTGCGGGCCCCGGTGGGGCACGCCTCAAGGCACGCGGGCAGGCGACCCTGACGCGTTCGGTGAAGGCAGAAGTGGCATTTCTCCATGACGCCCTTAGGGCGCGGGCGGTTGGAGAGGTACGCCATCTCCGGGTTGAGGCGGTCGGCGGGGAGGGTGGGCTTGGTGAAGTTGAAGCGGCGCGCCCAGTAGGGGCACGCGGCTTCGCAGTAGCGGCAGCCGATGCACCAGTCGTAATCAATGACGACGATGCCGTCTGGCTCTTTCCACGTCGCCTCCACGGGGCAGACCTTGACGCACGGCGGGTTGGCGCACTGGTGGCACTGCACGGGCATGTAGAAGTGGCCGGCGTCGGGGACGGTCGGGCGGTCGTAGTGGTGGTTGCCCTTCTCGAGGTCGAGCGTGCCGCGGGGCATCTCGACGACGCGGATGTACTGGATCTCGGGGTCGCGGCTCTGGTTGTTCTCGTTGACGCAGGCATGGACGCAGCGGCGGCAACCGATGCAGCGGCTGAGGTTGAGGGCGTAGACGAACTCCACGCCGGCCATGGGCCTGATGTCGCGGATGTCGGGGCGGACGTGGTACCGCTTCTCGACGTCGGCGGAGATTCGGGCGAGGGCGGCCTCCATCTCCTTGGGCGTCATTTCCTTGTAGTGCTTCTGGAGGAACTTGTCGATGGAGACGGCGTCGTCTTCCTTGAGATCGCGGAGCGGGCTGAGAGCCGCGGCGAGCGCGGCGACGCCGCCGATGGCCGCGCTGCCGGTCCGCAGGAAACTGCGGCGGGTGACCGGGGCCTCGCGCTGCGGCTCGGGCGGCGGATCATTGAACGACTGGCCCTCCCAAATGCGGATGGTCATTGGTGATCCTCCTTGGCGGGGGCGTTGGGTTCAGCGGCCGGCAGGACAGGTCCCATCAGCTCGGCTTCGGGCGGCTCGGGGAGCGACCACTGGCGGAGCGGCATATGGCGGTGCTCGTGCTCGGCGGCGGGCTCCTGATTGCCCATGCGCAGCGTGTTGGGAGCGGGCAGGGGGATGATGCCCTGGTACGCGGGGGTGTGCGGATCGTGGCAGTCGTTGCAGCTCAGGCGGTGCTGCTTGCCGCTCGCGGCGTCCCACGATCCCATCGTCTTGCCGTGCATGCCCTTCTGCCAATCACGGAACACCGTGCCGTGGCACTGGGAGCACAGACGCGGCACTTCCGAGAAGGGCAGCAGCGTTCCGTCGTGCAGCACGAGCTTCTCGCGGTTCTTGCGGTCATGGCAGTTGAAGCACTGGTTGTTCATGCCGTGGTTCAGCACGATGGCGGTGTGCTGCATCAGATTGCGGCGGGAGACTGGGGGCGAATCAAACAGTCGGTGGCACTCGTTGCACGCGTGCGAGAATCCGCCCACGCTCGTGGCGGGCGGGTCGCCGATAGGTTGACGCCGTGCGCCAGGAAGGAAGCGGTCGCGGGACACCGTGCTGACACCCGCGTGCGGAACCTCGACCTTGGGTGACCAGAAGGAGAGCCACACGGCCACCACCACGAAGAGCGGGCCGATGGCGCCGATGGGCAGGCCGAGGCGTGTGGCCGGCGGAGGTCTGTGTGGTTGTGGGGCTGAGTCGATCACACGATCATCCTCGGAGTGAGGTCGGGCGTCGGTCCCGGGTCGATCTAGCGTTCCAGCAGGAGTTCGGCGGCTTTCTTGTACTCTGCGAGCGCGGAGGCGGGCTCGTTGCGGCGTTCGAGGATCATGCCCAACACGTAACGGGCCTTGGGGTCCTTGGGGTTCTTGTCGATGAGGGCCCTGGTCGTGGCGTAGGCCTTGGTAAGATCGTCGCCGCCGCGGCGGAGCTGAACGCCCGCGATGCCCAGTGCCGCGTCAAGGGAGTCGGGGTGCGAGGTGAGGACCGAGCGGAAGAGAGGTTCGGCCTCGGCGAGGCGGTCCTGGCGGAGCATGAGTTCGCCCAGACCGATGGTCGCGGCCACGTGCCCGGGGACGAGCGTGGTGGCTTCGGTATAGCGGGCCTCGGCCATTTCGTACAGGCCGTGCTTGGTCAGTTCGCCGCCCAGGTGCGCCAGCCGATCGGCGCGGAGAGTCTGGTGAGTCTCGGGGCTGGCCTTGGGATCAATCGACTGCTCGAACTGCTCGGGGGGTTCCTTTCCGATGGCGACGAGGATCGCCTCGGCGAGCGTTTCCTTGGATTTTTGAAGATACGCGGGCATGGCGTAGGCGACCTTGCCCTTGCCGTCAACGACGACGATGGTGGGGATGACCAGCACGCGGTACGCGCCGAACGCCTCTCGTTTCGGATCAAGCAGCACGGTGGCGGGGAAGCGTCCCTTGGCGAGTTGATCCTTGACCTGCGCGGCGGGAGTATCGCCGGCGACGAGGAGGATCGCCGCGACAGAGTCGGGGGGGAAGCGCGGGTCGGCCATGACTTCGACCACATCGCCGCAGGCCTGGCGGGCGCCCTCATGATTGATCTCGCCGAAGACCAAGACCAGGGCGCGGGGAGCGAGCTGTTCGGTCGAGACGGAGACACCTTCTAGGTTCTTCAAAGTGATCGGCGGCGCGGGCGAGCCTCGGGGCGGCGACGCGGACGCGCCGCCGCTCAGGAGCGAAGAAGCCGCGAGCAGGCAGGCGACAAATGGACGGAGCGGTGTGGTCATGGCTGACCTCCTAACGAACCGGAGAGGAGCGGCTTGGCCGCGTCGCGCTTGTACTCACGCTGGACATGGCACGCCGGCACGCAGCTGCCGCCGTCGGGCGAGCGTTCGTAGTTGATCTGCAGCAGCCACCCGTTGGTGCCGAAGGGAACGGCCTCGCGGATGTGGGACGGGCGCTTGGACGCGTGCACCTCGTGGCAAGCGCGGCAGGTACGGCCTTTCTTCTGGTTGACGTGCAGCCAGTGCAGGTTCTTGTCACCGTCGCGGAACTGGGTAAGCCCCTGCGCGGACTGTTTCAGTACCAGGTCGGGGATGTGGCACTTGAAGCAGAGTTTGAACGTGTCGATCTGGAACGGCGCGTAGAACTGCGGCGGATAGTCCTCGGCGAGGAGGCGGAACTTCTGGCCCGCGTGCGGCTCGTGGCAGGCGGTGCATGCGCCTTCGCGGATGGGGCCGTGGCGGTCGGGGTTGGCGGCCAGCAGTTCGGTCATGTTGGTGATGGCGACGCCCTGGGCCGTCTTGAGCGCCTTGTCGTGGCAGACCAGGCAGGTGTCGGGCTGCTTGCCACGCAGGAGCGAGGCTTGGCGGGACGCGTGGGGCTCGTGGCAGACCGTGCAACCTCCCTCGGCCGTGATCGCACCGTGAACGACTTTGGCGCCGGCGGTGATCTGATCGAACCGCTCTTTGTGGCACTGCAAGCACAGGCCGGGGGCCTCTTCGCGCAGTTGGAAGCGATGGTCTGAGGCGTGCGGATCGTGGCAGCGGATGCAGCCCTGCTCGAGAGCGGCGTGGGCGTGCATGCCCTCCTTGGCCTGCACTTCCGCGTGGCACGTGAGGCACAGGGTCTTGGGATCGTCGATCAGGAGCTTGGGCCGCGGGGAAGAGTGCGGCCGATGGCAGACGATGCAGGCCCCCACCGCGACCGGGCCGTGGATGAACTGTGCCTTACGGAAGTCAGCCTTGTGGCAGCGGAGGCACAGATCGCGTTTGGGGTCGGCGAGGAGCTGCTTGGGATGCTGGGAGCCGTGGGGATCGTGGCACTCGAGGCAGCGCCCTTCCTTCACGGGCTGGTGCATCACGGTGTCGTGCGGCAGGGCGTGGCACTTGGCGCACAACTGTTCCTTGGGCACCACAAAGGCGAACTTGTGGTCGGCCGGGTTGCCCGTGATGACGTGGCAGTTGCCGCAATCCTGCTTGGCCGGGCCGTGCATGACCTTGCGTTCCAGGATGTCCTTGTGACACTCCCCGGCGCACGTCTGAGGGGTGAAGTCCTGCGGCCGCTCGCGGGGAGCGGGGATCTGAGCGGCCACCCTCCCGCCACCGGGACTGGTCAGCACGGCCATCGCGGCGACCGCCGCGCACAGCCACCGCCCTGGGGGCCGAGGTATGCCCATAAACCCTCGGGTGCAACCCCTGTGCCAGCGGGCTTATCAGAAATCGATGTCCGTATCCATATTTATGCCTCATCGCCGGGGCGTCGGGCGTGGGGGCGATTCTCAATGATGGGACGGGAATGCAGCCGTCACTCCCGAAACCGGCACCGCGGCGGGGAGATTCGGCGTCGCGGTCGGCACCTGAAGCCACACCTCTCGCGGCTATCGCGCTCATTGATATAAGAATGTTTCTAAGACAATGGTCGCCTGGGCAGTCGGCTGGTGGCGAGTGCCACGAACAACGTGCGATCACGCGGGTGTTCCGCGGACCATCGCGAGCGATAGGCGGGACGGGTGTACGCCAACCCCGCATCGTGGCGATTTGCGATTCGAACGCCGGACGGTCCAGGGACACGAACGTGCCGAAGCGTCCGCGCCGTGAAGACTCAGGGCGCCCTGCGCGCGACGATTCACCACCACCGCGATCGAACGTGGCGGGAAGGCGCTGTGTTGTGTTGGTTGGACTCTGAAGCGCGAAGCCGTCGGGAGTGCCTGGGTTACGGCTGTCGTCCCCCGGGGCGCGCGTGCGGGAGCGGCACCCCGGTCTCCTACGCCGCCTTGACCAGGCCGACCGTCTTCTCGATGCACTTGGAGAGAGTCTCGGGAGTGAACGGCTTGATGCAGTAGTTGTTCACGCCGGCCTTGATCGCGTCGAGCACGCGCGACTTCTCGGCCTCGGTGGTCACCATGATGACGGGGGTCTTGTTGCCCTGACCACGGATGGTGGTGAGGAAGGTCAGCCCGTCCATGACCGGCATGTTCCAGTCCAGCAGGATCAGTTCGGGCTGGTAGGACTCGACCTTGGTGAGCGCCTCGGCGCCGTTGCCGGCTTCCTCGACGTCGGCCAGGCCGAGTTTCGCCAGGATTCCCTTTTCCACGTTCCGCATGACTTTCGAATCATCCACGAGCAGAACTCGCATGCTTGTGCTCCTCCGGGTAGTTGTTCTTGGATAGTCCTGACCAGATCAGTGCGCGCCCGCCGCGGCCAACGCGTGAGAGGCCAACGCCGCTCCCTGGCTCTGAATCGCCAGGTTGATGGCGAAGTCGCCGAGCGGCGAACTGCAGGGGATGCAGATGCACGCGGCGGCGCTGGGCGTCTGCACCTGGTGCACCGACGCGACGACGACGGAGGGGCAACTGATGTTGACGTTCTTGCCCTCGAACTTGGCCTTGGCTCCGCCGGCGATCATGTTGACGAGCTCACCGATGGCGTCGGCGAAGTCGCTGCCACCGAAATCCAGGGGCGACCCGGCGAACCGCGAGACGATCTCGAGGGCCGACGCCTTGGGAAGGCAGAGCACCACGGAGCCCACGACATCCCCCGAAAGGCCGATGATGCCCGAGACGTCGTACTTGGTGAGACGGTCGTGGACGTGTGGCTTTCCGAACGTCACGGGTGCATTGAGCATCGTGGAGAAGAGTGTGCGGGCCGACTCCAGAAACGTATTGATGAAACGTGCATCCATGGAAGTCCTTGTGCGCTGCGTGCGTTATTCGCCACGAACCGTTGGCAAGATCTGCCGAGAACAACTCACAACCCCCCATAGGGCTGAGTGCGAGCCTCCATCGACAATCCCCGGGATTCCCTCAAGCGATGCCGCGCAATTTTGGCCGCATCGGCGCTGAAGTCGGGCTTTCCCGGGTCCGATACAGGTCCAACATGTTCGCGAAGACTTGCTAAAGGGCCCACCATGTCGCTCATTCCCAAAATTGAATCTCTGTGCAAAGCGGCTGTGCTCACCGACCCGAGCGATCTGCAGGCCCTGGCGGCGATGCACGACCAGCTTACCTCTCTTGGAGAAGAACTCTCCGCCTCCGATCTCGATTCGATCGCCGAGTGCGTCGATCGTGCCTCGCGGCTGGTGGAGCAGATCGTTCTTCGTGAAACGCAGGACGAGCAGGCCGCGCTGGCCCTGGTGCGGCGGGGCATCGAGTACGCGCAGAACGCGGTGCTGGCCGAACAACGCGGGCAGACGCTCTCTGAGATCGGGCCGTCTCCATTCAATAATGAAGCCGGAACGGGCACGGAATCCGCGGGCACCATCAACACCGAACTGCTGTCGGCGTGGCTGAACGACTGCGGCAAGACGCTGGACGGGCTGGTCGCGACGGCGCGCGGAGCGGCGAGCGGCGACGACACCCAGGCCGCGGCGGCGGAAGCGCGCAGGCACCTTCACACCCTCAAGGGCGAGTGCGGGGTGATCCCCCTGCATACCGCGCAGCACCTGTGCGGTGCGGCGGAAGCGGCCCTGGACCGTTGTGTCGACACCGGCACGCCGTTCCCGACCGAACTGGTCCTGAGCGTGGCGGACTGGATGATCCGGTACACCAACGACCTGCGGAACAACCCCGCCGCCGCCGCGCCCGAGCACACCCACTTGGCGGCGAACCTGGGCGATGTGGCGCCGAGCGTGCCTTCCGGCCGGTCGACGACGACTCCGGCGACAACGCGAACGGCGGGCTCACAGACCCAAAGCAACGAACTCCCCGACGACGGAGATCCCACGCCGGTGGCATTCCCCGCGGACGCGGACACAGGCACCATGTTGGCTGAGTTTCTGACCGAGTCGCGCGAGCACCTGGCCAACGCGGAACAGGCCCTGCTGCAACTCGAGAAGCAGCCCGACAACCTCGAGCTCATCAACACGGTGTTCCGCGCGTTCCACACGATCAAGGGCGTGGCGGGGTTCATGAACCTCAAGCCGATCGTCTCGCTGGCGCACGAAGGGGAGTGCTTGCTCGACGCGGCCCGGGGCGGGAGCCTGTCGCTCAACAGCGGGAATCTGGACCTGATCCTCAAGGCGTGCGATCTCCTGAGCCAGTTGCTCGCGGCGTTGGAAGGTGCCGCGGCCCCCACCACCGGACGTTTCAACAGTCTGGTCCATCGGCTGGGACGCGCGGTCAAGGGCGAGGACTCGGAACCACAGCTCGCCACGCCGAGCGGCAACACCACGAAGGGGACCGCCCCGCGAGAGGCCGCGCAGTACATCGAAGCAACGACGGAGACCAAGACGGACGCTCGCCCGTCGTCCGCGTCAACAGAGCCCGCGGCGAAGACCGGGGCCCCCGCCACCACCAACAGCAAGGCGACCGACCAGACGGTGAAGGTCAGCACCGGCCGCATGGACACGCTCGTGGATCTGGTGGGCGAACTGGTGATCGCCCAGCAGATGGTGGTGCAAGACCCGGCCATCCGCACCAAGACGGACCAGCGTCTGCAGCGCAACCTCTCGATGGTGGGCAAGATCATCCGCGATCTGCAGGCCGTCTCGATGTCGCTGCGGATGGTGCCGATCAAGGCCACGTTCCAGAAGATGGCGCGGCTCGTGCGCGACGTCTCCGCCAAGGCGGGCAAGCAGATCCTGCTCCACACCGAGGGCGAGGATGTTGAGCTGGACCGCAATGTCGTCGAGGTGATCGCCGATCCGCTGGTGCACATGGTCCGCAACGCGAGCGACCACGGCGTCGAGACTCCCGAGGCACGCAAGGCGGCGGGCAAGCCCGAGTCCGGCAACATCTGGCTGCGGGCGTACCACTCCGGCGGGTCGATCGTCGTCGAGATCGAGGACGACGGCAAAGGACTATCGCGGGAGAGGATTGTCGCCAAGGCGATCGAGAAGGGCATCTACACGCCGGACCGGCCGGTCGCGGATATCCCGGACGCGGAGGTTTTCAACCTCATTTTCCTGCCGGGGTTCTCGACGGCCGAGAAGGTGACGGACATCTCCGGCCGCGGCGTCGGGATGGATGTGGTCCGCAGAAACATCGAAGCCCTGCGGGGCAAGATCGACATCCGGTCGACGGCGGGCAAGGGCACCGTCTTCTCCATGCGGCTGCCGCTGACCATGGCGATCATCGACGGCATGGTCGTTCGCGTGGGAAGCCAGCGTTATGTCATTCCGACGCTGTCGATCGAACGGAGCTTCCGCCCGCAGCCCAAGGACCTTCACTCGGTGGTGGGCAAGGGCGAGATGGCGATGGTTCGGGGCGGCCTGCTGCCGATCTACCGCCTGCACCAGGTGCTCGGCCACGACACCAGCGGTCGGGCATCGTCGGGTGATTTGCTGATTGTTGTGGAGTCACAGGACACCCGAGCGTGCCTGGCGGCGGACGAGATCATCGGGCAGCAGCAGGTAGTCATCAAAACACTTGGCCAGGCGACGCAAGCCATCCGGGGGGTCTCGGGCGGCGCCATTCTGGGAGACGGGCGTGTCGCCCTGATCCTCGACATCGGCGGGATCCTGAAAGAAGCCACCGCCGCGGCTTGAACGGTTGAATATCACGGAACAGGAGCACTTCATGAGCACGACGATCCAGGCGAGCAACACGTCCCGCACGACCTCCCGCACCGACGACGGGAACCACGACAAGTTCCTCACCTTCTGCCTGGGCAGAGAGGAGTACGGGCTGCCCATCCTGGCCGTGCGCGAGATCATCGGGCTCATCGACGTGACTCCGCTCCCGCAGACTCCTTCGTACGTGAAGGGCGTGATCAACCTCCGCGGCAAGATCATCCCGGTCATCGAGCTGCGCGCGAAGTTCGGGCTCCCGACTGTTTCCTACACCGCCGAGACCTGCATCCTGGTGGTGGAAGTGGAGAGCGAAGAGGAGGGCGCCGGGGCGTTCCAGTTGGGAATCATCGTCGACTCGGTGCGCGAGGTGCTGGACATCAGCCGCTCGAACATCGAGCCCCCGCCCAACTTCGGCACCTCGATCCCGCTCTCGGCGATCCAGGGCATGGGCAAGGTCAAGGACAAGGTGGTCATCCTGCTGGATATCAACAGCGTGGGCGCGGCGCAGGGCCTGGAGAAGCTGACGGCCGACGCGGAGCCGGCGCACGCCACTGCGGGCGCGGCGGGATCGATCGGTCTGGCCCGGGCCGCGGCGTAACCGCTGGTCGCAAACATGAGTGCAGTTGACCGGGGACGCGCCGTCGCGTCCCCGGGTTCATAGCGCTCGCCCGGAAGATCGGGCCGCGACCTAGGGTAAACACCGCATCAGGCAAAGTCGGTTCATGGTCCATCCGATCCCCTCTGGTTAATGAGCCCTGCGATGTGGGGGGCTTTGCTCGGCAACCAGTTCGCGGAGACACGGATCATGAACCTGAGAACTCGTGCGGCGTTCACTTGCAGTCTGCTGATCTCACTCGCGGGCGCGGCTCTTGCCGGGCCCGCGGAAGACGGACTGACTTCGCTTCGAGAGGGAAACGCCCGTTTCGTCGCGGGCAAGGCGCAGAACCCCCACTCCGGAATGGACCGCGTGACGGAGACAGGCGCGGGCCAGAAGCCGTTCGTGACGATTCTCAGCTGCTCTGATTCGCGCCTCCCGTTGGAGCGCATTTTCGACCAGGGCGTGGGCGACATCTTCGTCGTTCGGGTGGCGGGCAATGTGTCGGACACGGACGAGATCGGCTCCGCCGAGTACGCGGCGGGCCACCTGAACACGCCTCTGTTGGTCGTCATGGGCCATAGCAAGTGCGGGGCGGTGACCGCGGTGGCGACCGGCGCGCAGGTCCACGGGAGCATCCCGGGCCTGATCGACAACATCATCCCCGCCGTGGAAACGGCGAAGAAGAAGCACCCCGGCGTCACGGGCAAGGAACTGGTGCCCTTCGCCATCGAGGAGAACGTGTACCAGAGCATCGCTGACACGCTGACCAAGAGCGCGGAGATCCGCGAACTGGTGGGACAGGGCAAGCTGACGGTTGTGGGTGCGGTGTACGACGTTGACACGGGCAAGGTGGCGTGGCTGGGCCAGCACCCCAACCAGAGCGCGTTGATGGCCGCGCCGCACGAGACCGCTTCGGCGGAAGGCGACGGGCACGGCGACACCCACCAGCCGGCCAGCACGGATACCTCAACAGCCGCGGCGGGCGGGACGCCGGGCCAGAGCTCGACGCAGAGCTCGACGCAGACCTCGACGCTGTCGGCGACGGGGAAGTTCACCGAGCCGGAGTTCAAGGCCGTGACACGGGCGGCGTTCGGCGCAAAGGCGGGCACGGCCGAGGCGTTTGAACCCCCGGTGCATCTGACACCACCGACCAACACGCTGTTCCTGGTGTTCGCGTTCGGCGCGGGCGGCGCGCTGCTGCTCACCATCGGTGCGAGCCTTGTACTCTCCAAAGTGACGAACAAGGACGGCTCCCCCGGGCGGGCCTTGACGCTGGGAGCCAAGCTCGCCTGCGGCTTCGGCCTGCTGTCCACGGGAGTGATGACCGTCGCGGCGGTGGCGAACCGCGCCAACACGCTGGTGGCGACCGGCGTGTGCGAGATCGCAACCCACTCTTCAAACGCGGTCGTCGTGGAGGACCTCAAGAGCGACCTGGCGAGCATGCGGCTGGCGGTCAAGAACTTCCTGCTCAACAGCAGCGACCAGTCGCTCTCGAGTTTCTCCAACGCCGCGGCGACCTTTGAATCCCGGCTTTCGGCGGCCCGGGCCGCGTTGGCGGGCACCGAGTACACCAAGGGACTTGACGAGATCGCCGGGGGCTTCAAGACATACAACGACACCTTTGAGAAGGTGGTCGCGCGAGTGGACGACCGGAACGCAACGATCGATTCGCAGATGGTCCCGTCGGCCGCCCGGGCGTCGACGCTGCTCGCCGAGATTTCCCGGACGGCGCACGCCGACGGCGACACGTCCAAGGCGCTGGTCACCGCCGAGGCCGACGAGCACTTGCAGAGTGCACGCCTCAACTTCTTCAGGTACCTTCGCTCGCACGACGAGAAGCAGGCGGAGCAGGCGGAGAAGGACGCCGAAGAGATGACGAAGCTCGTCGGCGAGCTCAAGACCCTGATCAAGAACCCGACACGTGTGGCGTGGCTCACGGAAGCCGACGAGGCCGCCAGGTACTGGGTGAGCAAAATGAGCCACGCCGTGGAGTTGCAGCGGCAGCGTGAGGCACTCGTAAAGGACGGTCTGGACAAGGTCGGTCCCACGATCCACGCGGAAGCGACTCGCCTGACTCAGGGCCTTCAGAAGGAGCAGATCGAATCTCGCAAGCAAGCCCAGGCGGCCGCGGCCACGGCGAGTTCGCTCGTGACCGGCTTCTCGGCCGGCATCGCGGGGCTCGCCGCGTTGCTGACGGTGGTGATCGTGCGCGGGGCCCTGGGCCCGTTGAACCGCCTGGTGGCGAACATCCTGGAGATTCAGCGGACCAAGGACCTTACCCGCCGCGCCCAGGTTGATTCGCGGGACGAGATCGGACGCGTGGGCGAGAGCTTCAACGAGATGATCGGCACCCTGCACGACATCATCGCCGAGGTGAACTCGGGCACCACTCAGATCGACGCGGGGGCCACGCAGATCTCCGCGGCGAGCCAGTCGCTCGCGGAGGGCGCCAGCGAGCAGGCCGCGAGCCTGCAACAGATCAGCGCCTCGATCGAGCAGATGTCCTCCATGACCCAGCAGAGCGCGGAGAACGCCAAGCAGGCCAGCAGCATGGCCGAGGGTTCCAAGCGCTCGGCGGACAAGGGCCAGGAAGAAATGCGGCAGATGGCCACGGCCATGAACGAGATCAAGCAGTCCTCCGCCGAGATCGCCAAGATCATCAAGGTGATCGACGAGATCGCTTTCCAGACCAACCTCCTGGCACTGAACGCCGCGGTGGAAGCCGCGCGGGCCGGCGAGGCGGGCAAGGGGTTCGCCGTCGTCGCCGAGGAGGTGCGTTCGCTGGCGCAGCGCTCGGCGGAAGCCGCGAAGAACACTTCCTCGATGATCGAGGATTCCACCCGCCGGGCGGACCGGGGCGTGGACATCGCCGGCCGGGTCGGAAGCGCCCTGGACGAGATCGCCGCGGCGACGAACAAGGTCAACTCGCTGCTCACCGAGATCGCGTCGGCCTCCACCGAGCAGGCCAAGGGCATCGGCCAGGTGAACACGGGTGTGACCGAACTCGACAAGGTCACGCAGCAGACGGCGGGCAACGCCGAGGAACTCGCCTCGGGTTCCGAGGAGACCGCTTCGCAGGTGACGTCGCTGCAGGAGCTCGTGCGTCAGTTCAAGACCAGCGGCGCTAATGCAAGAGCGAACGCGCCGCGCAAGCTCGCGACAGCAGGAAAGGCCGGTGGCGAGACCGCCAAATCCGCAGCGTCCAGGACAGGGGCCGTGCCCAAGACCCACGGGACGACCGGCGCGTCGGAGCCGGCCGGCGGCGGTGATTCGCTCGCATCATTCTGATTCGGCCGAGCGCACGAATCGGCGGACGAACTCCTGAAAACGTCGTCCCGCCGCGATATCCCTCTGGCGATTCCCCGCTTCACGCGGTCCGAATCGCCGGATTTTATTTTTTTTCTCGTGCATTGATTGCTCCAAAGAAGCGAATCGGGGATTGTCGTTCACGTTTCATTCGCGGATCGCCGACGAAGTTCGACTTCAGGCGGCGGCTGGTCTTTGTATCCGTTGCGGGTCTACACCGCCTCATCAATGGAATTCGGAGATTCACAATGCGGGTATTCGGGTCCATTCGGGGGAAGCTGCTGGGCACCAGCGCGATTACCGTCCTGCTGCTCGGCGGCGTCACGGCGACATCCTTGCACGGGATTGAGTCGCTGCAGACACAGCTGATGCGGTACAAAACCAGCAGCGAGGCCCTGCGCAACCACCTTGATTCCGACATGATGCACGATGCGCTCCGGGCGGATGTGCTCGCGGCGATGCAGGCGGGGACGCCGGAAGACATCACGGCCGTCGAGGCGGACCTCAAGGAACACTGCGAACGGTTCGGCGAAAACGTCGCGAAGAACAAGGAACTGGCGCTCGGAGGCGCCATCGCCGCCGCGCTCGAGGCGGTGAACCAGCCCCTCAACGAGTATATCGTTTCGGCGAAGGAGCTGGTGGCGCTGGCCGCGAAGGACAAGCCCGCCGCGACGGCGAAGTTCCCGACATTCCAGGACAAGTTCAAGGCGCTCGAGGGCCGCATGGAGGAGTTGAGCGACCTGATCCAGAAGAACACGGACGAGGCGACAGCCTCGGCGGTGAACGCGAGCTCGCTCGTGGTGCGCATGGTGATCGGCACCGCGGCCGCCGCCGGGATCGCGACTCTGGCGTTCGCCTTGATGCTGGTGCGGAACATCAACAGCCGCGTGACTCTGTTGCTCAGGCGAGCCCAGACCATCGCGGCGGCCGACCTGACGGGAACGCCCCTCACCGTGACCAGCGGCGACGAACTGGGCCAGTTGACCGCGGCCATCAACACGATGCAGAGCTCGCTGACCTCGCTCGTGACGGAGGTGCAGTCCGGCGCCACGCAGATCGACGCCGGGGCGAACCAGATCTCTTCGGCGAGCCAATCGCTGGCCGAGGGCGCCAGCCAGCAGGCCGCGAGCCTGCAGCAGATCAGCGCCTCGATCGAGCAGATGTCCTCCATGACCCAGCAGAACGCCGAGAACGCCCGCCAGGCCAACTCCATGGCCGAGACCTCCAAGCACTCGGCCGACAAGGGCCAGGCCGAGATGAAGCAGATGTCCGCCGCCATGAACGAGATCAAGCAGTCCTCCGCCGAGATCAGCAAGATCATCAAGGTGATCGACGAGATCGCCTTCCAGACCAACCTCCTGGCCCTGAACGCCGCGGTGGAAGCCGCCCGGGCCGGAGAGGCCGGCAAGGGCTTCGCCGTCGTCGCCGAGGAGGTTCGCTCCCTGGCGCAGCGGTCGGCCGAGGCGGCCAAGAACACCTCCGCCATGATCGAGCAATCCACCAAGCGCGCCGACAACGGGGTGGAGATTGCCCAGCGCGTGGGCGGGGTGCTCGACGAGATCGCCGCGGCCACCACCAAGGTCAACACACTGCTGGCCGAGATCGCCTCGGCCTCCTCCGAGCAGGCCAAGGGCATCGGCCAGGTGAACACCGGCGTGAGCGAGCTGGACAAGGTCACCCAGCAGAACGCCGGCAACTCCGAGGAGCTCGCCTCGGGCGCCGAGGAGACCGCCGCGCAGGTCACCTCCCTTCAGGAACTCGTCAAGCAGTTCAAGACCAACAGCGACGGCCACACGGCGGCCACCGCTCGGACGGCCAAGACGCCGACGGCCGGTCGTACGCCCGGGAACAAAGCTGCAAAGCCGGCCAAGGCGACCGATAGCACCGCGAGCAAGCGGACGTCCCTGGCGGCTTCGGCCCCCGGAAAGGGCGTTGCCAAGCCTACTCCCGCGGCGTCAGCGATTCCCATGACGGACGAGGAGGAATCCCTCGCCTCGTTCTGACGGGTGCCCGACGGATTGTCGATGAACTCCAGATCGGGAGCCGCGCAGGTCGACGCCGGCGCGGCTCTGTTCCGAACAGAAGTACGCGTGCCATGACGACACTCGCGACATCAGATTTTCAGCGCATCGCGGCGATCGCCCGCGATCGGTGGGGCCTGTGCCTCACGGAGAAGAAAATGCCGCTGGTTTCCAACCGGCTGAGTTCCTTCCTTCGTCACTCGCGGTTCGACAGCACTCAGGACTATCTCGACTACCTTGAAGAGGACGCGGGCGAGGAAGACATGCTGGTCTTCTTCGACCTGCTCTCCACCAACGTCACGAGCTTCTTCCGCGACCGGAACCACTTCGATTACCTGGAGCGTGAGTTCTACACGCCCCTGGCCCGCGGCAATATCACGCTCCCGGGCAGGCGCATCCGGATCTGGTCCGCGGCGTGCTCCACGGGACAGGAGCCCTACACGCTCGCGATGCACGCGATGGAGAACCTGCCGGACATCGCCAACTGGGACTTCAAGATCCTGGGCACCGACCTCTCCAACTTTGCGGTGGAACAGGCCAAGGCCGGTCACTACGCCGCCGACAAGATGGACGGGATTCCGCCCGAAATGCTGCGCACGTACTTCACCCGCGGCACGGGGGCGAGCAAGGACCAGTACACCGTCACTCGTCAACTGAGATCGCTGGTGACCATCGCCCGGCTCAATCTGATGGAACCGTGGCCATTCAAAGGCCATTTCGACGTGATCTTCTGCCGGAACGTCATGATCTATTTCGACGCGGACACGCGTCGCAAGCTCGTGCTGCGGTTCCATCAACTGCTGCGTCCGGGCGGAATCCTGGCGATCGGCAGCGCGGAGACGCTCGCCGGGCTCAACGTTCCGTTCACCGCCGCCCAAGCTTCCGTGTACCTCAAGCATTGATCGGAGTTCCGCGTGCCAACAAGCGCATCCTGCTATTCGAGGACCGAAACGGACGGCAAGATCGTCGTCGGAGTAGCCGACATGACCGTCACCGACGACCCCGCCGCCGTCGTCGTCACCTACGCCCTGGGCTCGTGCATCGGCGTCACCGTCTATGACCCGGTCGCCAAGATCGGCGGGCTGCTGCACTTCATGCTCCCCGCGGCGGACCTGAGCAAGGACAAGGCGGCGGCCAACCCAGCGATGTTCGGCGACAGCGGCATCCCGATCCTGTTCAAATCGTGCTACGAAAAGGGCGCGAAAAAGGAACGGCTGATCGTGTGCGCCGCGGGCGGCGCCGAGGTCATCGCCGACAACGGGCACTTCCAGATCGGCTCGCGGAACCGCACGTTGCTCCGCAAGATCTTCTGGAAGAACGGCATCCTGCTCGCCGGCGACGACACCGGCGGGGCCAACAGCCGGACGCTCTCGCTGCGCATGACCGACGGGGCCGTCATGGTGCGTACGCAGGGGGCCGAGAAGGCGCTGTGGACGCCCTGAGCCGACGCGACACCGACACACCAGAGCAACGACACACCTCAAAGGTCATCAAGCACAAGCCGAACGGCAGGGAACAACGCGTATGAGCTGCAACATCCTGATCGTCGACGATTCACCGATCCTCCGAAAGGCCATCCGCAAGGTGGCCACGCTCGCGGGCGTGGACGAGAACCGCATCCACGAGGCGGGCAACGGCCGCGAGGCCCTCGACGTCATCGAGACGGTGTGGATCGATCTGGTGCTTCTGGATTTGAACATGCCCGTCATGGACGGCGAGCAGTTCGCAAGGGAACTGCGTCAGAACCCGGACTTCAAGGACGTCGCGGTCGTGGTGGTGAGCACCGAGGCCAACCAGGAACGCCTGCACCGGATGCGTGAACTGGGAGTCATCGAGAGCCTGCGCAAACCCTTCAAGCCGGAAGACCTCCGCAAGATCATCGCCACCGCGCTGGGAGTCAAGGCATGAACGAACTGACCGCTCAACGACTGGCCGAACTGACGTCCGAGGCGCTCGAACGCACCGCGTTCCTCATCAGTGACCCGGTGGAGACCGACCCCGCCGTGTACTGCAAGGCGTGCGAGGGCGCGACGATCCGTTACCGCGGCCCGGATACCGGCTGCGTCACGCTCAACGCGGGCGAGGGCTTCCTTCGCACGCTGGCGTCGAACCTGCTGGGGGTAGAACCCGAGGAGGTCGAGCCGCTGACGCAGGGTGTCGACGCGATCCGCGAACTGACGAACATCGTGGGCGGCTCCGTGGTGGCCGAGCTGGGTGGGCGCGACTGCGCCTACTCGCTGGGGCTGCCCGAACCGCTGATCGGCGCGTGCCCGACGGTAACGCCGGAGATCGGCGTGAAACGGACCTGCTGCCTGGACTGCGAGGGCCAGCTGCTGTTCGTCACCTGGACCCCCGACAAAGCCCCCGCGCCACTCGCCGCCTGAAGCCGAGGAGCGAAGATGCCAGCGCAAGCCAAGGTGCTCATCATCGATGATTCGGCGACAGTCCGCCGCATGCTCAGCGACCAGTTGGGCAGGCAGCCGGGCATCACGGTGGTCGGGACCGCGCCCGACCCGTTCGTCGGGCGGGACATGATCCTGGCCCTCAAGCCGGACGTCGTGACGCTGGATATCGAAATGCCGCGGATGGACGGGCTCTCGTTCCTGCGGCGGTTGATGAAGTACCACCCCATCCCCGTGATCATCGTGAGTTCCCTGACGCCCAAGGGGTGCGACATGGCGATGGCCTGCCTGGAGGCGGGCGCGATCGATGTGATGTGCAAGCCGGGCGAGTCGTACTCCATCGGAGACATGAGCAACGCGCTGGGCGACCTCATCCGCGGCGCATCCGGGACGGCGCCCAGGCCGCGGCCCGGGGTCGCGGCGACCAAAGCCGTCGCGCAGCGCCCGACGGCGCCGTCACTGGCCTCGATCCACGCCACGCACAAGGTGAT
>JBGAMO010000098.1:0-18158 GCA_044222845.1 Phycisphaerales bacterium
GCCGCCGCCCAGGGGCGGTGCCGCGGCGAGGAGTTGGACGGCGAGCAACCCGCCGAGGATGGCGGCGCTGGCCCAGAGCGCAGCGCGCCGAGGGTCGGCGGCCGGGGTGGGGCGGAGGGGTTGTGGGGCGGGGGTGTCCACTACGGTGTGTCCGGTGGGCTGGGGTGGGGGGTTAGCGGCCGGGGGCGAGCTTGCCGTCGGCGTTCAAGTCACGGAAGCCGATACCGGTGAGGGATTGCTTGGCGGTGTCCCAGCGGAGGGCGACGAGTTCCTGGTTGTTGGTGTCGAGGATGTAGATGGCGTCGGAGCCGCCCGCGCTGACGCGGCCGCTGACCATGGTGTAGTCGCCGCGGGGGCGGCCGGTGTTCTCCGCCTTTGGCGCGGCGTTCTGGGCGCGGGCGGAGTGGGAGAGGGCGAGCCAGGTAAGAGCGCAGAGCAGCCCCAGGTTCAGCAGCACCAGAGCGCGGTTGGAGCGCAGTAGATCTCGCATGGGGGCTCTCGCGTCGGGGGTCAGTCCTGGTGGCCGCGCTTGCTGGGGATGAGGTTGGCGCCAACGACGGTGGCGATGATGACGAAGAGCGAGAGGTAGTTCATGATGATCGGGGGATCATCCGGCTTGCCCGGCGTGGGCGGGCGCAGGGGCTGAGGGCCACCGGGCGCCGGGGGCTGCGCGTGCGCCGGGGCGGCGAAGAGGGGTAGTGCCAGCGTGCAGGCGATCGCGGCGCGGCGGAGTACGGAGGGCATCGTCATGCACAAGTATACAACGGGAGAGGGCCGGCGGATGCCCGCGGGCGGGCGGCGGGGAGGCGGGGAATGAAAAGCGGGCGCTGACAGCGGGGTGTCAGCGCCCGTGGGTTGGATCGGGAGTGCGTTGAGCGGTTCAGCGGCGGCGACGCGTCGCGGCGAGCCCGGCGAGCCCCAGCAGGAGGGCGGAGGCGGGGGCGGGCACGGCGAGGGGGGCGAAGGTGGAGCCTTCCCACTGGCCGGGAACGAACGAATCGCCGGAGAGCACGAGGGGGACCTGCACGAAGGCCGAGCCGTTCCAGACGATGCGGGTCAGGCCGGTGGTGCCCGCGGCGTGCAACTCCTCGACGCAGAGCAGGTCGCCGACGAAGGGGGAGAAGTCGAAGGAGTTGGCGTAGAGGATGCGGCCGGTGCCGTAGTTGACGCCGACGAAGCGCTCGTTGGCGGGGATGATGTGCAGGCCTTCGACGAGGGGGGCGACGTTGTCGATGCGGTTCATGTTGCCGAAGGGGTCCACGGTCCAGAGGCTGTTGCTGGTTTCGTCGCCGATGACGATCTTGCCGGAGAGAGGGCCGTATCGCGCGGGGTTGTTGGGGACGACGGTGAGGCCTTCAAAGTCACCGCCGCGGCCGAGATTGGCGAGGAACGTGCCGACGCCGGCGCTGTTGATGCGCCAGACGTGGCCGGCGGTGGTGGTGGCGAGGAGGTCGTGACCGAAGATGCCGGTACGGTCGAAGTGCAACTGGCCGCGGAAGAGGCCGGTTTCGCCGGGGAGCGAGGCCCAGGTGTTGGTGACGGCGGAACCGTCGGCGGAGATGCGGAGGATCTGACCGCCCGCGCCGTTGCCGGAGAAGACTTCGCCGGGGGTGAACCCGCCGAGATTGTCGCGCGGGATGTCGAGATACACCTCATCGGTCTGTCCCGCGGCGGATGACCACTGGGTGGTGTTGCCGTTGAGTTCGATGCGGTTGAAGGAGTGGGGTGTGCCGGAGGGGTAGTTGGCGGTGACGATGAGGGACTGGTTGCCCGGGTGATACGCCACGCCGATGGGGTTGCGGAAGGGAGCGCCGGTCTCGATGAACGTGACGGCGGCGTTCGCGGCGGGCGCGAACATCGTGGCTGTGAGGCACAGACCCGCGCAGCGCGCGACGATGGTGGACGTGCTCATGTTGTCTCTCTTCCTTCTGGTACCTGTGGACCCGGCCGGGCGTGCGGAGCCTGATCGGCCGCGAGTTCAGTGTACAGGAAAGAAGAATGGGACGCAAGACCCTCTGGGCGAAATTCGGCAGTGGGTGCATGGAAGTCGCGAAGCGCGAGCGCTCGGGTGCGGGCGAGCTGAGCGATTGGTTGCTCCCGGTGTACGCAGGAAGTCCTGCGAAAAGTTCATGAACGAGCCGCGTTGTGGGGCAGTCAGCCGGGACTCGCTCGAAAAAAAACCGCCGACGGGAGGTCGGCGGTGGAGGTGATGAAATCGGTTGGAGTGGTGGCGGGGGAGCTTACAGGCGGGGGCCCGCGGCGCGGACGGATTCGGGCATGTCGAAGCCCTTGTCGTTCTGGCGGAACTGCGCGGCGAGCTTCTTGGCCTGGGTGTCGTAGGCGGCGCCGTCCTTCCAGGTGTTGCGGGGCAGGAGGACTTCGCTGGGGACGCCGGGGACGGCCTTGGGGACGCTGAGACCGAAGATGGGGTCGGCGTGGTATTCGGCCTTGGCGAGGCTGCCGTCCAGGATGGCGGTGACGAAGGCGCGGGTGTACTTGAGGCTGAAGCGCTGGCCGGTGCCGTAGGGGCCGCCGGTCCAGCCGGTGTTGAGCAGCCAGACGTTAGCGCCGTGCTTGGCAATCTTGTCGGCGAGCTGCTTGGCGTAGGTGACGGGCGGGCGCGGGAGGAAGACGCCGCCGAAGCAGGGCGAGAAGTTGGGCTCGGGTTCCTTGACGCCCGCCTCGGTGCCCGCGAGCTTGCTGGTGTAGCCGTTGATGAAGTAGTACATCGCCTGATCGGCGGAGAGCTTGCTGACCGGGGGCATGACGCCGTAAGCGTCGGCGGTGAGGAAGATGACGTTCTTGGGGTGGCCGCAGACGCTGGGGATCACGGCGCCTTCGATGAAATCGACGGGGTAGGTGACGCGGGTGTTCTCGGTGAGCTTGGCGCTGTCGTAATCGGGCACGCGGGTGGCGGGATCGATGACGGTGTTCTCGAGCACGCTGCCGAAGCGGATGGCGTTCCAGATCTCAGGCTCGCCCTGCTTGCTGAGCTTGATGCACTTGGCGTAGCAGCCGCCCTCGAAGTTAAAGCATCCGCTCTCGGACCAGCCGTGCTCGTCATCGCCGATGAGGGCGCGGTGGGGATCGGCGGAGAGGGTGGTCTTTCCGGTGCCGGAGAGGCCGAAGAAGAGGGCGGGGTTGTCGCCGCGGGCGCGGTCGACGTTGCAGGAGCAGTGCATGGGGAAGACGCCCTCCTCGGGCATGTCGTAGTTCATGGCGTAGAAGATGCTCTTCTTCATCTCGCCGGCGTACTCGGTGCCGATGATGACGACGATCTTGCGGGTGAGGCTCTGGGCGATGAGCACCGGGGCGTTGTAGCCGAGCTTCTTCTGCTGCTCGGCGGTGAGGCGCATCTTGCCGGCGTTGAGGATGGTCCAATCCTTCTTGAAGGGGACGGGAGCGCCGGCGGCCTTGGTGCCCTGGCGGATGAAAAGGGTCTGGGCGAAGAGGCTGTGCCAGGCCTGCTCGGTGACGACCTGAACGCCCAAACGGTGCTTGGGGTCGGCGCCGGCGTAGCCCTCGAACTTGAAGACCTTGGGGCGGCTGTTGAGATAATCAACGGCGATCTCGAGCGCGCCGTCGAAGGTGGCGGGGGTGATGGGGGTGTTGACCTTGCCCCACCAGATCTTGTCGTGGATGGAGGCGACGTCTTCGAGGTGTTTGTCCTTGGGGCTGCGTCCGGTGCGGTCGCCGGTGAGGCAGACGAGCGCGCCGTTGGCGGCGAGCTGGCCCTCGCCCGCGGCGATCGCTCGTTCCACCAGTTCCGCGGAGGGGAGGTTTGTGAAGCAGCGGTGGGCGGAAAGATCGAGACGATCGAGGGCGGAAGTACTCATCTGTATAGCTCTCTGTATATTGAAACCGTTACAAAAGACCTCGGTACAGGGTAGAACTTTCCCGGGGCAAATGCCAGCGCAGAGAGAGGTTTCCGGCGGGGAGCAAAAAGGAAAAAAAGCCGCCCCGGTGAGGGACGGCCTTTCGAGAAGTGAGAGGGAGGATCTGGATCAGTAGGTGTTGTACTTCACGCCGCGGGCATCGACTTCGGCGTCGGGGCAGTTGGCCTTGATGCTGCCGGTGGTGGCGTCGTAGACCCAGCCGTTGCCGGCGGTGAGGGTGCCGACGAAGGAGGTCTTGCCGCGGTCGGCGCCGACGGGGAGCGGGGGGACCTTGCGGAGGTAGGGGCCGTAGATGACGCCGGCGGCGGCGTCCTTGGCGCCGTACTTGGAGGCGGCGGCGTCGGAGTACTGGGTGAGGGCGTTGTCGAGGTCGGCGAGGGCGGGGTAGACGCCGGCGTGCTCGGTCTGGAAGAGTTCGAGCGCGCTGCGGATGGTGGCGAGGTTGCTCTGCAGCGCCGAATCGGCGGCCGCGGCGGCGCCGCGGCTCATCTTGGGCACCGCGATGGCGGCGAGGATCCCGATGATGAGGACGACGATGACGAGTTCGATGAGGCTGAATGCGCCCCGACGGTGACGAAGGACGTTCAACATGTGCTCCACACTCCGTGAGAAGGATTTCTTGTGACGCCGCGCACCGCGCGGACAGGAAACCTATCGACGGCGCGTGCCGGTGACTTCACGCACGGGAGAGTGTGGCATCCGGATGGGTCACCTGTGCCGACAAAGCGGGGCGGTTATCGGGGATCGGCGCGACCCACCGTGATTACCACCGGGGTGCCCGCGCCCTCGAACACGGCGGATTGATTCTCGATGCGGACGAGCGTGAGGCCGTCGAGCGTGTCGCCGACGCGCAGGACGCGTTTGCCGATGACGGCGAGCGATCCGCCGTTGCCGCGCATGACGGCGCTGAGCGGGTGAGACGCGATGAAGGCTTCCGTGTCGAAGGCCGGGGCGGCCTCCACGGGGGCGGGGGCGTCGAGCTGCGCACGCGGGGGCGCGAAGCCGCAGTAGAAGAGGTCGCCGGTGTCGCCGGGCTGGCGCAGGGCTTCCAGGCGGGCGGCCAGATCGCCCGCGATGGGCTCGTCCTTGGTGGGTTGCTGGATTTTCTCGGCCGCGGTGCGCTGGGGCACGGCGAACTCCTGCGACGCGGCGGCAGGGGCGGGGCCGCTGACGGAGGAAGCGCCGAGAAAGAAACGGTCCACGATGAGGGCGGCGCCGGCGAGGGCAAGCACCGACACGTACACCTTGCGTTGAGGGTTCCACGCCATGCCCGCAAGTGTCCAATTCAATCGCGGGGGCTGCAAGGGGCCGGAGGCTATTTCTTGGCCGGTTGTGCGGGTGGAGCCGGTGGTGCGGCGTACCAGCGCAGTTCGGCCTGAAAATCGACTTCGCGTTGCGTGCTCTGAGTCTGAGCCGATAAACGAACGGCGAGCGTGGCGGTGTCGCGGAACTGATCGTTCAACGCGGAGAGAAAGGCGTGGCAGGCTTTGTATGTGCCGCGGGCGGAGAGGCGGATGGGCACGGCGGTGAACTTGGGTTGTGCGGCGGGTGCGCCGGGCGTGAGTTGGCCGACGGTGAGGCCGCTGGAGACGGCGGATTCGGTGAGACGCGACAGGCGTTCGTTGAGTTGAGAGACGGGCTGGGGCTTCCAGTTGTCGGCGGCGAGATCGGACTGGAAGAGGGCGATGCGTGCGTCCAGGGCCTTGCGATCGGCGCGGAGGCGGTCGGCGCGTTCGCGCTCGTCGTGCAGGCTCTGCTGCGTGGCGCGGGTCTGGTCGCGCTGGTCCAGGAGCGGGCGCAGGGAAGCGAACGCGGCGGCGGAGGTGAGCAGGACCGCGGCGCCGAGGCCGGCGGCGTCGATGGCCCAGAGGCGGGCGGAGTCGTGGGGTTGGGCGTTGGCAGCGCTCATGGCTTGGCCTTGTCGGAGAGGGTGCAGTCGATGCGGAAGGCGATGCGGGATTCGCGGTCCTGATCCAAAGCACGAGTGTCGGCGACGACGACGCGGTCGAAGAGGCCGGCCTTCTCGAGGCGCACGGCGAACTGGGCGACGGTGCGGTGGTCCTTGCCGATGCCTTCCACGTGCAGGGAGTACGAGCCGGGCAGCCCGGGCTTGTTGGTGGGGCTTGATTCGATCGAGACGCTGTCGAAGGAGATGTCGTCGGTGCGGACGGTGGTGAGGAACTCCAGGAGCAGGCTCCAATCCGGGTGGCTGCCCAGGGCCCGCGCGGAGGCGAGTTGGCTGTTGAGCGCGGCGGCCTGGGCGCGGAGGGTCTTGACGCGTGCGTCCAGGTCCCGGGCTTCAGCGCTGACTGCAGCGAGGCGGGACTCGCCGGTGTCACCGCTGGTGCGGGACATGGCGAACGCGACGCCGCAGGCGGCGGCGAGGAGCAGGGAATAGGCGGTGAGGCCCACGGCCCAGCGGCGGGTGCGTTCGGCGCGGGCGCGGGCGATGCGCCGCGAGCGGGGGACGAGGTTGACGGGGATGCTCAACATCCGGACTCCGATGCTGACTTAGCGAGGCCCAGCGCGGCGATGAGGCCGCCCTGGACGGCGAGGTGGGCGAACTCGGGCGGAACCGTGGCTGCTTCGCCCAGCAGCACGGGTCGGCAGGCGATCTGCGTGGCCCCGGCGATCGCGGCGGAAAGGCCCGGGAGCGAGGCGAACTCACCGGTCACGAGGACTGTCTGTGGCGCGGGGATGGGGAAACGGTGGCCGACGTACGCGATGGAGACGCGGAGTTGCTCGCCGATGCGGCGTGCGAACTGGGCGACGAGGCGGTCGATCGCGGCTTTGGCGATCGCGGCGGCGTCGGGGCCCTGACCGGTGTCGAGACTGCCGGCGAGCACCATGCGGGCGATGGCCGGGTTGAGTTGCAGGGCGCTGCCGGTGTCTTCGCTGAGCTTGCGGACGTCGCAGCCTTCGAGCGACCGTTCGTAGACGATGGTGCCGGCGTGAACGGCGGCGAGTGTGCTGCCCAGCAGGCCGATGTCGGCGATGACGGCGGGGCCGCTGGAGGCCAGGAGTTGTTCGCAGCCGCGGGAGGTGGCGATGCCGCGGGGGGGCAGGGCGGTGACGCAGAGGCCGGCGGCATCGAATGCGTCCAGGAGCGGGGCGCTCTGATCGTGCGGGCAGGCGACGGCCATGCACTGTGTGGCCGCGCCCTGGCGTGCGGAGGCGGGGAGTTCCCACCACGCGGTTTCGAGGGTCGCGGCGTCGCGCTTGAACATGCGGGCCATCTCGGCGCACGCGATGCGGTCGAGGGGCGCTCCCGAGGACGCGGGGGGCAGGTCGAGCACGGCGGCGAGGGCGAGTTCCTGCGGGAGGCAGAGGGCGACGCGGTCGCCCCGGAAGCACTGGCGGCGCAGCACGCGGGCGATGCGGGGGGCCTCCTGCTGGGGCGTGGCGTCGCCGCTCAGACGCGGGAATGTGGCGGCGGCGTGGACGGTCCAGCGGTGGCCGGAGCCTCGCAACTGGACGGCGTTCACGCTGCCGCCGCTGATATCAACGCCGATGGGGGAGAATGAATGGAGCATCAGGGCGAACCTCCCCCGCCCGCGCCGGCGCCGGCGGCGGTGAGATCAAAGAGCGGCATGAACATGCTGACGGCGACGACGCCGACGACCAGACCAAGCACGGTGAGGACGAGGGGTTCGATGATGCTGGCCAGGGACTTGATGACGTGGTCGTTGTCCTCGTCGAGGTACTCGGCGACCTGCACGAGCACCTCGCCGACGTGGCCGGTGCGTTCACCGCTGGCGAGCGCTTCGCTGACGGCGGGGGCGACGAGCGTGGGCTCGTGGAGGACGGCGGCCAGTCCCTGCCCCCGGGTGACGGCGAGTTCGGCGCGTTCAAGCAGGTTGGCGTATGCGCCCACGCCGCAGGCTTCGCGGGTGAGGCGCAGGGCGTCGAGCAGCGGGATGCGGGCCTGGAGGAGCACGCCCAAGAGGCGGGCGATGCGGGCGGTGCTGAAACCGCGGAGGATGGGTCCGACCTTGGGGGCTCGGAGCAACGCCGCGCCCGCGGCGGCCTTGGCTCCCGGCGTTTTGAGCCACCAGCACAGGCCCGCGATTGAAAGTCCCAGTGCGGGTACAAAGGCCCACCAGTACTCGCGCAGCCACAGCCCCACGGCCATGAGCACCTTGGTGGTGGGGGGCAGCGGGGCCTGGAGAGATTCAAAGAGTTCGCGGAACTGCGGGAGGACGAAGGTGAGCATCACGGTGACGACGACGACCGAGACGCCGATGAGGATGATGGGGTAGGACATTGCGCCCATCACGGTCTTGCGGACGCTCAACTGGCGGCGCAGGAGCGAGGACAGGTCCTTGAGCATGGCGTCGAGCATGCCGCCGGATTCGCCCGCGGCGACCATGCTGCGGCAGATCGCGTCGAACCAGCCGGGGTGGGCGGCCATGGCTTCGGAGAGGGACGCGCCTTCCTCGACGCGACGGCGCAGATCGGAGAGGGTGTCGCGCCATGGGCCCGGCTGGGCCTGGCGTTCGACGACCTCGAGTGATTGGACGAGCGGGGTGTGGGTGGAGATGAGGATCGCCAACTGGCGTGCGAAAGAGGAGAGGTCCTTGAGCGAGACGGCGCGGCCGCGGGTGCGCGGCGATCTGGTTTCCTCGATCTCGATGGCGGTGGTGTACACGCCCTGTCGGCGGAGGGCTTCCTGCGCGCAGGCGGCGTCGGCGGCTTCGATGGTGCCGTTGACGGGTTGGCCGGAGGCGTTGAAGCCGGTGTAGGCGAGTTTCACGCCGCGGCCCTCTTTTCCTGCGGCGGGGCTTCGGCGACGCCTTCGTCATCGATGTGGGTGACGCGGAGGATCTCTTCGAGGCTGGTCTTCTCTTCGAGCGCCAGCAGCACGCCCTCTTCGCGGAGCGTGAGGACGCCCTCTTCGCGGAGTTTGGCGCGCAGTTCGTGGGTGGGTGCGTCGTGGTGGATGAGGCGCTTGATCTGGGCGGAGACTTCCATCACTTCGTAGACGCCCATGCGCCCCTTGAAGCCCGAGTCGTGGCAGCGGCGGCAGCCCGTGCCCTTGCGGAAGGGCTGGCCGGCGGCGCGGTCCTTGAGGCCGGCCTCTTCGAGGACGTGCTCGGCGGGGAAGTACTTGGTGGAGCAGTGGGGGCAGATGGTGCGGGCGAGGCGCTGGGCGATGACGCCGTTGAGCGCGCTGGAGAGCAGGTACGACTCGATGCCCATGTCGGTGAGGCGGGCGACGGTGCCGGGTGCGTCGTTGGTGTGGAGCGTGGCGAGCACGAGGTGGCCGGTGAGGGCGGCCTGCACGGCGACGCGGGCGGTCTCGTTGTCGCGGATCTCGCCGACCATGATCACGTCGGGGTCCTGTCGCAGGATGCTGCGCAGGGCGCGGGCGAAGTTGAAGCCGATCTGCTCCTGCACCTGGATCTGGTTGATCAGATCGAGCTGGTACTCGACGGGGTCTTCGACGGTGACGATGTTCACTTCCGGGCTGCGGAGCAAGTCGAGGGCGGAGTAGAGCGTTGTGGTCTTGCCGCTGCCGGTGGGGCCGGTGACCAGGACCAGGCCGTGGGGACGCTTGAGGACGCGGACGAACGAGCCGAGCGTCACGTCGCGGAAGCCCAGGTCTGAGAGTTGCACGCGCAGGTTGGATTTGTCCAGAACGCGGATGACGATCTTTTCGCCCAGCAGCGTGGGCATGCTGGAGACACGCAGGTCGATGTCGCGCCCTTCGGCGACGATGCGGACACGGCCTTCCTGCGGCAGGCGCTTCTCTGCGACGTCCATCTTGCCGATCACCTTGATGCGCGAGACGATCGCGGCGTGCATGCCGGGCGGGGGCTTCATCAGGTCGCGGAGCGAGCCGTCGCAGCGGTAGCGGATGCGGGTGCCGCGGCGGTCGGGTTCGATGTGGATGTCGCTGGCCTTGTCGCGGACGGCGGTGAGCATCGCGACGTTGACGAGGTTCACGATGGGGCTGCCCGCGACCATGTGGTCCAGGTCGGTGGCGGGGCCGTCGTCGACGGCTTCGCGTTCAACCACTTCGAGGTCGGACTCGGCGAGGGAGGTGAGGAAGGCGTCGACGCTGACGTCGCCGGTGGCGTACTTCTTGACGAACTCGAGGATGTTGGCCTCGAGCGCGAGCACGGGACGCACGCGGCAGCCGGTGAGTGCGCGGAGCCGGTCGATGGCGGGGAGCGACTGGGGCTCGGCCATCGCGACGGTCAGGGTGTCGCGCACCTTGAACATCGGGACGACCTTGAGGCGTTCGGCCTCCTCACCGCCCACGAGCTTGAAGACCTGGGGGTCGATGAGGCCGTGGCGGAGCTGGCATCCGGGCACGCCCAGGCACTTGCCAAGGGTGCGCACGAGCGTGGCGCCGTTGATGACTCCCTGGCCCACGAGCAGTTCACCCAGCATCCGGCTGGAGCGAGACTGCTCGGCGAGGGCGGAGGCCAACTGTTCGGCGGAGATGACTCCGTCCTGCACCAACTGGTCGCCCAGGCGGGACTTGGGAGCGCCGGAACTCACAGGAAGCTCCTCACCGCCGAGTTGGCGTCGGCGTAGTGCTCGAACATGGCCGTGAGGTCGGTCAGGTCGAGTATTTCACGGATGGTGTCGCACGCGCCGCAGAGCTTGAGGACGCGGCCGCTCTGGGCCAACTGCTCGGTGAGGGTGAGAAGGGCTTCGAGCGCGCGGCTGTCGACGTAAGGCGTGGCGGAGAGGTCGACGACGAAGCGGCCCATGGTTTTGTCGATGGCTTCGGTGGCGCGTTTCTCCAGATCCTCGGCGTCGGCGAGGCAGAGCGGGCCCTGGGGTGCCAGGATCGTGACTGCGCCGTGCCGTTGCTCCTTGATCATCATGGCGTGGTCTCGGAGGTGTGTGTTACGCCGCGAGGGAGATGTTCGCTCTTGCCGGGAGGGTCAGCGTGAATGTGGAGCCCTTGTTGAGTTCGCTGGCCAGCGTGATGTCTCCGCCGTGGAGGCGGACGACCTGCCTCGCCAGGGCCAGTCCCAGGCCCGAGCCGGTGATGCCCTCGATGCGGCGGTCCTTGGACCGGTAGAAGCGCTCGAAGACGAGCTCGGCCTCGTTCTCGGCGATGCCGATGCCGGTGTCGGTGACATCGACGCGGAGGCTGTCGTTCTCGGTGCGGACGACTACCGATACCAGGCCCCCGGTGGGGGTGTACTTGATGGCGTTGCCGACGAGGTTGCTCAGGGCCAGCACGATCTTGTCGCGGTCGCCGACGATGACGGGCAGCTTGGGGGGCACGGTAAGCTTGAGCGAGACGCCCTTGGCCTGGGCGCTGATGCGGAAGTCATTCTCGATCTCCTCGAACAGCGTCACGAGGCGGACGTCATCGTTGGCGAGCTTCATGGTGCCGGCCTCGATCTCCGAGACGCTGAGCATGTCACCGACGATGCGTTCCAGGCGGCGGGCTTCCTGGTTGACGACGTTGAGGTGCTTGGAGCGGGTCGGGACGTCGGAGTCGGGCTTGTCGAGGAGGGCTTCAACGTACAGGCGGATGTTGGTGAGCGGGGCGCGGAGCTCGTGCGTGGCCTGCGCGACGAAGGCGTTGCGGGCCTTGTCGGCGACGCGCTGCTGGGTGACATCCTCGATGAGCAGGACGGTGCCGGAACCCTCGCCCGCGCGCAGGCGGCGGGCGCTGAGGCGGAAGACCGCGTCCTGGCCCGAGGCGGCCAGCGGGCTCTCCACGACGATGCGGCCGCGGTTGGTGCCGTCGGCGAGGCTGCGGAGCGGGGCGACGTTGGGGCTGTCGCCCAGGACGTCGATGAGGGGGCGGCCGATCAGAGTCTCGCGCCGAGCGCCCAGGAAGACGGCGGCGGCGCCGTTGGCGTAGGTGATGTTGAGGGCGTCGTCGGCGACGACCAGGCCGTGCCACAGCGCGTTGCACGCCGCGGCGAAGTAGCTGTCGCGGGCTTCGCCTCCGGCGGCGCGGCCGGGATCGGAGGCGAGCAGTTCGCGGTTGCGCAGCGAGACCAGTTCGCGCAGCAGGCTGTTCCAGGCGTAGGCCTGTTCGCCCAGCGTGGGGCTGACTTCGAGCGCGGCCAGTTCCTTCTCGCCCGCGCTGAGGTGGGAGAGCGCGTCATCGATCGCGCCCAGGCCGCGGGTGCGGCGGCGGCTGAGCCGGTAGACAACCCCCAGGCCTACGAGCGAGCCCGCGGCGACCATGCCCACGACGGCGGTGTTGCGGCTGTTGGCCAGGCTCGTGGAAACGTTCTGCGCGACGAGTTCTAGGCGGGCCCTGCCCTTGCCGGAGATGTTCAGTTCGAGCGTGCGGCCGTCGGTCGCGGGGGGCTGGGCGGTCAATTGCGGCCACTGCTCGGGAAGCGTCTGGGCGGTGATCCTGGAAGGGTCGGCGTCGGCGAGGATCTTGCCGTCGCCCAGCGTGACGCGGCAGACCGAGAGGCCCGCGTCGCGCGCGGCGTCGGCCACGAGTCGGCGTACGGCGGAAACCTCGGAGTTGCCGAGCATCGTCTCGACGCTCTGGGCCATGGAATCGCCCAGGGCGGCGACCATTTTTTCGCGGGACTCTTCGAGCGTGCGTCGCTCGGTCATGGACGTGAGCCACCAGAGCGTGCCGGAGGCGGCGACGACGACGGCGGCGGCCCCGAGGCCGAAGCCCGCGATGAGCACTTCGTCGCCGGGCAACAAGGTTCTCAGCAGTCTGCTCAAGGCCATCGGAATAACCACTCCAGTCGGAACAACCCGCCCCGAGCGCGGACTGACGTGCGTGCTATCGGCACAAACGAGCGGAGACTGAATGCCCCGGCGGGGTTACGCGGCGGCGCGGAGCGCGGGTTGTTCGCCGGTGGCGTGGTTGCTGAGCAGGGCGTCGTACCCCGCGAGTTTGACGCGGCTGAACGCGTCGACGACAGCGGGGTCGAACTGGATGCCCGCGCAGCGTTCGATTTCCGCCAGCACCAACGGACGGGGGAGTGCCGGGCGGTAGGAGCGGCTGGAGCTCATCGCGTCGAATGTGTCTGCCAGGCCGATGATCCGGGCCATCTGGGGGATCTGTTCGCCCCGCAGGCCGTGGGGATAGCCGCGGCCGTCCCAACGTTCGTGGTGGTGAAGCACCCCCGGGAGGGTGTCCTCCAACAGCCTGATGGCCTTGATGATGCCGTGGCCGATCTCCGGGTGGCGCCTGATGGCGGCGAACTCCTCGTCGGTGAGCTTGCCGGCCTTGCAGAGGATGCTCTCGGGCACACCGATCTTGCCGATGTCGTGGACGAGGCCCGCGATGCCGATGCGCTCGACGGCTTCCACGCCCATGCCCATCTCCGTGGCGATCGCCCGGGCGAGGAACGCCACGCGGTCGGAGTGGCCGCAGGTGTAGCGGTCTTTGGCGTCGATGGCGGCGACCAGGGCCTGGAGGGTCTCCATGCTCATGGCACGCTGCTCGGTGAGGCGGGCGATGTTCTCGTGGAAGGTGCCCAGGAAGTCGGCCAGGGCGTCGATGAACTGCATCTCGGGGCTGCCGATCTCGCGGTCGGCCCCGGTCTTGTTGCCGGCGACGATGAGCCCGATGACCGAGCCGTCGTAGGTGATGGGATCGCAGACGAGCTCGGCGCCGGCGATCACGGCCAGCGCGTGGTCGGCGGGGGCCAGGACGCGTGTCCAGCCGTCGGCTTCGGTTTCCGCGGTCATGGTGCGCACGAGCCGCTCAAACTCGTCGGCGGGCGTGGGCGTGCCGCCGGCGGAGGACATCGCGCCGCGGAGGTCCTCGACCACGCGGGGATCGTCGCGGAAGCAGACGCTGACCCACCGGAAGGGGAGGGTCTGCTGTACGCTGCGGCAGACGGTGTTGATTTGCTGGAGCGGCGCGGCGGAGGAGGCCAGCAGCCGCATGACGCGGAAGAGCGTGTATGTTTCCTCATACGACTGGATCAGTTTGCCGCTGAAGTCCCTGAGCAGCACGCGGGATTCCTCACGCGACTCCAGGTCATCGCGCATCCCCAGGATGACCGTGCGCATCCCGTTGAGCGGGGCGTCGTTCGTGCCTGCGGCGGCGGAGATGAGGACGCGGTCGCCGACGACGCACGGGATGAGCGCGACGCCGTCGACGAAGATCGGCTGCATATCCGCCCCGGCGGCCTTGCGGCGGATGGCCTCGCGGGCCAGGGGCGAGAGCTGATCGTCTTCGGCGGGGCTGCTGTTCTCCCGCGGGTGGCGCATCAGCGCGCCCGTTGAGTCCAGGAGCCATGAGCGCAGGCCCAGATCGGTGCAGCGGGTCCAGAGTTGCGTCGCCGCGTCGATGCATTGGATGTTGTTCACGCGGCCGCCTTGCGCTGGGCGCGGTTGTCGCGGCACATGTCCTGGATGATCCCCAGGAGCTCGCGGAAGCTGAACGGCTTGCTCATCAGGTGCTGCACATTGGTGTCGCGCAGCTCGGTTGGCGTGAGGCGGTGGCCTCGGGCGGTGAGCAGGACCAAGGGGATGCTCCGGGTGGTTTCCGAATCGCGCAGGCGCTGGGCGAGTTCGAGGCCCGACATCCGCGGCATCTGGAAGTCGGTGACGATGACGGTGGGGCGGTTCGCGAGGGCCAGTGCGAGGGCGTCGTCGCCATCGGCGGCGGTCAGGACCTTGAAGCCGGACTCCTCCAGTCGGGTGCCGAGCATGAAGGTGATGCACGCCTCGTCGTCGGCGATCAGGATGGTGTCTGGCGGCATTTGAATGAACGGCTCCTTGCAGCGCGCCCCTCCCGGCCGGCGCACCGCCTGCGTATCGGCCCGCGGGTGATCGGCCTTGAACCCGCCTCGGTGATGGGGCGGGCCGTTTGTGCCGAAAAACACGGCGTGAGCACTCAACCAACCCATCCGCCACCGCTCGGATCGGGGGGGCGCGGCGGGGACCCGCGCCGGGGGTTCTCCTACGTCGAGCTGATCATGGTCGTCGCGATCCTGGGGATCGTGTCGTTGATGGCGGCCCCCCGGTACGCGTCGGCGATGGCACGTCAGCGATTGGACGCCGCGGCGTGGCGATTGGCATCGGACATCGGCGTGGTGCGGGCGACGGCGCGCGCGAAGGGCACGACCGTGTCTGTTGATTTTGACGTGGCGACCTCGTCGTACTCGGCGCCCTTGGTCGCGGGGCTGGATCGCAAGGGTTCGACCTTGTCATCGTCGCTGGGCGGTGAGCCGTACCTCGTGTCGATCAAGACGGGTGATTTCGGGGGCGCGGCGCGACTGACTTTTAATGGATACGGAGTCCCGGTCGCGGCCGGTTCGGTGGTGCTGCGGGGGGACGCGGGCGTCAGAACGATCACGGTGGCGGCGTCGACGGGGAGCGTGAGCGTGCAATGAAACCGATGGGGCATCACACACGCGGGTTCACCCTGGTCGAGATGGTCGTCAGCATGGCCATCCTGGCCATCGTGCTGATCGGCGGACAGAGCGCGGTGATGATGGCGACGGCGACCGCGCGTCGCACGGCGCGGGACGCATCGGCGGCGACGTCGACAGCGGTCGCGGAGGCGATGCTGGCCGCGGACCTGGCCGACGCCACGAGCGTCACGACGGCGACTAGCACGCAGATCGCCGTGGTGGTTCCGGATCGCACGGGCGATGGCGTGCCGGACACGGTGACATATTCGTGGTCGGGGGCCGCCGGCGCGCCCTTCGTGCGAACGGTGAACGGGACGGCGACCAACCTGATGCCCAGCGTTCAGAAACTCCAGATCGCGTACGTGACGGGGACGGGGCGAACCGCCGCGGCGGCGTCGCAGAGCGCAGAGATGCTTGTGGCCACGAACGTCAACTCGAACTCGACGGCGGACGTGACGCTGAGCAGTTCAAAATGGGCGGCTGTGTGCGTGAAGGCGACGCTTCCGACCGGAACGACGGCGTGGACGCCCACGCGCGTGGAGTTCCAGACCAAGCCGGTGGGGTTGGGAACACGCGACCCGCTAAGCGTGCAGTTGCGGCGGGCGTCGGCCTCCGCGCCCACGTCCGCGGTGCTGGATTCGTTCTCACTCTCGACGCCGAACCTCTCGACCGCGTACTCGTGGCGGACCTGTGCGTTCGCCGCGGGCACTTCGCTCAACCCGGACGATGTCGCGGCGATCGTGCTCACGACGACGGACCTGTCGGGGGCGTGCCAGGTGCCGGTTCAGACCGCGGGCTCAAGCCGCTCTGGCGATGTGCTGGCATTCTCAACAAACAGCGGCGGAACGTGGATTCAGTCGGCCACGCAGGCGTTTCTGTACCGTCTGTACGCGACGGTCACGATCCCCGGGAGCGCAGCCAGAGCCACGGTGTACCGGGCGGTGAGGCTGGCGATCACGGTGGCGGCGCCCGAGCACCGCACGATTGAAGTGACGGTCCCGCTTCACAACCAACCGAGCGCACCATGAAGATGAAACTCTCAATGGAGCGATCGCGGGGGCGGCGCGGCATGTCGCTGGTGGAGTGCGTCATCGCCGCGGGGATCCTGGGCGTTGCGACGGTTGCGGGGCTGCGAGCGGCGGCGTCGGCGGCGACCACGCACCGCAAGGCGGTGGAGCGGTCGACGGGCGCGACGCTGGCGATGGGGTTGCTGGAGGAAGCGGCGGCGCAGCCGTATGCCGGGAGCGGCGGATCCGTGATCAAGGCGCTGCGGGGGTTGCTGCTGACGGACAAGAGCAAGTTCGTGAGCGTGGATGACTACGACGGGTGGCGGGAATCACCGCCGCAGGACGCTTCGGGCAAGCCGATGGCGGGCCTGAACGGCTGGACGCGGATGGTGAGCATTGATCCTGTTGACCCGTCGAACCTGGACGCGACGGTGAACGTCGAGACGGGGATGAAGCGGATCCGGGTGACAGTGTTCTATGACGGCCGCTCGGTGCGGCAGGAGAGCACCTTCGTGAGCGATGCGCCATGATGTGCAACACGCCGAACCTCCGGGGCCTGCGGCGGGGCGGGGCGTACATCGCGGCGCTGGGCATCGGCATGCTCACGGTCATCATCGGGGCTGGTTCGCTGGCGGTGGCGCGCGTGAGAGCTCGCACGGGAGATGTCGAACGGGACATGAGCGGGGCAAGGCTTCGGGCCCGGGCGGGGGTCGAGGCGGCCAGGGCGTACATCGCCCACAACCCGACTTGGCGGAGCAAGATGACCAACGGCGACTGGTTCGGGAAGAAGGTCCTTGGCTCGGGCACGTTCGCGGCGTCGGTGACGAACACGTTGGGGGCGCTGAACCGGGCGGAGACGGACCCGGTGGTCGTGACCGGCGAGGGCGTATGCGGGGTCGCGAAGCAGCGGATGTCCGTGCGGTTGGACGCGGTGCGAACGCCCCGCACGTGTCTGGGGACGGCGATGACGGTGGGGGGATTGGCGACGCTGACGACGACGACGCTCACGGCGACGGGCGCGGCGGTGGCGAGCAACCTCACGATCAACTCGGTGCTCTCGACGGTGAACGCGGATGTCGAGGCGTCCGTCTCGGTGGTGGGCACGGGGTTCAAGAAATCGATCACCGCGCTCACGCCGGCTCGCACGATGCCGGATTCAACGGTATTCGACACGATCAAGTCGAAGGGGACCGTGATTTCGATCGGCTCGATCCCGCGTTCCAACTCGATGAACCAGCTCAAGAACGTGGTGCTTTCGCCCAACAGCAACCCGTACGGCGCGCCGGATCCCGGCGGCGTGTACGTGATCGATTGCGGCGGCCGGGTGCTGGAGATTTCCGATTGCCGCATCATCGGCACGCTGATCATCCTTGATCCCGGGGCGGGGAGCGCGGTGACCGGGAGCGTGGCGTGGGCGCCGGCTGTGTCGGGGTATCCGTCGCTGCTGGTGCAGGGCGATTTCACGATCAAGACCTCGACCACGGCGCTGTCCGAGAGCATCCTGCTGGGGTACAACTACAACCCCCCGGGGACGCCGACTCCGTATCCTTCGGGCACATCCAACACCACACTGCTGGACTCGTACTCGTCGCAGATCGACGGGCTGATCTACGTTTCGGGGAACGTGACGACGGCGAATGCGCCGCGGCTGGGGATGCTGGTGGTCGGCGGTTCGTTGTCGTCGTCGGGGACAATCACGCTGACGTACGACGGGACCTATTTCACGTCGCCCCCGCCCGGGTTCTACGACATCTCGATGCAGCTCTCGCCGGGCACGTGGCGGTATGTGGTGGATTGAGCGGCGGAGCGGGCGGCGTTACATTCTGAGAATCCCTGCCGGCAGAGACGGGACAAGGGCGAGGGGTCCGAATAGCATTCGGGCCCGCAGGAAGGGGACAGCACAACGCGTCGGACGGTCCTCGGCGGTCTTC
>JBGAMO010000276.1:0-2751 GCA_044222845.1 Phycisphaerales bacterium
CATTCCATCGCGAGCCGCCGCTTGTAATACGCGTTGGCATCGTCTGTGAAACCGCCGATCTTGTGCAGGAAGATCCATCCCAACTCCTTGTGCAGGAGCATGTCGTTTGGGTTGGCCGGGATGCCTTGGTCACGCAGCAGGTGGATGCCCGCGTTCACCCAGTTCCAGCGCTCTTCGCTGGTCTGGGTCATCACCGAGATGTTGTACGCCATGTTCCACGCGTGGAAGACCCAGACGCGGGGAAAGCGGGGCTGGAGCTTTGTGATCGCGCTGGCCAGTTCGATGGCGTCAAAGAACTTGCCGTCTTCCTTCATCGCGTTGGCACGCATCCAGAGGAAGTTGACGAATATGCCCCGGAACGCGCCCATCGCGATGCCGACGGCCACTTCCTTGGATTGACCCTCGGTGGCCTGATCAGTCGCGGCGAGCTTCTCGCGGCCGGCGAGCGCGGTGAGACCCGTGGCCAGACCGATCGAAGAGATGAAACAGACCAACAGGGCGGCGAGCGCGCCCGCTTGAACCTTGGTATCGCGCGACATATCCGCATGGTACGGTGTCCGCACTGCGGAGGTTCGGGGCAGCCTCCCTGAGCTATCCTTCCTTATGCCTCGCACTCCCGCGCCCCTCGTCATTGCCTTCCTCCTGGCCCTCGCGGGCGCCTCCCCCGCCCAAGACCGCAAGCCGGAGATCAACCCGGATCGCATCGTGCCTCTGGACCCCACCAAGACGCCGGAACCCGAGACGCCCGCGCCGATCCTCCTTGGCCGGCGTATCGCCGCCCTGAAGCAGGCGGCGGAACAGGTGAACACTGTCGTCATCGTGTCCGACGCTGATTCCTACCTGGCCGCGATTTCCGCGTGGCGCCCGAACAAGCGGTTCCCCGTGCTCATCGACGACGGTTCGCCGAGTTCGCGCGAGGCCATCGCCCGGTTCGTCAGGGGCTACCAACCCAAATCGGTGGTCCGATGGACCGCCCCGGCCAAGCCGGATGCACCCAAGCCCATCGTCGGGGCGGACGGCTTTGGCAAGATCGATCTGACCAAGTATGCTGCCGCCGTGCAAGCCGCGTGGTCGGTGGAGAAGCCCTCGATCGATCAGACCGCGCTGCTCGACACATGGCGTGCCGGCGGTCACGTGCCTCCGGGTGTGGTCGTCACCAGCAGTGGCGACGCGGCGTGGGCCGGCGGTCTGGCTCTCGCCGCTGCGTACGGACAGCCGACGCTGTTCGTGCCACCCGCGGCGGGCAATATCGACTGGCAGATGTCCCCCAGCGAGGCCGACACCCTGGAGAAGACGATCGAATCCGGCTGCGAGTTGATGAAGTGGCGTTGGAACGCACTGAGCGATGAGATCGAGGCGGTCACGATCAGCCTGAACTGCGCGGAGCGGATCGCCAAGACCAACAACGAGTTCTTGGCACTCTCGGACCGAATCGGCCGGCCGGGCACGGGGATGGAGATCAAGGAACGATGGGCCTGGGCTGGGCACATCTTCGGAACCGCTTCGGAAACGGTTTACATGGCGATGTGCTCGCTGTTCATGTCGCCCCGGAACGCGTGGATCTTTGATGGGTATCCGGATTCCGTGCCGTGGAGCAACTACGACGGCACCAAGACTCAGGAGATCATCAAGCCCTCGGGGATTAAGGTGGAGTTGCTCGACAAGCCCAATGGGTCCGCGCATGCGTGGCGAGTTCGGGCGTCGCGCGTCGTGGACGCAGGGCTCATCTTTGTGAACACCAAGGGAAATCAGGACTTCTTCGATCTGGAACCCGGCCAGTGCAAGCCGGGCGATGTTCCGATGCTCAACGTGCCCGCGGCGCTGCACCTTGTGCACTCCTGGTCGTTGCTCTTCCCAAGCAAGCGAGACCTGCTGGGCGGTCGCTGGCGCGAGCGAGGGGTCTTCGCGTACGCCGGGAGCGTGCACGAGCCGTTCCTGCACGCGTTCGTGCCGACACCGAACGCCGCGGGGCGATTCCTGACCGGCGCACCGTTCGGCGCATCCATGCGAGTGGACGGGATGCACATGTGGAAGATCGCGATCCTCGCGGACCCGTTGTACTCGTTCACTCCCGGCATGAAGCGTGGATCCGAATCGCTGCCGCTGGAAGGCACCGAACCCGTGGGCGGAAATCTGCGTGAATTGCTCACGGCGGACAAGTTCGAGGAAGGGATCAACCTGATGACGCTGCTGGGTCGCGATCAGGACATCGCAAAGCTCGCGGCTGCTCTGCTGGACAGCAAACCGGACAAAATCACTTCCGGCGTGGCCCGGGCGTGCATCCTGCCCTGTATCCGGGCGGGCAAAGGCGAGTTGGTTGTTCGGCTCTATCCCAGCCTGTCGCAGGACGCCGCGAAGGACGGAGTCATGCGCGATGCGTTGTGGCTCACCACGTACCCGGCGTTGGAGCACCCGGCCGACGAGACCATGCTCAACCTGCTCAAGGCCAATATCCGGCCCGATCAGGTTGAGCGCGACGCCAAAACGCTGGGCGCGGCATGGCGAGCGAAGTTTGGCGCAACGGCCGCGGCGCAGTTGTTCAAGGATCTACAGGGAAGATTCACCGAGAAGTCGCAGCGAGATGGCCTTGAGAAGGCTTCAACCGACAGTTCTCCTTGGGGTCGATAGGCCATCTCGGGGCCGCGGATCTCGAGAAAGCCCGCGACCGGGGAGGACATCCCGCCCCGGCCGCGGTCAGAGAGAGAGAGAGAGAGAGAGAGAGAGAGAGAGAGAGAGAGAGAGAGTGCGCCG
>JBGAMO010000099.1:0-17897 GCA_044222845.1 Phycisphaerales bacterium
AGGTCGGACACGAGCGCGGGTGCTGCGGTCGAGGCGCGAGCGCAGCGCGTGAGCAACCGAGATGATATGGAGAGCGCGGGTGGGAGGAACAGCGCGGACGACGCCGAGGGTTCGGCGTGCGTAGCTGCTCGGCTGGGCGCGGCCTGGGATCACGCCGCGGCGGCTCGCTTGAGTTCGGGCTCGTACAGCGTGAAGACCTCGACGCCCGGCAGGGCCTCGCGGGCGCGGGCGGCCAGATCGCGCTCGTGCTCATCGCTGGAGATGATGACGCACTCGATACTGCGTGCCGCGGCTTCGCGGGCGGTGATGATCCCATCGCCCGTGGCGTGATCGTCGATGGTGGCGACAACTTCGGGGAACCGGGCGATGGCACGGGCGGCGCGGGCGGTGTGGGCGCCGGCGCCGTAGATCGCGATGCGGCGGGCCCCGCGTGCGCGGAGCGTCGTGAGTGCCGCGGTCATTAATCGCTCAGCGGTGCACGCGATCCCGGGGAGCGCGAGCGTGAGTGATTGCGGGTCCACCGTGAGCTGCAGATCGCGCGAAAGGTCCGCGAGCCATGCGTCGCGGAGCGCGGCGAGACTCTCCTGCGTGCACGGGCCGATCGCCTCGATCGCGCCCAGGATACGAGCCCAGTGGGCCTGCGCCGAGGCGGCGTCGGTGACGCGGCCGGGTGCGCGGGCGGCGGTCTCCACCATCGCGTCGTATGTGGCGCCGAGCGCCGAGGGCGTGAGGCGTGCCGCCGCGGCGAACGCTGCTCGGGACATCTCCTCGATCCGCTGGCGCGACGCGGACAGTTCGGCGAGGCAGGTCGCCATCGCGTTCATGTCGCCGACGGGGACGATGAAGCCGTCAACACCGTGCTGCACGAACTCCGCCGCGCCGCCACAGCCGGTGGTGATCGCGACGGGCCGGCCGATGGCGAGGGTTTCGGAGACGGCGAGCGGCCAGCCTTCTCGCTCGCTCACGAGGAGCGTGACGTCGTGGCCGGCGTAGAGGCGGGGCATCTCGGGCGCGGCGGCGGGGCCGGTGAGCGTGGCGTTTCCGGCGGTGATGTGTCGGGCCATGGCGGTGCGGAGTTCGCTCGCGGCCGGGCCATCGCCGACTATGGTCATGTGGAAGAAGATTCCTCGGGCTTCGAGCGTGTCGGCGAGCAGGGCCAGATCCATGACGCGCTTGTGGTGCTTCTCGAGGCGTCCGGCGTAGAGCAGCCGCAGTGACCGGGCGGTGGGGAGTATCGGCGCTGGCCGGGCGCCACGCGGCACGCACACGGGCACGGGAGGCAGCTCGGTGCCGGCGAGCGTGCCCAACGCGGCGATGCGCTTGGAGAGGGCGTCGCTCACGGCGGCCCAGGCGTCGCTGAGCGGGCCGCAGCGCAGAAGGACGTCGTCGCCGTCGTGCCCGCTGCTGTGGTGCCACGTAAGCGTGCGGACGCCGCGGTGGTGGTCGAGCGCCGCCGCCGCGTAGGCCTGCGGCACGTCGTTGCAGCAGACCACGCGGGCGCTCAGACGCCGAAGGGATGCCCGCACGTCGAGGATCTGCCGGACCGGGTCTGCGTCGGGCGACCAGGAGGCGAGGGCGATCTTGTGCGTGTCGGCGAGGGCGGTGCGGTCGATATCGGCGCCGGTGATGGCGGGGCCTACCAACAGGGGGCGCCACGGATTGTGGGGGCGGGTGAGGGCGGCGAGCCTCGCGCCGGACGTCGTGACGCCGCTGACATTGAGGGGGCGATACACACCTACGACAACGGGCTTTGCGGTCATGCCGCCTCCTTCAATGAAACGGTGGATTCGTTCAACCTACGGGAAATGAAATCGATCAGTCGCTGCGCGAGGGATTCGTGCGTGCCCACGCGTCTGATGCGGCGGGCCGCCATCTCGGCGTGCGCGGTGCGCCACGCGGGCGAAGTGGCGCATTGATTGAGCAGGGCGAGCAGGTCTGCCTTGGTCCAGAACGTGGTCGCGGCGGCATCGCCGAGGATCTCGCCCAGATCGACCTGGCCGCTGACGCGCCCGCGATGACCCCGCAACGAGTTGACGCGGGCCCTGGGGATCCAGAGGACGGGCTCGGGGAGAGGGATGCCCATGCGGCCGCGAAGTGCGGCGAAGGCCATGGCTTGGGGATGATCGGCGATGGTGTACCCGAACATATCGCGGGTCTGGTCGATCAGATCGGGCTCGAGAGAGATCAAGGACATCTGGGTGGTGGTCTTGGGGCCGGCGGCGGCGTCCATGTGCATGCGGCAGGCGCAGAGGCCCCCGCTGAGGAAGCACTCAAGCACTCGTTGATGCACGGGCGAGTGGATGGTGGTCTGCAGCGTGACGGCGGCGCACTGGTACGCGGCGCGGAGGTCCTCGCCGTGAGAGAGTTCGCCGCGGGCGTATCGGGCGAACCGTGGGTGTTTGTCCCAGCCGCGGCCGTAGAGGTGGAGGCGCGCGCCGGTCTGCTCCGCGATGTCCGCGGCCCACGCGACGGTTTCATGGCGGATGGCGCGGTCGGCGAGGGGTTGGGCGTAGTTGCGGAGCACCAGTGTCAGCGTGCGGTCTTCGGGCTCGCGGCCGAGGGATTCACGCAGGCGATGCAGCGCGGCCTCGCGCAGGCGGGCGCACGCGGGGCGCGTGCCGGCCTCGCTCGCGATCGTGAGGACGTCGCGGCGGAGGTTGGCGAACGCCGCCTGGATCGCGGGGGCGCCCGAAGACTCTCGCACGAGTCGTTCGTGCATGGCTTCGGGCGTCTCGCTGTGATGGCTCATCATCGCGATGTCGCAGGAGAAGCTATCTCGCATGGCGGGATCGACGGGCGCGGGATGGAACTTGGAGGAGCTTGCGCTCACCATCGCGGGCATGGCGTTGCGGGGGTCGTACCCGAACTTCTCGAAGAGCTCATTGAAGACGTGGCCGGCGACGAAGTCGAGCTGACCGCCAGCGATGCCGGGCGTGAACAACTGGGGCATGGCGTCCTGCACCCAGCAGACGTACGGGATGTTGGTCGGGATACCGCCTTTGCAGTACGAGCGCGGGATGTTGATGAATGTGACCAGGTCCGGATCGAACTCGTCGACCATGGTGAGCATGCCCAGCGGCGAGGGGCGGCTGTGGGCATCGGGCTCGACGTAGACGTGCGATGTGTGGCCGGCCAACTCGAAACCGAGGGCGAGGTCCGCCGCGGCGTGACGGATGTAGGTGCTGAACCGGCTCGTGAGCACGAGCACGCGCTTGGGGGCGCGAGTTGAATACCTGGAGGCCCACCACGCGGGCGTCCGCGCGGCGTACCGCGCCTGCATGCGGGCGCTGGCGCACGCGAATGCGGCTTCGCGGTGCTGATGGACGGTCTGCAACGCCGCGTGCAGGGTGGGATCGACGTTGGTGCCGGGGGGTGTCACGATGCACTCCGGGGGCGCGGAGTGCGGGCGGCTGTTCCATGTAACGGCGAAGCGGTCGCAGGCCTGCTCGCCCACGAACCACTCGACGCGCTCGTCGTGGATGATCGCGGTGAGGTTGGCGCACGCGCATCCGTCGAGGAATGCGTTCAAGTCCGGCTGGACCACGCTGATCCACGGCGTGTATCCCAGGTTGTGCGTGTTGGTTTTCGACCAGAGCAGTTGGAGGTGGTCGGGAGGATCGATGCCGCCGATCACGAACGGCTTTGGGAAGAGCTCGGTGGGCTTGAGCAGCGTGGCCGCGGCGTGTGCCGCCGCCTGCGCCGCATCATCAAGACCTCGCCAGCGGCGGGGATCGGGATCACCGGAGGAGCGGTGAACGAGCCGACCGTCGTTGGTTCGGAACCAGTCGCGGCGGCGCTCCTGCCAACTCGTGAGATGCTCCTGCAGGCAAATTCCCCGAGAGCGGAGCGCGGTGAGGTTGGTGTCGCAGGTTGAGTGAAGGAGCGCACAATCCGCGCGGTCATCGCCGAGTTTCGCTGCGGCCGCGTGCAGCGCGTGCCACGTATTCTGGTCTCTCCCCTGAGGCGGGATGGCTTCGAGTTGTTCGGTGGCGAGCGTCGCGAGGCCCAGGCGTGCCAGGTGTGCCGCGAACAGCAGCCGCAGCGCGTGATCACCGGGGATCTGAACGAGCGCTTGCGCCGCGACCGGGAGGAACGCGCGGCTGGACCATTCGCGGCCGAACGCGATCAACTGATCGCGCGAGATGCGTCCGCCACCCGTGCGGGCGGGGGAGGCATCCCCAACACAAGCGTCCGCGGCGGCTGAGCCCGGGGTCATGCCCGAACTATCGACGCGCGGAGGCAATTGCCGAAAAAACGGCCATGACTTACGGCGTGCCTGATGACGGGGGCGACGAAGCGGACGCAACGCACCGGGGCGGCCTGCCCGCGGCGGTCGCCCGCAAGATCGTGGATCTGCCCGCGTTGTTGCGCGCGCGTGCGGCGGCACGGGCGCAGGGGCGGCGCGTGGTGCAATGCCACGGCTGCTTCGACATCGTGCACCCCGGGCATATCCGGCATCTGCGGCAGGCGCGGGCGCTAGGCGACCTGCTGCTGGTGAGTATCACGGGCGACACGCAGATCTCCAAGGGCGCGGGTCGGCCGCTGATCCCCGAGGAACTGCGGGCGGAGAATCTCGCGGCGCTGGACTGCGTGGATCTGGTGTACATCGATCCGGATCCCACGGCGCTCGGGCTGCTGCGGGAAGTCCGCCCGGATGTGTACGTGAAGGGGAAGGAGTACGAGAACAACAAGGATCCGAGGTTCCGGGCCGAGCGAGACGCGGTTGAGGCCGCGGGCGGACGCGTGGTGTTCAGCAGCGGCGACGTGGTGTTTTCCTCCACGGCGCTGGTCGCCGCGTTGGAGCAATCGGCGGACCCGTACCACCAGCGGCTTGCACAGTTGTCGCGGCGGGCGGATCTGCAGGGGCCCGCGCTCTATTCCTCGATCTCGGCGATGCGGGATCGGCGCATCGTGATCGTGGGCGAATCGATCATCGATTCGTACATCCTGTGCAATCGGCCGCAGGTGGCCAGCGAGAGCCCGATCCTGACGTTGCGACCGTTGGAGGCGAGGCAGTACGACGGGGGTGCGGCGATCGTGGCCCGCCACGCGGCGGCGCTGGGCGCACGGCCCACGCTCATCACGCCGCTCCCGACGGATGACCACGGACGGCTCTCGCAGCAAGCGCGTGAGTTCACGGCGCGGCTGGAGCAACAAGGGGTGAGCGTGCGGGCGCTGCCGGTGTCGCAGCCGTTGCCGGAGAAGCAGCGGTTCCTGGTGGGTCATCAGAAGGTGATGAAACTGGATCTGGTGGAGCCGCTCGTGCTGGACGCGGGGCAGCGGGAATCGCTGCACTCGATGGCGTTGGACGCCGCGGGGGACGGGTGCGACGCGGCGATCCTCACGGATTTCGGGCTTGGGATGTTCACGCCGGTATCGCTGGGCAGGTTGTGCCGCGGGCTGCGGCCCCGGGTGGGCGTACTCGCGGGCGACGTGAGCGGGGCTTCGGCGGGTCTTCGGGGACTGCGCGATTGCGATCTGGTCTGCCCGAGCGAAGAGGAACTGCGCGGGGCGATGCAGTTGCCGGAAGAAGGTTTGCCGCTGGTGACGTGGCGCATGATGGAAGAGACGGCGTCTCGCAATGCGATCATCACGCTGGGTGCGGACGGGCTGATCGCCTTCTCGCGCCTGGCGATGATGCCTGCGCGGGCCGATGACGGCGCGTTCCAACAGCGGCTCTCCAGCGAGCACGTGCCGGCGCTGAGCCCGATCCCGCTCGATCCCATGGGGTGCGGCGATTCGCTCCTGACGGTGGCCACGCTGGCGTTGAGCGGCGGCGCAAACCTGACGGTCGCGGCCTATCTTGGCGCTGTCGCGGCGGCGGTGCAGGTGCAGCGGCTGGGCAACACGCCGATCACCCCGGCGGACCTGCGGGCGACGATCGCCCGAGTGCACGCGGGGCGGCTGGCGTACCTGGGCGAGGCGGCGGGCGAACGGCGGATGAAAGTAAGCGCGTAGCGGTTTGCGCTGCATAACCGGGCGTCGCGGCGTCGATACAAGTGGACCGCCGTCGCATGATCGCATACATCATTCCAACCCGCAACCGCCCGGAACGCCTCCACCAGACGCTGGAGGCGATCGGCGCTTTGGGTTCGCACCAGGCGCAGGTGGTGATCGCTGATAACGCCAGCGATTCGCTTCCGATTCTCCCAAGGCGGGTGGGCGAGGTGGCGGTCAAGTGCATCAGGATGGATGCGAACCTGGGGGCAGGGGCACGCAACCACGCGGCGGCGAACGCCGATCCCCGGTGCGAGTGGTTTGTGATGCTCGATGACGACAGCCATCCGCTCAATCTCAGTTTCCTGGAGGGCCTTGGCAAGCAGCCTCGAGACGTCGGGGCGGTGATGGCGGATATTTCACTGGGCGGAAAACGACGCGGCCGCGAGGCCGGAGGGCTCCCCGAGGTTTTTGTGGGGTGCGGCGTGGCGATCCGGGCGGGTGTGTTCCTGGAGTTGGGCGGTTACGACGCTTCGTTCGGGTATTACGCGGAGGAGTACGACCTGTCGGCGCGACTTCTGCAGGCGGGCATGAGGGTGGTGTTTGATCCGCGGTTCGCGGTGGTGCACCATAAGGTGGAAGAGGGGCGGGATTTCAATCAGATCATCTCCCGGCTGGTGCGGAACAACGGCTGGGTGGTTCAGCGGTATGCCCCGCGGGGAGAGCGTCAAGAACGGCTGCATGAGACAATTTCGCGGTATCGGGACATCGCGCGACGCGAGGAAGCGGAGCGCGGATTCGCGGCGGGGTTGATGGAGCTGCGGAGAACGATCCGGGGCCAGCCGCGGCGGTCGATGTCGGCCGCGCTGTGGGCCCGGTTCACCGGCCTAGCGGCGGCGCGGGCGGCGATCCGTGGGGCGCATGCCGAACGTCCGTTCGCCACGGCGGCGCTGATCGACGAGGGCAAGAACTCCTGGGCGGTAGCGCGGGCACTCAAAGAGGTGGGTGTTCGGGTGCTTCCCGACCGGGATGACGCGGAGGCGTGGGTGATCGGCACGATGTCGCCGGGGCCGATGCTGGACTCGCTGGAACGGCGGGCGCGGGCGTCGGGTGCCTTCGGTCGGCGGGTGGTGGCGCCGTGGCGGGGGGCGGAAATAGCGCTATCCTTAGCCTCCTTACAGGAGACTTAAAGCTATGAAGACTCGTGCAATGATTGTCGCCGCGTGTGTCGCGGCTTTCCTGGCCGGCTGTTCGTCCAACAAAACCGCCGAAACCAAGACTGCTCCGAAGACCGCAGACAAAGCCGCCGCGGCTCCGAAGCAGGCGAGCATGGGCGTTGTGAACACCAAGTGCCCCATCATGCCGTCGCACCCGTCGACCGCCAAGAGCGTCAAGGAGTTCAACGGGCAGAAGGTCGGTTTCTGCTGCGAGGGCTGCTACAAGAAGTGGGACGCGATGAGCGACGCCGAGAAGGCCGACGCTCTCAAGAAGGCGATGTAAGCCGCGGGCCCGACCGGCCGTGCACATCGTAGATGAATAACGACGCCGGGGATCGCTTGCGATCCCCGGCGTTTTTGGTTTGAGTGATCGTGTGTTCCGCGTGTCTACACGCGATTGAAAGTGATCTTGAGCGAGGTCTTGTGGCCGTCGCTGTCGAGCAGGGTGCCCGAACCCGAGAGCGTGTTGCCCTTGAGTTTGAGGGTGCCGAAGACGAACTGAACGGACATGTCACCGTCGGTGATCGCGATGCCGGCGAAGACGCCGGAGGGGAGGATGAGCATCGAAAGATCGCTGCCGCCGCCGCCGGATCCGGGCGAGTCGGTTTCGCGGCCCTGGATTCCGCCGTGTGCGTCGATGGTCATGTCGAGGGTGACGGTGTCGCCCCGGCTGGTGGCGGTGCCCGTCCAACTGCCCGCGAGTGCGCCGACACCGGTCTGGCGCTTGAGTGAAACTTTGATCGTGAAGACCTTGCCGTTATCGTCGGCTTGCGCCGCGGTGAGGGTCATTGAAGAGCCGGACACCTTGAGGTCGGCGAGCGGGAACAGGGTGCTGTCGCTCTGGTCGCCCAGAACGATGCCGTTGGGCAGGAGTTGCCCCAGGTCCTGGACGTCGTCGGTCAAGTCCTGATCTTCGGAGCCGCCCAGGCGGCCGGCGACACTTCCGTCAGCGCCGATCAAGAGCCGCATCGTGCCTTTGACGCCGCGGAAGCTCCACGTGCCGCCCCACTCGCCCGCGAACGCCGCGACGGAGGCGTTGGGATTCCAGCGCTTGAAGGTGCTCTTGACGGAGATTGTTCTGCCCTCCGATACCCATGACACCGTTGCAGAGAGGGTGGTTCCCTTGGCTTTGATGAGTCCGGACACGGTCACCATGTCTGAGTTGAACTCGCTGGTGCCGGTGAGGGTGCCATCGGCGTTGATGTGACCGGACCATGTACCGTGTGCAGCGCTGGACCGGGAGACGACGGTGCCGCTGAAGGACCCATCGGCGGCGATGGCGATGCTCGCCCAGCCCTTTTCGCCCTTGCCCGAGTAATCGCCGCACCAGTCTCCGGCAATGGCCGCGAGATTGAGCTGCGCCAGAGCGCCTGGAGTCATCGATGGGAGCAGGAAGAACGCGAACAGCGTCCACGCGATCGAGCGAAGCAGTTGATATCGCATTGGTACCCTCACGAGGTTTCCCACACGCCCCCGAGGCGAACGCCCCGAGTTCCGGCGCGAAGCAACAGGATAGACGTCCCCCCGGAAAGGTGGCGCGTGCTTAGCCGCGATTGTGGCTTGTTCAAGGGTTCTCGGCCCCGGCGTGAGAACCCTATCAAAGACCAGATGGGATTGAGGTGGTTTTTTTTTCCACGGCGCGTAGACTCCGCCCGCGCATGCGCCTGCGGATTCTCATCGCCTCGGTACTGTTTCCGATCGTCCTCTGGGCGTTTGCCACGCTGTTTTTCGGCGGGGACATCGGCAAATGGAACGACGATTACTTCTTCAGTACCCGCGACCCGGTGACCAATCAGATGACCGGGTGGGCGGTGACCACACGCGAACCGTACCTGCCTCCTGAGAAGCGCCTGCAGGCGCTGCGGCCGCTGCTGCACTCGGTCGTGCCCTCCATTACATCATTGTGTTGGGACGAGTTCTGGATGGCGCATGTCATCGGGGCGATCGGCCACGGGCTCATGGCGCTGCTGCTGTACCGCGTGATGCGAGGGTTGGGGCGGAGCGTTCATGCCGCGGCGGGGGCGGCCGCGCTGTTCATGGTGTGGGCGGTGCATCACGAGGCGTGGGTGTGGATCGCGGCGTTCGGGTCGCTCTTTTCGGCGATCCTGTTCCAATGCATGACGCTGTGCATGATCCGGTTCGCACGCAAGGGGGGGCACGCGAGCGGCGCCCGCGGCTGGCCGTGGGCCCTGCTCATGATCCTGTGCGGTGCGGCGATTCTGTGCTTCCAGGAGCAGGCGAGCGGGGCGTTCCCGGCGCTGGCTCTGGCGTACTGGGCCGTGTGCCCGGATGACGAGAGCCTGTTGCGTCGTGTGGTGCGGCCGGCGGTTCCGCTGGCGGTGTCGGGTTCGTTGGTGGGGGTGTACCTCTACCTGGTGAAGCACTTTGCGCAGCCGGGGCTGGGCAACGACGCGGAATCCTACGAGAAGCCGGCGAATCTCTTCAATCGGATGGCGGATGTCGTGTCGGGGTTCCGAGATAACTTCATGCTCCGGCACTTTGCCAACGGCGCGGCGACGCGGGGTTGGCGAGTGTTGCTGGACGACAAGGCGGTCATGGCCGCGTGGTTGGTCGCGCTGGCGGTGGCGTGGTTCATCTCTGCGAGGGTTTGGGTTCGCACGCCCAGCCACGGGCCCGGCGCTCCGGCACGTGCCGGCGCTCGCTCGCCGTTCGTGGCGATGTTCGGGGTGTGCGCGTTTCTGGGGGCGTGCCTGACGATCGCGGTGATCAAGGGGTACCCGACGTTGAGCCGCGTCACGTACCTTCCGCTCGCGAGCGCCTTGATCGCGGCGTCGACGCTGTTCGACGGGGTGGGTCGGTTGTTCCATCCGCTCTCATTCATGCCTGAGGGCGTTGAGTCCAGGGCGGCGACGGAACTGGGCACCTGGTATCGGCGCGTGTGCGCGGTGGCGTTGGCGCCGATCCTGGTGGCCGGGGGCGTGATGACGATCGGCGCGCAGTCGCGGATGCGGGAGGTGACACGGGACGATGACCGCAACGGACGGCAACTGGTGGAGCAGGTGCCCAATCCGGAACCGAATACGGTGTTCCTGCCGGTCAATATCCGGCCGCGGCCGTTCCGCACGGGCCAACCGCAGTTCGATGAGGAGGTCCGCTCGGTGTGGGAGCGGTTGTGGTCGATGCCATATTTCGTGAAGTTCCAATACCGCCGCAAGGATGTCTACAGCCTGGGAGCGTGCGTCGGGCTGCCGATCATCATGAAGGCGGACGAGCAGGGGATTGAGTACATCTGGCCCTTCGGCGTGCCGTTCCACGACCCGGCGACAAATCGGGCCCCGATTCCGTGGCAGTTCGTGATACCGGTCGTCTTTGATGACGAGCGGAACCTGCACGTTGTGACGAGGTTGGTGCAACCGCAGGAAGGCAGGCCCGCGCTGGTAGTGGAAATTCCCCAGACCCGCGAGTTGGTCCGGCAGGGCCGGATCAAGGAACGCGAGTTTGTCATGCCGCCGTTGCCGAAGTAGCGGTTGATCGATGGGGTTGGGCGGCTGGCGTGGCCGGGGAAACTCCTGACAACACGAGTCAACAACTCAGCGGCGCAGGCCCTAGAAAAACCGCGAGTGCGACTGAGTCGCAAGTGATCAAATCGACCGTACACGAGCCAAAAACGATGCACAAAGTGTTGCCCGGCTCCTACCCTTTCTGCTAGTCATGGCACCTACTTCGCCCACCGCTTCCACCCGTCCCGCGACGGCCAAGACCAACCTTCCCAAAGTCGACGTAATGTCCAACTTTCAAACCCCTCAGCCGTCGGGCGGCGCTTGCGCTCTGCCCGGTCCTACCGATGTCTTCGCACCACGGCACATCGGTCCCGGTGAGCGTGACATCAGCGAGATGCTCGCGCTCCTCGGGTACGCCAGCCTCGATGCGCTCACCGACGCGACGGTGCCCGCTTCGATCCGGCTGAACCGCCCGCTGGCGCTCGCCGGTTTGCCCGACCGCGGTCTGACCGAGAGCGAAGCCCTGGATCGTCTGCACACCCTGGCTTCCAAGAACACCGTGCTGCGATCGTTCATCGGCATGGGCTACTACGGCACGCACACGCCGGGCGTGATCCTGCGGAACATCCTGGAGAACCCGGGTTGGTACACGCAGTACACGCCTTACCAGGCCGAGATCGCGCAGGGTCGGCTCGAGGCGTTGCTGAACTTCCAGACGTGCGTGAGCGACCTCACGGGTCTGCCGCTCGCGGGCGCGAGCCTGCTGGATGAAGCGACCGCCGCGGGCGAGGCGATGAGCATGTGCTTCAGCATCTCGGAGCACACGCGCAAGACGTTCGTGGTGGCGAAGGACTGCCACCCGCAGACGATCGGCGTGCTGCGGACGCGGGCTGACGGGCTGGGCATCAAGATCATCGAGACGGCGACGCCCCAGGCCGAGCTGAGCGCCGACGTGTGCGGCGTGATCGTGCAATACCCGGCGACGGACGGAACGGTCGCCGACCATCGCGGCCTGGTCGAGGCGGCGCACAAGGCCGGAGCCCTGGTGGTGGTCGCCACCGACCTGCTGGCTCTGACGCTGCTGACGCCCCCCGGCGAGTTCGGGGCCGACATCGCCGTCGGCAGCGCGCAGCGGTTCGGCGTGCCGATGGGCCTGGGCGGGCCGCACGCGGCGTTCATGGCGACGCGCGAAGAGTTTGTCCGCAAGATGCCCGGCCGCATCATCGGCGTGAGCAAGGATGCGCAGGGCCGCCCGGCGTTGCGCATGGCGATCCAGACGCGCGAGCAGCACATCCGGCGAGAGAAGGCGACGAGCAACATCTGCACCGCCCAGGCGCTGCTGGCGATCATCGCGGGCATGTACGCGGTGTACCACGGGCCGGCGGGCCTCAGGGCGATCGCCGAGCGGGTGCGCACGCTGACCGGCGTGCTGGCGTACGGCATGCGGTGGCTCGGCCACGACGTGCTGACCGGAACGTACTTCGACACGATCCGCGTGCGGCCCACGGCGCGGAATCACTCTTCGGGCGACACGGCCCAGATCAAGCAGGCGGCGGTCTCGCGGGGTGTCAACATCCGCGATTACGCAGACGGCACCCTGGGCGTGTCGCTCGATGAGACCACGACCACCGAGGACCTGCGGCAGATCCTGGGCGCGTTCGGCTGCGGCCGCGGCTTTGACATCGACGATTCCCAGCCCGTGCCCACCGACCTGACTCCGCTGCCGGCGTACTGCGCGCGGACCAGCGGGTACCTCACGCACCCGATCTTCAACACGCTGCACAACGAGCACGAGATGCTGCGGTACATCTTCAAGCTCATGGGTCGCGACCTGTCGCTGGCGCACAGCATGATCCCCCTGGGCTCGTGCACGATGAAGCTCAACGCCACCAGCGAGATGCTGCCGGTGACGTGGAAGACCATCGGCGGGCTGCACCCCTTCGCCCCGGCCGATCAGTGGCAGGGGTACGCACAGGTATTCAAGGATCTGGAACTGTGGCTGAGCGAGATCACCGGCTTCGCGGCCACCAGCCTGCAGCCCAACAGCGGCGCGGCGGGCGAGTACACCGGCCTGTGCGTCATCCGGGCCTACCACCGCTCCCGCGGGCAGGGGCACCGCAACATTTGCCTCATTCCCGAGAGCGCCCACGGCACCAACCCCGCCAGCGCGGTGTGCGCGGGCTTCGAGGTGGTGGTTGTCAAGAACACCCCCAGCGGCGATGTTGATCTGGAAGACCTCAAGGCCAAGGCGCAGGAGCACAAGGACAATCTGGCGGCGCTGATGGTGACGTACCCGAGCACGTACGGCGTGTTCGAGGAGCACGTCAAGGAGTTCTGCAAGATCGTCCACGCCGCGGGCGGGCAGGTGTACATGGATGGCGCGAACATGAACGCGCAGGTCGGGCTCTGCCGGCCGGGCGACATCGGCGCCGACGTGTGCCACCTGAACCTGCACAAGACGTTCTGCATTCCCCACGGCGGTGGCGGACCGGGCATGGGCCCGATCTGCGTGGCCCAGCACCTGGCGCCCTTCCTGCCGGGTCACCCGGTGGTCAACCCGCTGGGATTCACGCAGGGCGGTCAGACGGGGTCACACCCGATCGGTCCCGTGGCCGCGGCGCCGTACGGCAGCCCCAGCATCCTGGTGATCCCGTGGATGTACATCGCGATGATGGGGGCGGCGGGCCTCAAGAAAGCGACGCAGGCGGCGATCCTGAGCGCCAACTACATGGCCAAGCGGCTGGAAGGCCAGTACGACGTGCTGTACAGAGGCAAGAACGGCCGCTGCGCGCACGAGTACATCATCGACGTGCGCCCCTTCGAGAAGACGGCGGGGATCAAGCCCGACGACATCGCCAAGCGGCTGATGGATTACGGGTTCCATGCGCCCACGATGTCGTGGCCGGTGCCCGGCACGCTCATGATCGAGCCCACCGAGAGCGAGCCGCTCAGCGAACTCAACCGGTTCTGCGAGGCGATGGTGGCCATCCGTGCCGAGATCCGCGAGATCGAGCAGGGCGGGATGAGCAAGACCGACAACCCGCTCAAGAACGCGCCTCACACCGTGCACGTGGTGACGGCGGTGGAGTGGAACCGGCCCTACTCGCGTGAGAAGGCCGCGTTCCCGCTCCCCTGGCTGCGCGACCACAAGTTCTGGCCGGCGGTGGGTCGTGTCGACAACCCGTACGGCGATCGCAACCTGGTGTGCGTGTGCCCGCCGATGAGCGAGTATGGGGCGTAGACACCAAGCAGGGAACGCAGTTCAGGTATACCGGGATGCTCGTGCGGTTGGACGCCTTCAAGGAGGCGATCGCTGACGGCGCTGCGCTCTCGAATCGGCCCGCGATTCGCGGCATTGGATCACTACTGCACGTTCGGGAAGGCGAATGTCCGAGGCTCGTACGTTGATCGGTTCCGGACGACCATCTTGAGCTAGCATTCTCGGTGCTGCAGGTTCCCGGATATCTCGAGCTGATCGAGGGAGTATTGCCGGTGGTTGTACGTCGCACGGGCTTGGCGGCGTATGACTTTGAGTTCACCTCCGGATATCTCGAGCTGATCGAGGGAGTATAGCCGGTGGTTGTACGTCGCACGGGCTTGGCGGCGTATGACATTGAGTTCACCTCGGCGTTCAAGGTTGGACATCCATCGCGGATGGATCGTGGCGCGATCGGGATCGCGAGGTTGGGGGTGGTTGATGATTACGAGGGTGTGTACACCGCCTGGCGGGAGCGGGGCGTTGAGTTCATCAATACGCCGGAACTCGCGGAAGCGGCCGATGACTTGTCGGCGTGGTACCCGAAGCTCGCGGACCTGACGCCATTGAGCGCGTGCTGGGATGTACTGCCGGAGGCCGCGGAGATCGAGGCGTCCATTGGTTGGCCTGTTTTTATCAAGGGCGTGCGGCAGACCAGCCGTCACAATGCGCGGCTCGCCGTGGCGAGTTCTCGGCGCGAATACGAAGCGCTCCGCGAGCGTTGGCTTGGAAATCCGATTCTGGCTTCACAGCGTGCCGCGGTGCGATCATTCGTTTCGCTGCGGCGCGTGCGCGACTCGCAGCACGCGGACGAATTGCCCAGGTGCTTTGAGTTCCGAACGTTCTGGTGGCGGGGAGAGATGGTGGGCGCGGGACGTTATTGGCTCGATGCGCCCGAGTATCACTGGACGCCGGAAGAGCAACGCGCCGCGTGCGGTGTGGCACGAGAGGCGGCGGGCCGTCTCACGACGCCGTTTGTGTGTATCGATGTCGCGCAGACCAATAAGGGTTCGTGGATCGTGATCGAGGTCAACGATGGGCAGCGGAGCGGGTACGCGGGCGTGCCGCGGATCGAGTTGTGGCGGAACATTGTGGCTCGGTGTCGGAGCGGTGCTCAGGTGTGATTCAATCTGGTTTGCTTGTTGCTGCAACGATGCTCCCTCTCCTGACACCCTATTACGTAGCTGCCACCTGCATTATCGCGCCCGTGCTGGGCGCGTTCGGGGCTTGGTACGCGTTGCGGACGCGGGTGACAGGATTTGGGCGGGCCGCCCACATCGGGGCGGTGTTGCTCGTCGCGGCGATCATGTTCGGGGGCGTCAAGGACCTTGGGCCCTACGGGCGCGCTTCATCCCGGAGGCGACAACCCGATCCGACGTGGCTCGCGCTGACCAACGAGCAACGTTGGGCGTGGCGGCTGACGGTGGGCGGAGCGGCTGCGGTGCTCGCCGCGGCGGGGGCGGGGGGAGTTCTGTTGGTTGCTCATCGGCCGATTGATCGCCAGCAAGAGCGTGAGCGGAAGTGATGAGGAGTTCAGGTCGTGAACGATGGGCCTGCTCGTCCTACTTGGGTTGCCGGGCCTTCGCCACCTGGGCCCGAGCGGCGTCCAGAATTTCGGCGACGATCACGTTCGCGTCGATGCCCGACAGCGGATCGACTGTGGTGTCGCCCCGCACGACGTCTCGCAGGTAGGTCCATTCGTTCTCAAGCCACGCCGGCTTGGGTGCCGGCCGAACAACTTTGGCGGGTTGGTCCGGCAGTCGCACCTGCAGGTCGGTCCATTTCCCGGCGTGGATCGAGCCCTTCTCGGTAAAGACATCCATTTCCTTGTTGTCGTGCGTCCAGCACCAGGAAGCCTGGATGACCGCGGTTGCGGTGGGGTAGGTGAGCACGATGGTGGCGTCATCGTCGACACGCGGATAGACCGACGGCTTGAGCGTGCTCGCGGAGGCGACGATGCTGGTGGGCCGTTGGCCGTTCATCATCCACGTTGAGATGACCGCGCCGTAGCAGCCGAAATCCACGAGGGCGCCGCCGCCGTTCTGCTCCGGGTCGGTGAGCCACGCGAGGAACTCGGGCTGGCAGCCGATCTCCTTGGGACCCTTGTGGCCGTGTCGGAATGCCATCCGGCGGATGGGCGAGAACTCACCGGAGGCGATCATCCGCTGGGCTTCGCGCACCGACGCGTACCAGGAGGTTTCGAAGTTCGTGAGCACGAGCACGCGGTGCTCGCGGGCCAGCGCGGCCATGCGTTGGGCATCTTCGCAGGAGAACGCGAGGGGCTTTTCGAGCAGCGTGTGCACGCCGCGGGGGGCGCAGGCCTCCACCACGGCGAGATGATCCTTGATGGACGTCATGACGCTCGCGGCCTCGGGCTTGGTCGCGTCGAGCATGGTCTTGAGGTCTGCGTAGTAGAGGGTCGGCTCGAGGTGGTATTTGGCAGCAAGGCGATCAAAGATGGCTCGATTCGGCTCGTACACGCCGACAATCTTGAGATCTGTGCGCTTCGCGGCCTGCGAGAGTACGCCTTCGACATGACCGTGCACCAGGCCGATGACGGCCAATCGCAGCGGGCCGGTCCTGGTCGATACGTCGTACTCGCGGGTGTCGGGCGGGATGTCGTCGGCCTGGGTCATGGGGTCGCTCGGTGTTTGGGCTGCGCCCGCGGCGGCGCAGAGAAGGAACGCGAGCACGGCCGTCAGGGATCGGATCATGGGTTGATGGTACTCGACGCACCGCCGGGCGTGTCGAATGCGGGACATTGCCCGATCCGCCTGCTCCAAGGTGCTGGAGCGACGAGACTCAGACACCGGCTGACGCGGCGATGGTTGGTGAGTGTCGTTCAGAAAACAACGCCGCGGGCGGCCGCGGCGTTGTCGTGTATGTTCCGGCTTGTGCGAGGGGTCCGGAGTGTGTGTCTACTTAACAGCCGCCCGCGGACCAAGCGACGAAAAAGGTCTCGACATCTGCGCCGTCGACGCCGCCGTCGGCGTTGGTGTCGGCGGTCGAATCGCCGGACGACCAGGCGACGAAAAAGGTCTCGACGTCGCCGCCGTCGACGCCGCCGTCGCTGTTGAAGTCGGCCGTGCAGACGACGGTGAGGAGCGCGGCGCGGGATTCGGTTTCACCACACGGGTTAGTCACGGTGCAGACGTACTCGCCTGCGTCGTCGAGCGAGACTTGATTGAACTGGATCGAGGACGAGTTTTCGCCGTCGATGTCGATCCCGTAGCGGCTCCATTGAAAGGCCAGCGGGACGGCGCCGCTCGCATCGATACTGATGTCGACGCGGTCGCCGGGCAGGGCCCGAACGTCAGCGGGTTGATCGGTGATAACCGGGGGCGAGCAGGAGGAAATCGTCAGCGTCGCGGACGCGGACGTGACGCTTGCGCACGCGTTTGACACGGTGCACGAGTAGACGCCCGCGTCTGCTGCGCCGGCGGAAGCGATCATGAGCGTTGAGGCCGTCTCGGTGGGCATCGCCGCGGAGTCGTGATACCACTGATACCGAAGCGAACTGCCGGTGGCGGCGACGGAGAAGGTGACCGGGCTTGCGGGGGCGACGGTCTGCGAGGTGGGATCGGCGGTGATCACCGGGGCGGCGGGGCAGCCCAGCGAGGCTCGCCACGCGGAGTACCCGCCGTTGTGGATGCCCGAACCCGCCAGCGTGGTGCCGTCGGCGCTGATCTGTGCGGTTCGAAGAACCCGGCCGGCGGTGCTGATGCCCCGGGAGTTCAGGTACGTGGCCAGATCCTGTGCGCCGGCGCTCGTCCAAATACAGGCGATCGCGTCGCCCGTAGAGATGGAGTAACCGGTGATCACCGAGCCGTCAGTCGTGACACTCGCAGCGACAGCCGCGCCGCCGTCCGGGGCGATTAACTCCTGCATGCCGGTGCCGGCCGTCCACTTGAACGCGCGTGCGCCGCTTCCGTCGCCGAGTGCGCTGTAGCCGACGATCACCGAGCCGTTGCCGCTCACCGCGCCGGAGACGGACATCGCCATGCCGGGCAGCACTCCCAGGCCGGA
>JBGAMO010000100.1:0-17772 GCA_044222845.1 Phycisphaerales bacterium
CTTCCCCGGCTTCGACGGCTACGGCAGCAACAACGCCGGCAACGGCGGCGCGGGCGCCGATGGCGGCGGCGCGGTGCGCATGCGCGTCTGCGATGACCTGGGCACCATCGACCTCGATACCGCCACGATCGACGTGAGCGGATCAAGCATCACTGGCCGCGGCGGCGGCGGTGGTGGCGGCGGCTCCTTCGTCGCCATCGCTCCCTCCATCACGCTCACCGGCGCGACGATCCGCGCCGACGGCGGCGCGGGTTCCGGCATGGGCGGCGAGGGCGGCAAGATCGTCCTGAGCGCCAAGTACGACAACCACTCCGCCGCGGCGGTTCTCAGCGCCGCCGACGGCGTCTCGGCCAACCTGGGCGGAGGCGGCGGCACCATCGGCGGCCTGGGCGGCATCCCCGGCCTGGGCGCGGCGATGGGCGGCCTGGGCGGATTCGGTAAAGCCGGCGGCGACGGCGGCGACGGCGGAGAGGATTTCTCCACCGGATTCGGCGGCGTGGGCGGCAAGGAGGGTGCCGGTGGCCTCGGCGGCGCGGGCGGTCTGCCCGGCCACTGCTTCATCTTCTGCGGCACGCCCTTCTTCTGCTACCTGGGCTTCCCCTTCACGTTCTTCTGCTCAATCGGGCCCGGCGGCATCATTTGGATCCAGTTCACGCTCCAGGATGTCATCGGCCTCGATGAGTTCACGTACCTGGACATCAACACCATCGGTTCCACCCTCTCTCCCTCCAACGACACCGAGATCGGCCTCTTTGACTCTACCGGCCGCCTTGTCGCCGCCGACGATGACGACGCCGAAGCGCTCTGGAGCGCGCTCTCCTTCGGCACCGGCAGCGGTCAGTCCGCCGGCGCGGGCGGCGCGTTCTCCAACGGTCGCGACGGCCGCCTCATGCCCGGCACCTACTTCCTCGCCATCGGCGGCTTTGATTCCACCTTCGATCGTTCGGACTTCGGCGTCCACAGCACTTCCAACAACGCCGGCAACATCCAGGTCACGATCTCAGGAGGACACGCGGCCCCGCCCGTTCCGCCGCCCACGTTCAACCTCGGCTCCCTGGGCGCGAACGACGCCCGCACCGCCCCCGCCCCGATCAACACGCGCCAGGTCGCGTGGTTCTCGGCGCACGTCCCCGAGGCGTCGTCCGCCGTCTGTTCCTTCTTCGATCTCGATACCGAACTCTCGCAACTCTCACCCACCAACGACACGCGCATGACGATCTACAACGCCGCGGGCAACCTCGTCGCCTCCGACGACAACTCCGGCTCCAACCTCCTGAGCCAACTCTCCTTCGGCGCTACCACCCCCGCACGCCCGCCCTTCGGCAACGGCCTGCCCTACAACGGCCAGAACGGGCCGCTCCAGCAGGGCATGTACTACATCGCCGTGAGCGGCGCGGCCGCCGCGGCGGGCGCCAACAACTTCAACTACGTCAGCAATGACTCTCGCATCGGCCAGGTGAACGTGCGACTGCGGACCGGCCAGCCAACGACGCCCCCGTCCGGCGTCGGCGCATCCACGCCCCAATCGTTCGACAACTGCGGCGGTTCCACCGGCCTCTTCACCGTCACGGTCACGCCCGAATCGTGCCCGGCCGACGCCACGCACCAGGTCTTGGTCAACCTGGGCTCGGAGATCCCGATGCACGACGACGGCACCCACGGCGATGCCGTCTCCGGCGACAACATCTATTCCCTCGCGGTGGCCGCCGCGCCCGGCGCAGCGCCCGGCTCGTACGCCTTCCCGTTCCGCGTTGTGAGCAGCACCGGCGCGCAAACCGACGGCCAGATCTCGCTCACCATCACCGCCTGCACATCGCCGCCCAACGACGCGTGCGCCCGGGCCCTGGCCCTCACGCCCGGCGTTGCCTCCAACGGCTCCACCATCTCCGCCACCAACGACAACCAGACCGACTGCGCCCTGGCCCGCACGCAGGTCGCCCCCGGCGTGTGGTACTCCGTGCTGGGCACCGGCGACACGATGACCGTCTCGCTATGTTCTTCCACCACCTCGTGGGACAGCGTGCTCAGCGTCTACTGCGCCCCCGACGGCTGCGACGGCCCGCTCACCTGCGTCGCCGGCAACGACGACTCCTGCGGCCTGCTCTCCCAGGTCTCCTTCTGCACGCAGCGCGACGCCCTCTACATGATTCTGGTGCACGGCTACGCCGCGAACTCCTCCGGCAACTTCACCATCCTCGCCGCCGATTCCGGAACCCCGTGCGCCCCCGCGCCCTGCACCGCCACCGGCGCCTGCTGCACCGTCAACGGCTGCTCCACGCTCACGCAGGAAGAGTGCGCCGCCGCGGGCGGGGTCTACTTCGGCGACGCCGCGGCGTGCGAGGATTGCGCCGGCTACGTCTGCCCGCCCTGCCCCGCCGATTACAACGCCGACGGCGGCGTCGACGGCGCGGACCTTGGCGCCTTCTTCGACGACTGGGAGTTCGCGCTCCCCTGCGCCGATGTCAACCTTGACGGCGGTGTCGACGGCTCCGACGTCCAGGAGTTCTTCGCCCGCTGGGAGCAGGGCGCCTGCTGATTCAGGTCACCCCGTGCTGACGCGATCAACTCCTCGGGCGTCTCCAATCTGAGTCGACCGCAATCAACAAGGCCCGCCCGGCGAGAATGCTCTCGCCGCGGCGGGCCTTGTGCTGTGCCCCGTGAACGCCTGACGCGTTTACGGCATGTGATTAGTTGCAGCCACCGCGCTCCCAGACGTTGAAGAACGCCTCGACGTCGCCGCCGTCGATTCCGCCGTCGCGGTTCACGTCCGAGCAGGGCTGGGAGTTCTCCCAGTCGCCGAAGAACGCCTCGACGTCAGCGCCGTCGACGCCGCCGTCGGCGTTGTAGTCCGCCGCGCACCCGCACACGACCACGCCCGGGCACACCGAGGCCGGGCTCAGGGAGTTGTGCGGCAGCGCCAGGGCCAGCACGACATCAAAGTCGATGGCGTTCTGGTTGAAGTCCTGGCAGCCCCCCCCGCGGCGGACCGCGACCAGGATGTCGCTGAGCGTGCCCGCGGGGCCCACGCCCTCGAACGTCGGGCAGTCGCTGCCGTAGCCCACCACGTCGACGATGTCGGAACGGGCAAAGTCCGTGTGCAGCAGGTTCGTGCTGCTCACCAGCGCCACCCGACCCGAACCGCTCTCCATGCCGAACAGCGTGCCGGGCCTGAAGTCCGCCGGAGGAAGCGCCGCGCCGGTGGGGGACAACTGGTTGGTGACGATCAGCCGGTACTCACCGGGCTCGATTGTTCCCGACAGCAGCGCGATGCGGCTGTCGAACCCCTGGTCCGTCACGCGCGCCGACTGGAAGCTCCAGCCGTCGAGATTGATCGGCACACCCGAGCGGTTGAAGATCTCCGCGAAGTCGCCGTTGTACCCCGAGAAATCGTTGCCGCCGCCGCCGTACACCTGGCTGATCACCACCGGCGCGCCCGACTCCCCGCACGATCCCACCGCGAACGCCACGAGGCTCGTGTCGCTGTGCCCCTGCGCATCGCTCACGCTGAACCCGATCGTCCGGTTGCCCTGCTGCGCCGAGGCCGGAACGAGGTATGTGCTGGTGTAGATGTTGTCGTTGGCGTTCTGGTCGCCGTTGGTCCCGTTGTCGAACAACTCCACGGTGCCCGGCGCGCCGATGATCTGGCTCACATCCGCGAACACGCGGATGCCCGTGCTGTTGACGCCCGGCACGACGTTGGTCACGAGCTTGATCTGCGAGCCCGAGCACGCCGCGGCGACATCCGTCGACGCGTACCCCGCGAGGAATCCGCCCGAGGAACGGTTCTGCGGCGAGGGCGACGCGGTCTCGAAGTCGTTGAAGTTCTGGTTCGTGTCCTGCGACCCGTTCTGCTTGCGGAACTCGGCCCGGTTGCTCGTGGGGCTGGGCGTCGGCGCCGGCGCCGAACCCTCGAACGTGATCGCCCCGGCGCCGTAGCCCACCAGGTCCTCGATGTTCGGATCGCCGAAGTTGTTCCCCAGCAGCGTCGCCGAACGCACCAGCGCCACTCGCCCGCCGATGCTCCCCATCCCGCCGAAGCCCTTGGCCTGCGCGAAATCGGGCGTCGGCAGCGAGGCAAAGCCCGGCACCGGGTCGCTCATACGGACCAGCACCGACTGCCCCGGCTGGATGTTGCCCGAGAGCACCACCCGGTCCCCCGTGTTGTCAAACCCGCCCGCCGAGCCCTGGCTCGCGTACTGGACCGACCAGCCGTTCAGGCTCACCGTCTGAGCGCTGCGGTTGTACAACTGCACATAGTCCGCGTCGTACGGTGCATCATCCGAAGGCAGCGCACCCAGGTTGCCGCCGCCCGCGAACGTCTGGCTGATCACCACGCGCGACGACGAGTTGCCCGAGCAGTCTCCCACGATCACCGGGATGTTCGCGTTCGATGAACGCGCCTGCGCGTCCGTCACCACCGCCGTGATGGAAACCGGCGCCAGCGGGCGCCCGCCCGGCACCGCCGCGGCGTACGTGAACACGCCGTCGCCGGCGAACTGATCGCCGTTCGTCCCGTTGTCGAACAGCGGCTGCGTCGCGCTCAGCCCCAGCGGAGAAAGATCCGCCGAGACCGAGAGGCCCGTGCTGAACGGCGCCGCCCCGCCCGTGACCGACGCCGTGAACGTCAGCGGCCCGCCGCTCGCGCACACCGCCGGCGGGGTCACCCCCGCCGTGATCGAGGGCCCGATCGAGCGGATCGGCGTGCCCGTGAACGACACGCGGTCGAACCGCCAGTTGCCGGAGTTATTGTTGTACTGTCCGCCCGAGGCCCCGGTGTACGTCGGGGCGTTGGGGCCCGTGTACGTCGGGTCGTAGACCGACACCATCCGCACGCGGAAGTTGGGGTTGTCGTTTACCGCGGGGATCGATGAAAGATCGAACGTGATGTTGTTGACCCACCCGTTGGTCGCGGCCACCAGGATGCCCCCGATGTTGGTCCACGCCGCCCCGCCGTTGGTGGAGTACTGCACCTGCATGTTCCGCACGCCCTGGTTCGTCGTGAACCAGTCGAACGAGAAGACCACACCCGAGTAGTTCACCGTGCTCACGTCAAACTCCGCGCCCTGCGTGTACTGCGGCGCATAGATGCTCCAGCCGATACCCGCGTGCGCCAGCGTCGTGTCGTAGCTGCCGCGCACACGCCAGCAGTTGTTCGGGCTGCTCGCCGTGTCCCCGCTCGCACCCGACGATGTCACGTCGCACATCGTGAACGAACCCGTTCGCGGCGGGCTCGTGTCGAACCGGTAGTTGTTGGTCATCCCCAGCGGGATCGCCGTGCCCTGCCCCGTCGAGGGCGCGGGGTTGTTGATGATCTGCCCGGTGGCCAGGCTGTTGAAGTTCCACTGCGTGAACGTGACGGTCTGCGCGGAGGCCGCGCCGGCCAGCGCCAGGAGTGCCAACGGGGTGATGGTGCGTACGCGGTTCATCTCAGTCTCCTTGAGAAATCGGAACAAAGCGTGTCTGAACGATGGGTGATTCGCCCGCCGGCGAGCGCGCTTGAGCGGGGTCGTGGTCCTGGGAAGCGGTGGGGGTGACCGGCGGGACTTAGAAGTCCAGGCCCTGCCTGTTGAGCCACCCGCCGAACACCTTGGGTTCAAGCTCGTCGTACGCGAGCGTGTTGATGCCGTTGATGATGCCCTGCGCGTACCCGAACCGCCCGTCGCGGTTGACGTCGGTGAAAACGTCGACGTGCCCGTCGGCGAAGCCGATGTTGCCGTAGATCGCCGTGCCGCCCAGTTGGTTCTTGGCACGCGAGCGACCGTGCGAGGGGCCGAAGTCCGAGTAGCTCTGCCGCCCCCACACCGCCCCGAAGGCCGACATGACGCCCTGCACCGGCCCGTCGGTCAGCGCCTTGGCGCCCACCGCCGTGGCGCCGTCCGGCATCGTCACCATGTACGGGTTCGCCGACACATCCGCCGTGCCGTCGCCGAACAGCGGCACCCGGGACGGCGTCGCCGCGCCCTGTATCTGGCTCTCACGCAGCGGGCCGTAGACGTACCGCACGTCCTTGGGGTCCGGAGACCGTGTCGGGTACAGCGACGTCGTCGACGTATGCGCCATGAACCACGATTGGCAGTAGTTCGTGTTGTAGCCCCGTGCGATAAGGTCCGTGATCTCCTCCTGCGAGAAGGTCCTGAACCCGTTGCTGTTGATGCGGTTGATGTTGAGGTTCTGGTTCGACCGGGCCTCGCTGCTGGGGCACAGAAACTTGCCCGGCAGGCCGTATCCGCCGATCACCTGGTTCGCGACCCAGCCCACCTCGTCGATCGGACCGTACCCGCTGCCGCGCCGGTTGTCGAAGTTGCCGCTGGAGTACAGGCCCTTGTAGTCCCCCGCGTACGCCACGCTCGCCAGCGACAGTTGCCGCAGATTCGAGGCGCACACCGTCGTCCTCCCGGCTTCGCGGGCCGCCCCCAGGCTCGGCAGCAGCAGGCCCAGCAGCAGCGCGATGATCGCGATCACTACGAGCAGCTCGATCAACGTGAAGCCCCTCTGAGCGGACCCGCGGCGGAGTGTGTTTGGCATCAGTCCTCGCAGAAGTGAAAGTCTTGAGTAACCCGGCACGAAAAGCCGATACCGCCCTCGCGGCGTCGGTGTCGGTGAATCCATCCGACGCGGCCAGTACGCACGCGATCCGCCCCGCTGTCTTCACCGAAGGCATGAGTAAAGGCGCGGCGCATTCAGAAGCCGTTCGTCTCGAATGAAGTCATCGCTAAGACTGCGCGAAGACGGGGAGGCAACGCCCGCTCCGCCGCTACGTTCCGCCCATGCGATATCGCACTCTCCGGTCCGCGCTGTTCGCGGTTGCCACCGTGTGCCCGTCCGCACCCCTCGCGATCGCCGAGCCCACCCTCATCGGCCGCGCGTCATTCCCCGGCGACGCCACCGACAAGTCCGGCCTCACCGACATGATCCTGGAAGGCGTGCCGCACAACCGCCTGGGCTCGTTCGGCTCGGCCATCGACTACTCCGGCTCGGGCGATCTCTACATCGCCGCCGACGATCGCGGGCCCGCCGATGGACAGGCCGCCTTCTTCCCCCGCCTCCAGACACTGCGCATCACTATCCGCCCCGGCGACGCCAAACCCGTCGCCGCCGAACTGGTGGCTACCACGCTCCTCACCGACGAGAGCGGCACGCGATTCTCCGGCGCTTCGGCCGCATTCAACGCCGCGGATCAGGCCCGCGGTTCACGCCTCGATCCCGAGGGACTGCGAGTCTCACCCGCCGCGACGCGCTTCATCTGCGACGAATACGGCCCCTGGATCGACGAGTTCGACGCGAGCGGCAAGCGCCTCCACCATTGGGCGCCCCCGCCACGATTCATGATCGAAAAGCCCGACGTCGACGCCCACGCCGAACTCGCTCAAGCCAAAGGCCGCCAGGCCAACCGCGGCTTTGAAGGGCTGGCGCTCAAGCCCGACGGCGTCACGCTCCTGGCCATTCTCCAGAGCCCGCTCATCCAGGACGGCGGCCTTGAGCACGACGCCGCGGGCAACACCAGGCGCACCGGCGTCAACAACCGCATCCTGGAACTCAACACCGCCACCGGCAAGACCCGCGAGTTTGTCTACGTGATGGACAACCCCCGCAACGGCGTCAATGAGATCCTCACCGTCGACGATTACACCGTCATCGTCCTCGAGCGCGACGGCAACAAAGGCAAAGACGCAGCGTCAAAGGCACTCTATCTCGTCGATCTCGCCAACGCCTCCGATGTCTCCGCGATCGACGCGCTGCCCTCCGCCGGCCTGCCCGCGGGCGTCGCGCCCGTCCGCAAGCAGCGCCTGCTCGATCTGCTGGACGCACGGTTCGGCATCGCCGGCCCCGATGTTCCCGAGAAGGTCGAAGGTCTCTGCTTCGGGCCGCGGCTTCCCGACGGGCGCCGCACGCTCATCGTCACCAGCGACAACGACTTCAAGCCCGACGCCCCCAGTTGGATCTGGGTCTTCGCGTGCGAAGACGCCGATCTGCGGTTCCCGTCGCCCCCGGCCGCGCACACTCCCGTCGCCGGTCAATGAAAAAACGCGGCGAGCGCTTGCGCCCGCCGCGTTGTTTGTCAATCGTCAGAGCCTGTTCAGCAGCCCCCGCCCTCCCAATACTGGAAGAAGATCTCAACGTCCTGCCCGTCGACGCCGCCGTCGTTGTTCAGGTCGGTGACCGGGTCGCCCGCCTCCCACAGCGCGAAGAAGGCCTGCACGTCGCCGCCGTCGATGCCGCCGTCATCGTTCACGTCGGCGTAGCACACGGTCTTCACCACCACGTGGTCGGGGAAGTAATCAACCTTGTACCCAACGCCGTTGACCGCCGCGGGCCCGAACACGTTGGTGAAGCCGCCGTTGACATGGGCGCCCGAGATGATCGTCCACTCCTCGCCCCGGTTGGCCAGGTACCCCGGCAGCGGTTCGATCCGCAGCGTGCCGTCGAGCGTGATCGTCCGGTCGCCGGTGATCTGGTCGGCGTTCGCCTGCCCGGGCCCCGCGATCTGCACGATGTACTGTGAGTCGGGCCCGAACGTCGTGTTCGCCGCGGCACGCAGGTCGATGAGGCCGATCGGCGTCCCCGGACGGCCCGGCGAGATGATGCCGTTGTTGGTGAGCCGCACGTACAGCCGGCCCCTGCCGCCGATCGTGTGGTTTACGTCATTAGTCAGCACCTCGCCGCCGCCGTTGTAGGTGATGTACGCCGTGTCCAGGTTCGCCGACGCATTGAGGTACAGTGCGCCCGCGCCCGAGATGGTCTGCGATTGCAGGATCGACACCGACGTGCCCGCGCCCCCCGCGCTGGTGTTCACCGTGATCACGCCGTTATTCACCAACCCCGACCGCAGCGCCAGCGAGGTGCCCGTGGGCATCCCCATCGGCCCGGTCACGCTCACGCCCACCAGCGTACATGACGTGGCGATCACGCTCTGCCCGCCGTTGGTCGCGTTGATGTTCCCGCCGTTGATCGTCGCGCCCGACAGCGAGACCGTGGACGCGTCGGCCAGAAGCTGCGCGCCCGCCGCCTGGTTCACCGTGGCGTTGAGCACGCTCAGCACCGCGCCGTTGGTCGCCTTCATCGTCGCGTTGTTGGTCTTGGGCGCCGCGAGCAGTTCGATCGCCCGGCCGGCGCGGTCGGCGTTCACCAGCCCGTTGTTCAGGAGATTCACGTAGACGTGCCCGCTGCCGCGGATGGTGTGCGCCGCGCCCTGCGTGAGCACCTCGCCCCCGCCGGAGTACGTGATGTACGCGGTGTCCAGGTTCGTCGAGGCGTTCAGCACGATCTGACCCGTGCCCGTCAGCGACTGCGAGTTGAGGACCTGCACCGGGGTCCCCGCGCCGCTCTCGGTCGGGTTGACGGTGATGACGCCGTTGTTGGTCAGCCCGTTCAACAGGCTCAGCGTCACGCCCGAGGTCACCCGGAGCGGGCCCGACGTGGTCACGCCCACGAACGTGCTGTTCCCCGAGACGTTGCCCGTGCCCCCGTTGACGGCGTTCACATTGCCCCCGTTGATCGTGGTGCCGCTGAAGTCCGTCGACCCGCCGTCGGCCAGCAGTTGGGCGCCCGGGGCCTGCGTCAGCGAAACGCCCGAGATGCTGAGCACGCCCCCGCTCGTGGCCTTCATCGTGGCGTTGTTCGTCTTGGCCGCGTTGGTGATCGCCAGGGTCCGGCCGTTGCGGTCTGCGTTCACCAGCCCGTTGTTCACCATGCCCACGTAGATGCGGCCCGTCCCGCGGATGGTGTGCCCGGCGCTGTGCGTGAGCACCTCGCCCCCACCGCTCCACGTCAGCTGCGCCGTCTCGATGTTCGGCGACGCATTGAGCACCACCGTGCCCGGGCCCGACAGCGTCTGGGACGTCAGCGCCTGCAGCGTCGTCGCCGCGCCCCCCGACTGCGCGTTGATCGTGATCGTGCCGTTGTTCACCAGCCCCTGGTCGATCTGCAGGGCAACGCCGTCGTACACGTCCAGCGGGCCCGACGCCGTGACGCCGTTCAGCCGGGTGGTGCCAGTCACCAGCAATCGTCCGCCGCCCTGCGCCCTGGCGTTCCCGCCGTTGATTGTCGCCGACCAGAACTCCACGTTGCTCGCGTCCGCCAGCAACTGGGCCGCGGCCGCCTGGTTCACGGTGACGCTTGCCAGCCGCAGCAGGCCGCCGCCCGTTGACTTCATCGTGGTGTTGTTCGCCTTGGGCTGCGTCGTGAACTGCAGCGTCCGGCCGTTTACGTCGGCGCTGATGAGCCCGTTGTTGATCATGTTCACCAGCACGTTGCCCGTACCGCGAAGGGTCTGGCCACTCCCCAGCGTGAGCACCTCGCCCCCGCCGTTCCACGACATCACCGCCGTGTCGAGGTTCGGCGAGGCGTTCAGCGCGATCGTGCCCGTGCCAGTGATGCTCAGGGAGTTGCCCGTCTGCAAGTACGTGCCCGATGCACTCGCCGACGCGTTCACCGTGATCGTGCCGTTGTTCGTGAGCGAGTTCAACAACTGCAGCGTCACGCCGCTCTCGATCGCCGTCGGCCCGGTCATCGACAGGTTGTTCCAACTCGTGTTGCCGGTGATGTCCAGCAGGCCCGTGCCCGAGGCCGAGAGCAGCCCGCCGGTGATCGCCGCCCCGCTCATGCGCACCGTGCCGTTGATGGCACGCACCTGCCCGAGCGCCCCCTGGCTCACCGGGCACGTGATGTCCAGGAAGCCGCCGTTGGTCGCCGTCATCAGGTTGTTGTTGGTCTTTGTGTACGTGTTGAGCCACAGCGAGCGGTCGGCCCGGTCAGCCGTGACATTGCCGTTGTTCGTCAGGACGACGTTGATCCGCCCCGTGCCGCGGATGGTGTGCGCCGCGCTCTGCGTCAGCACCTCCCCGCCCCCGTTCCAGATGATCTGCGCAGTGTCCAGATTGGGCGACGCGTTCATCACCACCGCCCCCGTGCCGTTCAGCGCCGTGCCGTTTCCCAACTGCAGATACGTGCCCACGCCACCCGCCTCGGGATTGACGGTGATCGTCCCGTTGTTGACCAGCGAGTTGTATGTCGAGACCTGCGTGCCGTTGGTCACGCCGAAGGAGCCGGAGGTGGTCACGCCGACGAACGACGCGCTCCCGATCGTGTACGCCGAACTCGCGGCCAGCACGTTGATGTTCCCGCCCGTGATCGTCACGCCCCCCAGCCGCACCGTGCCGCCGTTGGCGTCGATCCGCCCGCCACCGGACTGGTCCACCGACGCGAGCACGTCGAGCGTGCCGCCGTTGGTCGCCGTCATCAGCGAGTTGTTCGTCTTGGGCGCATTGCGAAGCAGCAGCGTCCGCGACGCCCGGTCCGCGTTGATCGTCCCGTTGTTCACGAAAAACGTGTTCACGCTCCCCGTGCCCCGCAGCGTGTGCGTCGCCGCCTGCGTGATCTGCTCGCCCCCGCCGTTCCAGATGATCTGCGCCGTGTCCAGGTTCGGCGAGGCGTCCATCACCACCGCCCCCGTGCCGTTCCACGCGTGCGACGTCACCGCCTGCAGATAGGTCCCGATGCCGCCCCCGCCCGCGTTGATCGTGATCGTGCTGTTGTTCGCCAGCGTGCCCGTGAGCCCCAGCAGCGTCCCGCTCGCCGTGTTCAATACGCCCGTCGGGTTCGTCATCGTCAACCCGCCGATCGTGAAGTTCCCGTCAAGGAGCACCGTGTACCCGCCCGCCGCGCTAATCGTCGCCGTTTCACCCGAGTTGTCCGGCACGTTGTTCGGCGACCAGTTGAACGGATTGCTCCACACGCCGCTCCCGCCAATCCACGACATCTGCCCGTGGGCCGTCCCAACACTCGCCACAAGCCCCGCCGCCGCGACGATCAGGCCCGGGACCATCCCAGTCGAAGTGCGCACGCAACTTTTCATGATTCATTCCTTCTCTTGATGCCCCGCGGCGGGAATACGCCGCCGGGCCCGGCGCAAAGCCGGATTCTCTCCTACCTCTTGTCCGCCCGGCCGCGCCGGGCGCGAGAAATCGTGGACCGGTGTGATCCGTCCCACCCCGCGAGTCTCTGCCTCTTCGCGAAGATGAATGTACCGGGAATAACTTCCTGTTGCAACCCCAAGCGCCTTCCGCGGTGAAAAAGAAGGACATTTCCCTGTTAATCAACGCTCCCTTGGCGACGCGTTCCTGAATATGAGATTGGTTATTGGTCCAACGACAGCCTGTGCTTTCACCGGCGACGCGCCTCGGTCAGCCCCGCTCCCGCCCGCCGCGGCTCGTCGCCATCGCCAAGCCCCGCCGTACGGCCCCCGATCACTCCCGCGATATCATCCACCATGCCCATCATCCTCCGATGGCTCCTGCGCCAAGGACCCGCCAACCCCATCGCCGTTCGCCTCGTGCAGAACGCCTCGCGCCGCTCCAAGCACATGTACATCCGCGCGGCGTACCTCGCCGTGCTGATCGTCGTCCTGCTCTGGGTCCTCCTCCTGGGCACCAAGGCCGGCGCACTCGACTACCAGCGCCTCGCGCAGGCCGGCGCCGGCGCGTTCACCAACATCGCCTACCTCCAGATCGGTCTCATCTGCCTCCTCGCCCCCGTCTTCATGGGCGGCGCGATCGCGCAGGAAGCCTCGCCCCGCACCTGGGACATCCTGCTCACCACGCCACTCACCGCCAGCGAGATCGTCCTGGGCAATCTCTTCGGCCGCCTCTTCTTCGTGCTCGCCCTGCTCTTCTGCAGCCTTCCCCTCTTCGCGCTCACGCAGTACTTCGGCGGCGTCCCCGGCAGCGCCATCTTCGCTTCCTATCTTGTCGCGGGCTCGGCCGCGCTCCTCGTGGGCTCCGTGGCTATCTCCCTCGCCGTCAGCCGTCTCGTAGGCAAGCGAGCGTTCTTCACATTCTTCATCGCCATCATCACGTACCTGGGCGCCACCATCGCCATCGACTTCGGCCTGCGCAACGCCAACCAGGGCGCTTCGGGCGGCAAGGGCGTCACCCTCATGACCGCCCTCAACCCCTTCCTCGCGCTCACCGCGCTCCTCAACCCCTCCACCTACCCCACCGCGGCGGAAGGTTCGCAGACCGGCCTGCACGCCTGGCTGCTCGAGACGCCCGTGCAGACCTGGTGCATCGGCAGCATCCTCCTCTCCGCCCTCTTCATCGGCGTCTCCACGCTCACCGTCCGTTCCGGCGGTCTGCAGTCCTTCGGCACCGATGATTCCGGCCTCTCCCTCTGGCAGCGCATGCTCGGCTCCAAGTCCGCCGGCGGCGAAGACGGCGAAGGCCGCCACCGCGCCCCGCGCCACGTCTGGCACAACCCCAGCGCCTGGCGCGAAGCCGCCAGCCGCAACAGCCAGCCCAGCAAGATCATCGCCCGTTGGATCTTCATTGCCTCCGGCTTCCTCGGGGGAGCCGCCGTTGTCTGGGCCTTCCACACCCACATCATCCAGTCCGCCGGCGACTTCCAGTTCGTCCTCCTCAGCGTCCTGCTCATCGAACTCATCGGCATCTCCGTCGTCGGCATCAACACCGCCGCCTCCGCCATCAGCAAAGAGCGCGAAGACGGCACCCTGGACCTCATCCTCACCACGCCCATCACCGCCCGCGCGTACCTCATGGGCAAGCTCCGCGGGCTCATCGCGTACCTGCTCCCGCTTCTCTCCGTCCCCCTGGGCACGCTCGCCATGGCCTGCCTGTATGTCCTGGTCGGCGGATTCGGACGCGACGACGCCGCCACCGCCCTCGAAGTCACCAAGACCGTCAACTCCGTGCCCGCCCAACTCCCGCTCCTGCTCCCCGAGGCCGCGCTCCTGGCTCCGTTCGTCGTCATCCCCTTCATCGCCTTCTGCATCATGGTCGGTCTGCAGTGGTCGCTCAAGAGCCGCGGCATCCTGGGCTCGGTCGTCGGCACCGTCGGCGTCGTCGGCGCTATCGCCGGCGTGGTCGGGCTCTGCGGCTGGTCCGCGTCGCCCAGCCTCCCCGGCCTGGGCCCCGTGCTCGGCTGCCTCAGCCCCGTCTCGTTCCTGCTCCTCGTGCTCGATCCCGGCGAACGTCTCGGCCAGACGCTCAACTCCTTCGGCCTCTCCGGCTCGCGCCTCACTCTCGCACTGGGCTCGCTCGTCTGCCTCGCCGTGCACGCGGGAATCTGCTACGGCATCCTGAACAACATGGTCCGCACCTTCGACATGACCGTCCGCAAGCTCGCCGGCAACAAGTGACGCGAAGCCGCCGATCCGGGATGGTGGTGCGGCCTTTCTCTCTGTGCCTGACTTCTCGTTGTACCGCGGTCGCACACACCCCGCGCGATGTCGCTGTCAATACGCTTCCATCATCGGCCGTCCGTTGGAGCCCCCTATGCTGCATCAACGAACGCCGCTTCCAACCCGCCGAATCAAGTCTCCGATCCGCGATGCAGAACAACCCCATCAACCCGCCCTACTCCATGATGCCGACGTCGCGGCGTCGCGGGCGTGATGCGCTCGAGCAGTTGGACCTCGTTCTGGTCATCCTCGCCGGTGTGTCGCTCCTGGCCTTGGGTGCCGCGATGCTTACGGTCGTCGTGCTCCTGGCGCTGCAAGCCACGCCCAACACGCATCCCTTGTACTGGAAGGTCACCCTCGGCATGGCGCTCGGCGGAGCCGTCGGGATGATCCTGCCCTATTTCGCCCACCGCGCGATCGACCGCGCGCTCCGCCGCACCCGCCCGGCAAGCCCCGCCGCACGCCGCGCCGGTTGAACAACCAGCCCCTCTCGCCGCGGCCCGCGGCGCGTCCCGTGTTCACGACCGGCGACTCCTCTCTCACTCATCTCGCGGCGGTGTACGCGCGCTGCTTCCAGTAGGTTGAACGCCGCGGATTCCATGGCCGAAGCGCCCCAGCACATCAACCGCCGATGTGAACGCCGGGCTGACTGGCCCGCCGTGTCTCGCGCGCGCTCGAGCGGGGCAAGTGCTTTTTTCCAAGTCTTCTCTGATCCGCTCGCCCCCAAGCGGACCGCGGCGGCACGCCGAGGAATCGCCTCATTCCTGACCGCCAACTCATCAAGTAACCAGACTTTGAACTACCCGAACAGATCTCTCATCCGGGAGATTTTTCATTGCCCATCTTCAATTTACCGGAATTCCCCCCAATTTGCGTGACAGAATTTCCCTCCTTGCGTTCATAATACGTCGGGCGCATTCCCGCCCTCCGACGCGTGTAGCACACCAACTCGCAAGGAATACCGCCATGTGGACCCGCACTCACCATCTCACGTTGTTGGCTTCTCTCTGCGCCGCGTCCGTCGCCGCGGCACAGATGAGCAGCCGCCCCAACCCGCCCACCGACCCGATCGCGCCCGCCAACCCGGACCCGATCGTCGATCTCCAGTTCGTCCCCGTCTGGCACCCCTCGCCCATCGTCCCCGATCCCGACGCCCATGTGCCCCCGCTCGACACCATCCCGCCCATGCCGATGCCCGAGGGCAGCCAGAACGCCGACCCCGCCGTCCGCCCCCAGGCCGTCATGGTGTACGACGCATTGACCGGCGAGTCCCGCGAGATCCCCATCGCCGACCCGGATGATCTGCCCGAGGCGATGCGCAGCACGCCGGAGAACCGCGGCGTCGGCCCGCTCGCCGCCGGCAACGAATACGCCCGCGGCCTGGGAACCATGGTCGCCGCCACCAACGCCGAACTCCAGGCCTTCCCCGCCAGCCCCAACTGCAAACTGGCGATGCGCTTCGTGAAGAACGGCACCAGCTACTGGTTCTCCTGCTCCGGCACGCTCACCGACGCCGGCGTCGTGCTCACCGCGGGCCACTGCGTCTACACCCACTCCTTCACCACCGGCAACCCGCCCGTCACCATCGCCATCAACGACTGGGCCACCGAGATCTACGTCTACCCGGGCTGGAACGGCGCCGCCGAAGCTCCCCCCGCCAACACTGTCTCGCAGTATTGGGGCTACGCCCGCGGCACCCAGTTCCTCTCCAACACCGCGTACATCAACAACCAGGACTTCAACGCCGACCTGGGTGCCATCCGCCTCCAGCGCACGGTCACCCGCAATGTCGGCATGCTCACCGGCTGGTACGGCTACGGCTTCACCGCCTGCGACTCCTCCCAGACCCATTACAACTGGTCCTACCCCGCCGAAACCTGCAACGCGCCGCTGAACACCCTCCACACCGGCCGCCAGATGTACTTCTGGTCCGGCACCGTCGACGGCTGCCCCAACATCCTGCGGGGCAACAAGTATCTCATCAATACCACCCCCGGCTGTCTCACCTCCGTCTGGGGCGGCATGAGCGGCAGCAGCCTCTACCGCTTCGTCAACAACAGCCGCACCGCCCTGGCCGTGTGCTCTACCAGCGACCGCAGCAGCTTTGCCTACTACTGCGCCCTGACCGACTGGTTCTTCACGCAGTTGAACGACTGGCGCACCGGCACCCGCACCTCCACCTTCGACGTCGAGGCCCTGCGGTACCGCCTCACCAGCAACGTCAATGTGCAGGCGGGCACACAGACGCCCACCGCCACCGTCACCATCTCCAACGCCACCGACAACGATCCGCCCGCACGCACCTTCACCCTGCGCGTCTATCTCTCACCGGACAACACCATCGACGCCTCCGACACGCTCCTCCAGACGTTCAACTACAGCAACATCGACTTCGCCCCGATGCAGAACAAGACGTTCAACATCCCGGCCCTCACCATCCCCGTCAACACCCCCGCCAACAACTACTGGATCGGCTGCGTCCTCGACGCCGGTTCCGACACCAACCCCAACAACAACAACACCAAGCAGTGGGACGCCGCCCAGATCACGATCACGCCCTGCGCCCGCGCCGCCCAGGTGAACAACGTCAACGCCATCGGCCGCTGCAACGGCATCGATGTCTCCTGGGACTTTGTCCCCGGCGCCACTTCGTACAACATCTACCGCAACACGCTGAACAACAGCGGCACCTCGACCTTCGTCACCTCCACGACCGCCACCCAGTACACCGACACCGGCGTCGTCGCCGGCCCCACGTTCTACTACTGGATCCAGGCCGTCAACGCCTGCGGCCCGGGCTTCCTCTCTAACCCCGGCTCCGCCCAGCGCCAGGGCGCCCTGCAGCCGCCCACCAACGTGAGCGCCACCGACGGCCAGGGCTGCAACTCCATCCGCGTCACCTGGACCGCCTCCGCCTACGCCTACCGCTACGACATCTACCGCGCCACCACCAACAACTTCGCCACCTCTCAGTTCCGCGCCACCGTCTTCGGCACCTCGTACGAGGAAACCGGCATCCCCGCCAACACCACCTACTGGTACTGGGTCATCGCCGGCTCGCAATGCGCCAGCGCCTCGGGAGCCCCCGACAGCGGCCGCGCGGGCGGTGCATTGTCCTTCTACCTCCAGCCCCAGACCCACAGCGTCTTTGAGAACGCCAACACCACCTTCTCCGCCGCGGCTCTTGGCGCCGTGACCTACCGCTGGTACCACGGCGTCACCGCCCTCACCGACAGCGCCCACTACTCCGGCACCGACACCACCACCCTCACGATCTACGGCTGCACCAACGCAGACGCCGGTCTCTACCGCCTCTTCGCCACCAGCCCCTGCGGAAACATCTTCTCCGCCAACTCCACCCTCACCGTCGAGCCGCCCCCGGCCTGCGCCGCCGACTTCAACGGCGACGGAGGCATCGACGGCTCCGACCTCCAGGCCTTCTTCGCCGCGTGGGAGAACCAGAGCGACCCCCGCGCCGACGTGAACCAGGACGGCGGCATCGACGGCTCCGACGTCGACGCCTTCTTCTTCATCTGGGAAAACCAGATCTGCTGATCGCCAGAACACCTCTCTTGGGC
>JBGAMO010000101.1:0-17565 GCA_044222845.1 Phycisphaerales bacterium
TGCTCCGCGACCAGATCACCAAGCTGCGGCAGCGCAAGGCCGCCGCGACCGAGCGCGGCGCCCCGACCAAGGCCCGCCGCTCGGACCTTGAAGGCGGCTCGACCAAGCGCAAGCGCGAAGGCAAAGCCGGAATGCCCGGCACCCGCATGGGCAAGCGGCGGAAAGGTTAATCGGAGTTTTCAAAAATGGCCATCCCCCCGGCACCCGGCTCATCCTTCCGCAAGCGCCTCGCCTACTACCTCTTCGGCCTGGCCATCGGCCTCGTCCTGCTCGGCCTCTTCCAGATGGCCCGCCAGCAGGAAGCCCAGCAGAAAGCCAACCCTCAAACGACAACGGCCCCGCCTCAGAAGTGAGGCGGGGCCGAGGAGTGCTGCGGTGAGCGGATTACTTGCCTTCGGTCTTGGGAGCTTCCTTCACGTCCGTCGTGAGCGGACGGTTGAAGAGCTCATCGATGTGCAGCCCGGCCTCGGAGTGGCCGCCGAACGCCGTCCCCTTCTCGCCCTTCTTGAGCCGCTGAAGGCCCTTCTCGTACGCATCGGAGGGAAGCGCGACATACTTGACCTCCTTGACGAGGTCGGGCCCGTGAGTCAGGTAGAACTCCACGAACTTGCGGACTTCCGGGCGCTCCAGCGACTTGGTGCTGACATAGATGAAGATCGGCCGGCTGAGCGGCGCGTACGTCCCGTCCTTGACGCTCGCCTCGCTGGGCAACACGGCCTTGCCGGTCTTGGGGTTCACGATCGGCACCGCCTTGAGTTTGTCGGTGTTCTCCGCGTAGTACGCGTAACCGAAGTAGCCCAGGGCGTTGGTGTCCTTGGCGATTCCCTGCACCAGGGTGTTGTCGTCCTCGCTGGCGGTGTAGTCAGGACGGCTCTTGCCCTTGCCGCCGGTGACCGCCTCGGTGAAGTAGTCAAACGTGCCGCTGTCCGTGCCGGGGCCGTACAGCTTGAACGGGGCGTCCGGCCACGCGGCGTTGATCTGGTTCCACTTGGTGATCTTGCCCTGCGCCTCGGGCTCCCAGATCTGCTTGAGCTGGGCGATCGTGAACTCCTTGACGCCCGTGTTCTTGGGATTCACCATGACGGTGAGCGCATCGAAGGCGACGGGCAGTTCGATGTACTCGATGCCGTTCTTCTTGGCCTCTTCCATCTCCTTGGCCTGGATGGGGCGGGAAGCGTCGGAAATATCGATCTCGCCGCGAACGAACTTCTTGAATCCGCCGCCCGTGCCGGAGTTGCCGACGGTGACCTTGGCGCCGGGGTTGGCCTTCTGAAACTCCTCCGCGACGGCCTCGCTGATCGGGAAGACGGTGCTGGAGCCGTCGAGCTTGATGGTCTGCTGAGCCGCGGCGATCGTGCTGGCCAAGGCCACGACGGACGCCGCGATACGAGAGGTGAGGACACCGGGCATGAGAGTCTCCAAAATGCTTGGGTCGGCGGGGCCGGGAACATCCCGGGTCACCGCTCCGCAGCCTCGAATTATCGCCGGCACTTCCGGCAAATCAGCCTCGGGTCTGTTAAGAATCGGACAAGATCGATGGGGCACACCCGCATTGGGAGCGAAAAAACACGGGCCGGCGCTGGCCGGCCCGTGTCGTGTTCAGATCGTGTGAACGGATCAGCAGGATCCCTGTTCCCAGAACTCAAAGAAGATGGATACATCCGAACCATCAACGCCGCCGTCCTGGTTGACGTCCGCGATGGACTGTCCGTCTTCCCACGCCGCGAAGAAGGCCTGAACGTCGGCGCCGTCGACGCCGCCGTCCTGATTGAAGTCCGCGACGCACGGGTTCGACCCCTCGCCGACTGGCGTGGCCGTCTCGCCCGAGATCGTGAGCGTGTCGAGCCCTGTGGTCGTGAGCGCGATCCGCGAAACATAGTCGAACGGCCCGTTGGCGTTCTGCGCGAGAATGCGGATCTCGTCGCCCTCGATCACGCGGCCGTTTTCGAGAAGGAACCGGACCGGTCGTGGCCAATGCCACCGGCCGCACGCGGTTCGCTGGGCGCCCAGGATCGCAGCGCCCTTGCCGCAACCGGAAGGATTCACCGCCACGAGGCACTCGGGCGGGCAGAGCGGCTCGACATCGATGATCGGCGGACGGAAGTTCGCGACCTCCTCCACCAGAACGTCGCCGTTGAGCACCTGTATGAACTTGAGATCAGCGCCCACCGGGGTGTAATCGGCGGTGATCCGATGCCGTCGATCGGGCAGCTTGGTCACGCTCGTATAGCCCAAGTACTGATCGCCGCTCCCACCATGGGACCCCGTGTAGCTGGCGGTGATGGACGTCCCGACGGGCCACTCGTCCAGACCATCGCCCACGGAGCCGTCAAACTCGAACGAAGCGGCTTCAGCGTGGCCGAGGTCGACTTCGACCCCGTCCTGTCCCGTGCTTCCGAGGTTGGCAACGGTCATCGTGCCCGGGCCGGTTTCAAGTGTCGCGCCACCGAGCACACGGTGCGGGATGCCGAACTGGTGCGGGCCGACCCCCACCAGCCGGATCAACGGGAGATCCTCGCCGCCGACGGTTGCGTACGCGATCCGCTCGCGGCCGGGCACGGGGCGGATGATCTTGAAGCTGTCGCCCTGCGCGACCTGGCCGGTGCTGAGCACGAACGTCATCGGCGCCGTGTAATCCACGCACCACGCGTCGGTCTCAACGCCGGGCTGATCGTCGGGCACTGGCGCGAACGTGAACGCCAGAACAGTACCGTCGCCCTCGGGCATCACCCGCTCGCACTCTGGCAGATACACGGTTCCGGTCGCGTGCCCGCCGGTGCGGATCTGGATGTATGCACCGCCGTCGCCGCTGTTGGGGAAGTTGGCCGTAATCTCGGCGTGGCCGGGGGTGGGAGCCTGCATCCATAGGTTCGCGAACTCGATCGAAGAGCCGTCCTCGCTGCCGGTGTCCGAACCCGAAACGCTCAGGTGGAGCTTGGACGGGCTGGAAAGCGAGTCGAGCAGCGCCGGCGTGAGCTTGATGTGCCATCCGGTCGAGTCAGGGACCTCCAGCCGCATGCCGTCGGAACCGTCGGGCCCGATGTTGGAGATCACCGTGTTCATCGGGGCGATGTCGAGGCTCGCCTGACCGACGGCGTTCACCGGCACGCCGCAGTCAAAGCGCGGCGGAGGGCATGTCCACACTTTCAGGTCCATCCAGTCGATCGCGGTGTCGTCCTGCGAGTAGACGTCGAACAGTCCGTCGGCCATGGCGCCCAGGAAGTTGGGGCACGAGAAATCGCTCGGGGGCGTGTTGAGCAGATCCCAGAAGAGCGTCGTGGGACCGTTGTTGGGCATGTGCCACGTTCCGGCGTTGACCGGCAGGAACGAGTAGTTGAATCCACGGTAAAACGCGGCCGGTGCGCCCGGGTTCTTGAGTTCGAACGAGATGCCGTCATTGTCGCTGCCGCCGCCGTTCGGAGTAATGGGCTTGGCGCGGACGAACAAATGAGCCCTGATGATCCCCGGAGGCACGGAGAAGGAATGCCCGACTCCCCGGTCGACCTGGAAGTTGTCAAAGCCGTTCCAAAGGAACGGCGGCAGGGTGCGCAGGGCGGCGAGCGGCGGGCGCAGGTACGGCGGTGGGTCGATGGGCAGCGGAAGGAGGTTGTCCTTGTAGCCGGCGTGGATGACGCGGTACGGCCCGTCGCACGGACAGACGGTGATCGTGAGTTTGGCCGAATCGATCATCGTGTCGTCCTGCACGATCATGTCGAGATAGTGCAGCGTGTTCAACGCCGGGATGATGTTCCCTCCGCCGGGCAACGCGGCGAGATTCAGGGTGATGGTGGCGCTCTGACCGCAGGCCCACGGCGGAGCGATCGCGGAGATCGCGGTAGCCCACAACGTGGGCTTACCGAGCCCAAGGGTGTCGTTCTCGGAAATATCGCACAGCGCCCTCATCGTGATCGTGAGTGTGGCGGATTGGATGCCGCACGGGAGATTCCTGAATGTGTGACCGACCAGCCTGTTAGGGGTCGGATCGTCGAAGCCCGTGTACGTTCCGCCGACAGGAGTCGCCGTGACCGCCGGACGCGGTGTGAGGGGATCGATCGGGCCCGCGAAGCTGTCTTCACGCCCCGCGTCGTAACAGATGGTGATGCGCTGATCGGGCGGGCACTGAGGCACGCACGATATCTGCGCCGCCGCTCCCATCGGCGCTCCGGCGAGCAAGGCCAACGCCGCGACGCGATGCGCGGAGCGAGGTTCCGACGACCACATACAGGACTTCATCACACGATCCTTTCAGTTGGAGACCTTTGGCGAGTTCGTCCGCGTCAACGAGAGAACGCGGGCCCAGAGCCACGTATTCGCCAAACCACCCCACATCGGCGGTCAGGTTCCGATATTACAGCAAAGCGCGCCCTTATTCAAGGAAAATCTGCTACAGACGGCCTTTCACGGCGGGGGCGGGCTCAGGTTCTCTTGATTTTGGCCGGCCGTGTGGCATGTTGTGGGTGTCGCGTCGCTGAACGGAAGTCGGTGGCGGACGAGGGAGAATCACACAGATGAGAACCGTTGCTTTGTTCGCTCTTGCCGGCGGCCTTCTTGCTTCAAACCTGGCCTCCGCTCAGTCCCGGATCCTCTACCAGAACTCGTTCGAGGCCCGCGAGATCGGCAGCGAGTGGAGTTCGAACACGCGGCTCGAATCGTGGTACCCGTCGTTCTCCACGTTCAACGGCAACTACTCCAGCGAGTACACCGAGCTCACGCTCCGTGCGCGTCCTCCGGGTTCCACGGGCGACTCGGGCGGCGGGGGCACCGGCGGCGGTGACGGCGGCAGCGGCGGCTCGGGCGGTGGCGGGACCTATTACTACACGCTATACACGGTCACGTTTGACTTTTACGCGATCGACTCCTGGGACGGCAACGACACGCGGTACGGCAAGGATCGGCTGATGGTGACCGTGAATGGTCGCTCGCTCATGAACGACACGTTCAGCAACCACGCCGGTGTGGGTCAGTCGTTCCGGGCGCCCGACATCGGCGGGCGCGACCTTGGGTTCGACGACCGTTGGGCCGACTCGATCTACCGGCGCGTGTCGCTCGACTTCACGGTGCCGGACGGCGAAGCGATGCACATCCGCTGGGCGGACGGCGGGCTTCAGGGCCGCAACGATGAATCGTGGGGCATCGACAACGTCATGGTGACGTCGCGGACTGTGCCGGGTCCGGGCGGGCTGACAGCGCTAGGCGTGTGCGGACTCATGGCGCGTCGCCGCCGGCGTTAAGTTCGAGTGCTTAGTTTCGGAAGAACTGACAATCAGCGCTTCGGCGTGCCGCGGGCCGGAACCGGCCGTTGAAATGCGGGCGCGTTGAGCGAGGGAAAAAACGGATCGGTGCGGTGCAGCAGAAAATCGTGAAGGCCGCCCTTGAGCACCGCGTCGTCGAACGATTCGGTCGGACGGTGGCTCAATGAGACGGGCGCGTACGGGGCCAGGAGCGATGGGGATTCGTTCATCGCCGGGACCACACTGCCGGCGATGACGATGGGCTGCTCATAGACCCCCACCGCATCACCGGAACGCGAATGCGCACCGCCCGAGACGCGATCGCCCAGATCATCCGCGGTCCACCTGGCAAAGCCGTACTGGGCGGCGCTGGGGCCCAGGGTGAGCGCGGGATCTACGGCCGCCGCGGGGGCGGGCGCGGCGATCTTGAATCCCAGGCCAGAGACGTGCTCGGACAACGCCCGCACGGGCGAAGAAGCATCCGCAGTCAAGGCCGACTCGGGCGACGCGGGCACCGCGGGCCCGGATGCCTGCGAATGCACGAAGAACGCCACGGCGATGGCGGCCAGAACACCCGACATCGCGACGATGCGCGAGGCCGGAAAGGGCCGACGGCGGTGCCGCGGCAGAAAGGGCCTCCTTTCGTCAACGGACGACAGCACACGATGGGTCAGATCGGGCCCGATGGGCGCGTCTTCGAGCAGCGTCAGCACGCGGCGGGTGCGGTTGAAGCGTTCGGCGATCGCGGGGTCGGTCTTTGCGGCCGCGCGCAGTCGGGCCATCGCCTCGTGAAGTTCGCCCTCGGACTCGAGGTTGAGACATTCATTCACAATTCCGTCGGAAAAGTGAGTGGCCGGCTCGTTGTTCGGGGGCTCGGGCGGTCGTGCGAAGTCGGGCGGGGGCCGCCCGAACCACGAATCCGCGGGGTTTGAGGAAGGTTGCATCACGACCAGATCTCCTTCGGTGATTCTGCCTTGGGGGCCGCGGCGCGGAGGACCTGAACGGACGGCGGCTCGACCGAGGCGCGTGCCGCGGCGACGAGAGATTCGGTCGCGGCGGGTGACTCGCGGAGGAAGCGTGCGGCTCCGCACTTGTCGGAGGCCTTGGCGCGAGCCTCGCTCTCCAGGCGGACGAACTCGTCACGCAGCTTGACGCGGCCCCGGAACAGATGACTCTTGACGGTGCCTTCGGGAATTCCCATCTGATCGGCGATCTGCCAGATGGGCCACTCGTGCTGATGGAAGAGTACCAGGACTTCACGCTGGTCCTGGCTGAGTGACTTGAGCGCCCGGTCGAGGATCGCTTTCTCGCCTTCCAGCGATTCCAGTTCCTCGATGTTCTCGCCGACTCCGCTGCCGGTCCAGACCGTGTTGGAAAGCCGGTCGCAGTCGCAGACGGGCTTTTTCTTCTCCACCATGTTGAGGTAGATACGGCGGGCGATCGTGAAGAGCCAGGTGGAGAAGCGGTACTTGCTATCGAACCGGTCCAGATGGACCAGCACCCGCGTGAACGCCTCCTGGGCCACATCCTCGGCGACCTCATCACGCCCGCTCATGCGGCGGATGTACGCGAAGACTGAGGATTGATGGGTTCGGATCAGCATCGTCGCGGCGTCAGCGTCCCCACACGCCGCGCGGCGGATGAGACGCAGTTCCTTGGATTTCGACATCCCGGTGCTCATCGTCCGTGCTCCGCACCCCACGAAGCCTCCGAGCACACGCGGGTGTTCCACGCACCCACGATTCTTGAAGCGCTCGGCAAGGTCTACCGGATGGGTACGGTGCCGGGTTGCGGAGAGTTGCAGTAAACATATGCGGTGGGTAGCCAGAATCTTGGCTCCGCAACGGGGCCTCGGCGAGTCGGGACGTTGGGAAACGGGGACGATGTCGCCATCAGAGACCGGAGCGGTGAGTAGTTATTCGGACCTTGATGCAGAAGTGCCACTCAGGAGGCTGCCAGGTGAGTCCTCCTCGCATCGCCGGGGGAAGAGGGGCTGAACTCACCGATCGCGGGAAACGACAGAGCGCCAAGGTCGGGCGGAGTTGGGCATGTGTGGACAGTTCGCGAGCGAAGGAATGCCATGGAGCCCCTTTTGATTCCCGTCTCATGGGCGGGGGGCGGTAGCCAGTTTGCCCCGGACAGAATGTCGAACTGCGGGGCCACTACCGCACGAGACTGTGCAGCGCTATCAGATTCTCGGTGTGAAACCGTCACAGTGCCGTCGCCGTGATCAACTGGGAAAAGGCGTGGAGAGACTCCGTAAAGACCACCCAGAAGAATGGAGCACGAATGACCCACGGCGCGGGCGGGGCCCGGCGTCCGAACTGGTCATCGCGGCGTTCCTGATTCCGATCATCGCGACTCTCCAGCCGGGCTTGAGGATGGAAGGACTGCGGTCTGGTCTTGGGATTTTGACACACCCGGTTCGTGGTTGCATCTCTGGTGTTCGCGGTGCTGGCGAACCAGAGGTTTGGCGAGGGCGAGTCTGGGCTACGCAACTCGACGCAAGGGCCCGGCCTCACGTTCATCGATAAGCCGATCCCCGAGACTGATTGGCTACTCGCCGAAGTGGCGTGGATCCGTGATGCCGCGTCTAAAGGCGTTCAATCCCGATGCCCGAAGGGGCTCACACCCAGCGCCGTTGGGGAACTTCCGTATACTTGGGCGTTGCCCTCGTAGCTCAGTTGGATAGAGCAACGGATTTCTAATCCGTCGGTCAGAGGTTCGAGTCCTCTCGGGGGCGTTGGCGGCTCACTTGGCGGCGCCGATCGCGGCCATCATCTCCTGCATCGAGGGAGAGTGCATCTGGTGGGGCATGCCGGGAACGATGGTCACTTTGGCGTCGCTGCCGAGTTTCGTGAGCGATTCACTGAGCAGTTTGACCGCGCCTTCCAAGTAAAACGTGTCTCTTCCGCCGGCGATGATGTTGATCTTGCCCGCGAGTTTCGGGCCCAACGTCGGCCAGTTGCGTTCCAGAATGAGACGGATGTCGTACGTCTCCCATGCCTTGGCGACTTTGGGATCGATCGCGCCTGTGATGCGGTCGAACAACGGCACGGGCTCGTTGTTGTCGCCGCGAGGGCTGAAGACGGCCTCGAAGGAATGGATCTGCCCGCCCGGGCCCAGGGCAGTCTCCTGCGCGACAAAGCTGTCGTAGTAGATGGAGACATCGCCTCCGGCTCTGCCGCGGGCGAGTCCGCGGCGCTCACCCTTGGCGTCGCGGTACATGTTTTCGCCGGGGGCGTAGAGGTTGATCTGCTGGAAATCGCGGAAGTCGACAGGGTCCGGGCAGAAGGACCAGCACCGGGCAAACTGATCGGGGTAAGTGACCTGCAGCCAGAGGCTGCTCCAACCGCCGCTGGACATTCCCGAGACGAAGCGCTTCGCGGGTGACCGGGCGCCGTGGAACTTCTCCTCGACAGCGGGGATGAGTTCCTGCGTGAGCATCGCGCCCCAGGGGCCGTTGTTGGCGGAGTCTGCGAAGACGCTGTGTCCGCGGTAGCACGTGGGATCGGGGCAGACGATCATGACGTTCTCGCCGCCGGGGATTGTGGCGAGTGCCATGCCGAGGAACGCGATGGTGGTGTGATCGGAGCCGAATCCGCCGATGAACCAGAGTGTGGGGTAGGATGCGGCGGCGTCATCTTTCCAGTCCTTGGGCAAGAACACGCCGGCCTTGACGGTCACGGGGCGGCCCGCGAACTGCGAGAGCTTGGGGCTGACCATATCGAAATACCTGACATTGTCGTTGTCCTTGGGAGATTTCTGCCCGACTACTTTCGTGAGATGTAGTTCGGTGCGGCCCGTTCCGCCGGGCGCGTAGTTGATCTCGACGACTTCGGAATAGAGATCGCCGGCGCCCATGCCGGGCTTGGGGCTGTCAGGGTTCACCCGCGCAACCGCCTGCACGCGGCAGCTTCCGGCGGGTATTTCCGCGGGCTGCTTTGGAAAGGCGAACAGGTTCGGCGTCGCTGCGGAGATATCAACGTGCCCACCGGGCTCGATGCCGGTGACGTCGAGAGACAAGATCTGGCCGGGATTGAACCAATCCTGCATGCCGCGGCGGGGCTCGCCGCTCGGGCGAGTGCTGAACGCGATGTACACGCGGCCGGAGTAGGGCTTGGGAGACTTCTCGGCATCGAAGACGATGCGGAAGGAATCGCACGCGGGAGCTTGTGCGTTGGCGGGCGGCGTTGATGGTGCTGCCGCGGGTGGCGCGTCCTGAGCGAACGAAGGGGCGGCAACGAGAAGGAGCGCGATGAGAGTGCGGTGGAACATGAGTTGGGCGGAGAGTACGCCCGGCGGGCGTTTTGAAGCTATCCAGGGGGCCCGACGGCGCCGATGCGGGCGTGCGTCCACACCTATGCTTATCTGTCCGAGTCTACCACGACCAACCGAAAGCTCGCGTTACAACACAACCATCAACTTCGCACCGAATGCCGGAGCTCGCCACCCCGACCGCGCGAACGGAGCGCCTGCAACTGCCCGCCGCGGTGACCGGGCTGCGGGTCCGGTGGAGTTACTCGGTCAGCATCGTGCTGCTTCACCTGCTCGCATTGCTCGCGTTCGTTCCGTGGCTGTTCACATGGACGGGGTTCGCGGTGTGCGTGCTGGGCCTGTACGTGTTCGGCACGCTGGGCGTGAATCTCGGGTTTCACAGGCTGCTGACGCACCGGAGTTTCAAGTGTCCGCGGTGGGTGGAACATTTTGCGGCGATCCTGGGGGTGTGCTGTCTGCAGGAAGGCCCCGCCAGATGGGTCGCGATTCATCGAAAGCACCATCAGCAATCCGACGAGCGCCCCGATCCGCACAGCCCGCTGGTGGCGTTCATCTGGGGACACTGCGGCTGGCTGATGCTCGAGAACCGCGAGACGGACAACTTCCACTTGCTGCAGCGGTACTCGCGTGACCTGGTGTCACAACCTTTCTATCTCAATCTCGAGCGGCGGCTGCGGTGGTTCTGGGTGTACGCCGCGCACGCGGTGCTCTTCGCGGCGGTGGCCCTTCTCGCGGGATATCTGCTGGACGGGACGTGGCCCGCGGCGTGGCGGTTTGCAGCGAGCATCGTCGTGTGGGGCGTCATCGTCCGCACGGTGCTGGTGTGGCACATCACCTGGAGCGTGAACTCACTGAGCCATATGTGGGGCTACCAGACATTCAAGGAAACGGGCGAGAACAGCCGGAACAACTGGTTCGTCGCGCTCATCTCCAACGGTGAGGGGTGGCACAACAACCATCATGGCGATCAATGCTCGGCGGCTCACGGGCACCGATGGTGGGAGTTGGACGTGACATACCTGACGATCCGGGCGCTGGGGGCGGTCGGCCTGGCCACGGCGATCGTGCGTCCCGATCGCAACGAGCCGCACACTCACGATGCCGCGGCGAAGTAAAGCGGGCGACCTCCGTCACGCGCGCCCAGCCACTGAAAGAACCGGGGCCGACCGCGGCGACAGTGTTCCTGAAGCGAGCGCAACTAGATACAGTCCGACGCGATTCGGCGCTGAACGGCGCTGTCGCGGTCGCGGCCGGAGAACTACTCTCGTTTGGTTGGATCGTGAGAGTGGCGGAGCGTGCGGAAGGCCCGACTACAAGGATGGAGGGAATGCCGATGCCTCAGGACCGGGTGTTCAGTTCTTTCGAGGAACTCAAGGCGCAATTGGCGGCGCTGCCCCCTCCCAAACCGGGGCTGCGGCGCGTTTTCCGCGGGCAAACTCAAGACTTCGGGAAGATGATCCCCAGCGGCATCCGACGCCGCACGCGGGAGTACTGGAGTTTGTGGCATCGGCACGCGATGCTGGTGTCGAAGTTCGAACCGGATGTGCAAGCCGCGGCGGCGAAGATGGAGCCTTCGACGCTGGACATGCTGGCGTACTGGGTGCACGCGATCGCGCAGCATTACGGCGGGGATTCAAGCTACCTGGATGTCACGCACGACATTGAATCCGCGCTCTGGTTCGCGCTGCACGAGATGAAACCGGTGCCGGTGAAGATCGGCATGGGGACGGGCGATGCGCCCGACCCGACTCACGATGTGATGATCGAACTGGGGTTCTGGAAGTACGAACCTTGGACAAAGGAGCCCGCGTGGCTGTATGTGTTCGATGTGCCTTCATGGACCCAAGACAGTTCGCTCGATCACGGCGTTCTGATCGACATCGCCGAGCAGGCGCCCTCGCTGATCACCGCCTCGACTCGCATGGCGGCGCAGCGGGCGTGCCTGCTGCACGCCTCCAGCGCTGACGGGAACCTCGCGGGGTTCTACGCGTGTCCGCCGCTGCGGGTGGCGTGGCCGATGACAGGAGCGCCCCGGCTCAACGCAACGACGAGCGACATCTTTCCGCCGCCCGCACGGGACCCGTGGTACAGCATTTTCTGCAACCTCCCGTTGGGGCCGACCGTGTCGGCCGCGGGCGAAGTGCGCCTGGATCGTCCGCTGCCCGTTGCGCAGTACGTGCCGAGCAATCAGGCGGAGGTGAACGATGTGCTCGGAAGGATCTCGCTGACGACGCCGACGCTCGCGCGCAACGCCATGCTGGAGGCGATGCGAGAGGGGCAGGCGCCACAGCGGACAGTAGAGCAATTAGAGAACGCGCCCGTGATCCTGTTGGAGGCGGCTCTGATGGCGTTGCTCCCGTCCGTACACGGGAATCGGTGGAACCTGCCGGTTCTCCTGGAAGCGTTGCCGGAACGCGTGAGCGTGGCGGACTTCAAGGGAGCCTCGCTGGGTGAGATCGCCACCAACAACCTGTTCTTCGAGTTCTCGGCGATGGAGGCGCGGGCCATTGAGAGCGCCCGCGGGATCGCACCTCCCGAGTACCCACGGGGCTTGTGGCTGATCCGCAAAGAGGGGAAGATCGGAGCAGCCCTGTACATGCACCGGGAGAACGGCGGCGGATATGCGCTGCCTCCGCTGGAGGTCGGCGTGACCGCGAGCGGCGACATGGAACTGCGTGCCGGCGACACTGTGCTGCCACCGGCGATGACGCATGGACTGATGGGCCCGATCTGTGTCGCGTTGTTCGCGCTCTCCTGGTTGCGTACCGGCGAGAAGATGCTACCGTTCGCGGCGGGCACGATCGACGCGGACCTGCCTACCGGAACACACGTGAGCGGCTTCGACGGGTTGACCGTGACCCTCAAGCGTGTGACGACTCCGATCGAGGGCGTCACGGTTCATGTGCTGCGTCAGGGCAACGAGGTTTTCTGCGGACCGGCGATGTCGAAGCATCAGTTTGTGACGCCCGCCGATCGGCCGTACGGTCGGTTCACGTTGGAGGAGTTGCGACGGTACGGCAAGTGAGGCGGCGCGGGCCTGGGAAGCGCAACCGGGCGGCCGCGAGCAACCTGTCTCAGCGCTACTTGTGGACTTTGGTCGCCCCCATGGTGTACTCGTTGATCACGGTGCCGTTGGCCTCTTCGCCGGCGCGGTGTGACGTTGGAGCGTTTTCTGCGGCGGATCTGATGAACGACACCTTGGCCTGATTCTGAGAAACGCTGACCCGGAGATGGCCGGGGCTGCCGAGTATCGTGCCGGACTTGTAGCCGTATTCCTCAGCACTGCGGGTGCCGCCCCGGACGTTGCCGGGCTGCGGGACGCACTGGTACACAATACCGTCAAGTTCGGCGTGCACGAACAGATGATCGTGCCCGTGGAATACCGCGGAAACTCCCCGTTTCACCAGCATCTGATGGATCGGCATGGGCCAGCCGGGACGGTGATCGGCGAAGCCGTCGGAACCGTCGGCGTTCCTTCCGCCCCACTCGAAATGGGAAGCGGACTCAACGCCGCCCCGAGAGGACTTGCCGCGACCGCCGACGAGATGGTGGATGAAGACGAACTTGAACCGCGCCTTGGAAGCGGCGAGCGTGGAGTCCAACCAGTCATACTGCTCGCGACCGAGCGTGAGCGTCCAACTCTGATCGGTCAAACTTGTTTCCGCCTCCGCTCCCCCACCACCCCCACCACCCCGCATTCGCGAGCGTGTGGACGAGAACGGGTCGAGCACGACGATGAGCGCATCGCCCCACTCGAAGGCGAAGTAGTTGGCGCTGGAGGCATCAGGTCCGTTGCTGCGTGACGTGCGACCGCTGTACATGCCCTTTGCTTCGATGGTGGGCGGAGGGAAGTAGCGGGTTCGCTGGGTGAACGACCAGCCGGCCATCTGATCCGGGCCGAAGCCGGTGTGGCCGAACTCGCCGTCGTGGTTTCCCAGCACCATGAACAGCGGTGCGGAGTGGCAGAGTTGGCCGAAGTAATAGCGCTGGGCGACGTACTGCGGAAGCGCGTCATGAAAATCCCGGCGCTTGTCGGTCATGAACGTGTCGCCGAGGTCGATGTGGAAGTCCGGCTTGTCCGAGAGGGCGTTGGCCAGTGCGCGTTGATAGACCGCGGGGGTCATGTTGGGGTCCAGATGGGAGTCGGCCTGGACTGTAAAGGTGAACGAGCCGCCGCGGGCTCGACGCGTGCGGAAGGTGTACTCGGGGCTGGAGTCGAACTGACCGGCGGGAGGCGCGGCGAGCGACCGATGTCTCCACGTGTAGCGGTATGCCGTGTCAGGGCGGAGGTTGTTCAGTACGAACAGAGCGGGTTCACCGGTTCGCAGATTCTGGTGCGGCGTGGATCGGGAAGACACACCCGGAGCCTCGCCAAACTCGATGAACCCCTCGGAATCGACGGAAGCGATGATGCTTGCGGTGATGGACGATTCAGTCGGGTTCACGAGCACAACGTCGAAGGGATGAGCCGGGACATCGGTTTGGAACGTGGACATCTGCGCGAGCATGCCGCGGCCGCCCTTGCCGGGTTCGGGCTGCTGTTGTCCCCCGCGACGACCGCCGGTGCCTGGCTGCTCCATGAGGCCCAGGAGCGGCGCGGCGCCGAGCATGACCGCGGCAGAAATGGCGAGCATCGGGAGATTGAACCGAGTGGAGGAGACTGGCATGGTGGAGAAATCTGCTGAAAGTTCAGGAAATTGGGATCATCTGGATTGATTTGGAATCATCCCCCGCCTTTACCGCCTTTTTTCTTTGCGGGTGTCGCCGCGGGCGTGGCGTCGTTCTTGAACTCGGGATTCGGAGCGGCCCGCTGGGCGTGCACGGCGTCGAGATAGGCGTCGAGCCTGGACTCAAGATCCTTGACCTTGTCGGGCATCGCCGCGGCGAGATCGTTCTGTTCCTGCCAATCCTTGGACATATCGAAGAGCATCCGCTTGCCGGTCTCGTCGACGCGGAGGAGCTTGTACTGACCGAGGTAGATCGAGGAGGCGGGGCCGCCATTGTTCAGGTCGTAATGAGGGAAGTGGATAACGATTTCATCTCGCGGGCGCGAAACGCGGGCCGGTGCGCCACCGCTCTTGAACACGGGCACGAGGCTTCCGCCTTCGATCACGTTCTTGTCGTCCTTGTGGCGTGGGTCGACGGAGATCGGCGTGCCCGCGAGCTCCGCGAGTGTGGGGAGCAGGTCCATGCCGGTAGCCCGCTCGTGGCTGAAAGTGCCGGGTTTGATGCCCGGACCTCGCACGATGAACGGGATGCGGACACCGCCCTCCTGCACGCTTCCTTTGCCGCGGCTGAGCGGGGCGTTGGCTTCGCCGCCACGGCCTCCGCCGCCCCCACCGCCGGGAGTGCCATGATCTGTGCTGAAGATGATATAGGTGCGATCGGCGATGCCCAGCTCGGCGACACGGTTCATGACGCGGCCGATGGCGTTGTCCATGTCGCGCATTCCCGCGGCGAACGCGAGCGACTTGGCCTTGAGTTCGGGTTGCAACCGCCGGGCTTCGGCGAGCGACTCCGGGGTGACCTCCTCTTCGGTGCCGGCTCCGTAGTGGGACAACTGGAGAAAGAAGGGTTTGCCTGCCTTGACCTGGGCCTCGATGAATGCCAATCCCTTGTCTGTGATGATCTTTGACTCGGTGGGGTTTGGGGTTGCGTTTCGACCGGGGCCGACGTTGGTGTTGGGGCCGTCGGTCTCGTCGAACCCGTGCTTGGATGGGCTCGCGCGCCCCACGTGCCACTTGCCGAAGTGGGCGGTGGCGTAGCCGGCGGACCGCAGCACATCGCCGGTGGTCTTGACATCGGCCGGGAGTTCCATGTCGGTCTGGGGGGCCAGAAGGCGGTATGCGGATGCCGGAGCATCGTCGGCCGGAGCGCCGCCGGCGTTCCGTTGGCCCTGCTTGCCGCCGCCGCGTGGCCCGTCCCGCTGAACGCCTTTGTCGTTCACGTATGTCATGTGGAGCTTGGCGGGGCTGATGCCGGTGAAGAAGCTCGCGCGGGAAGGGGTACACCGCGGACACGTTGCGTAAAAGTCGCTGAGATGCATGCCCTCCGAAGCGAGTCTCTCCAGATTCGGTGTGAGACCATCGGGCTGGCGTGAGTTCGGCACGCGGTCGTCCATCTGCACCGAGGTGCTGGACCAGCCGTGGCCCTCGCCGAGGATGAAGATGAAGTTCGGTTGGAGTTTCGGTTCAGAATCGGCAGCATTCGCTGCCGGCGTTGGCGGGTATGTTGCCGCCGGGGCGAAGTACGCGAGAACCACCGCAACGGCCGCGAGCATTTTTGGAAGTTGATTCGGCATGGTGTCATTACGCCCGGGCGTGGAGTTCAACCAGAACAGATGGAGTCTGAGCGTACCTACAGCGAACGTCGGGCGAACGCGGTTATTGCGATGAATGGAGACAGGTGATTTGGACAGCGGCGAGGCCCGGGGAGAAGCTGCCCTCGATGGGGCAGATTCGGAACAACTCATTGTCAAGCAGTCGGCACACGGATGTCAGCCGAGAAACCAGGTGATTCGGGTGAACCTTCCGGATAGTCGGTCGCGGTCGAACTGCCGGATGTGGCGTGCATTCTGAATCAGGTCGAGGTTGACTGCAAAGGCTCGAAAACAGGGACACTCCACCTGTTGAACGTCGCGTCGTTTGACGCTCGTATAATTACACAACGGCCATCGCAAGCCGTTCGCGGAGCGGATGTTCGTCTCCGCGGCGTCCACGGCGATATGGGCCGGAGGAGTTTGCCATGCGGAACATACGCCCCTTCGTAGCGGTGTGGGTTCTCGCGGCGTCCTGTCTGACAACCACCGGACAATTCGGGCGTGCGTTCGCCGCGCCCCTGGGCACCGCCATCACGTTCCAGGGAGAGTTACGCAACTCGGACATCTTGCCAACTGGACCGCACGACATGCGGTTCCGGCTGTACGACGTGCCGACGGGCGGTTTCCCGATCGGTTCGATGCTGTGCGGCGAGAACATCATGGTGACCGATGGCCGGTTCACGGTGCAGTTGGATTTCGGAGCGATCTTCAACGGTCAGGACCGGTATCTTGAGATCGATGTGCGCGCCGACACGGGGCTTGACAGTTGCGCGAATATCACCGGGTACGTCGTTCTCTCTCCCCGGCTGCGACTGACGAATGCTCCGAACGCGGTGTACGCGCTGAACGCTGGAAACGCTACGGCGTTCAACGGTCAGGACGCGGCGTTCTACACCAACGCCGCGAACCTCTCGAGCGGCACCATTCCCAGTGCGCGGCTCGGGGGCACCTACTCAAGCGTGCTGACGCTGAACAACGCCGCCAACGCATTCTCCGGTTCCGGTTCGGGGCTGACCGCACTAAACGCTGCCAACCTCGCCAGCGGCACACTGTCGGACGCTCGCCTGTCGGGGAATGTCGCGCTGCTGGCCGGCCCGCAGTCATTCACGGGCGCCAAGACTTTCTCCGCGCAGCCCGCGTTTACCGCGTCCGGAACGCCGTTCGCCGTGAACGCGACTGGCGTTGTGACCAACCTGAACGCGGACCTGCTGGACGGACAGCACTCATCCGCCTTCCTTCGGAGCGTGCCGGCTCCGCTCACGCTGTCCGGCACGAGTTCGACGCACATCATCCGAGGCGAAAACAGTTCCGGCGATCAATACTCCACGGGAGTCCTTGGCGTTTCAACTTCCGCCACCGGCGACACCGTGGGGGTGCACGGCATCGTGAGCAGCCCGGACGGCATCGGCGTGTACGGAGAATCCACAAGCACGTCCGGCCAGCCTTACGGGCTCAGCGGTACGACCATGTCTCCAAACGGGATCGGCGTGTACGCTCGGAACGCGGCGACCAGCGGCAGTGGCGGACTGGGCCTGTGGGCGATCAGCGATACACCGGACGGATACGGGATTTACGCCATGGCGACGGCGTGGCAAGGCCATGGCTTCGGCATCCGGTCAGATTGCTACTCCCAATCCGGCATCGGCGTGTACGGATACACGTGGTCGACTTCGGGGTCGACCACGGGCGTTATGGGCGCGGGTGCGTCCACCTCGGCCACCGGCGTGCTGGGCGCCA
>JBGAMO010000277.1:0-2651 GCA_044222845.1 Phycisphaerales bacterium
CCGCGGCTCCGCTCACTCCAGCGAAGAATCCCGGCCAAATCGTCGCCGCGAGCGAATAGAGGTACGCCGCACCGGTGCCCATCGCCACGAGCGTGTCCATGTTGGCGCTGAAGTGCCGCAGGCCCTTCCATGCGGAGCGAAAGAACTGCCACCCGCACCAGAACATGACCGGCGTCGTCAGCGCGAGCTGGAGCCAGTTGATCCACGGAACGTTGAACGCCTCGATCTTCCCGTGGGACATCGCGATGACCAGCACCGGCAGCGAGAGCACCGCGCCGACGATCATCTTGGTGAGCAGCCGACGCGTCTCGGCCTCGCCCACGTTCATGTGGGCCGAGTGGTCCTCACCCTCAGCACCGCGGCTCATCGCGTGCCCGGCGTGCGATCCAACTCCCTTCGCCGCCAGCATGGCCGCATGGTCGTGGCCCGCGTGCCCATGCGGAGGATTCACCGCATTCTGCCGCGCCTTAGGCACGACGGCCTTGTAGCCGATGTCGTCCACCGCCTTCGCCAACTTCTCCGGCCCGGTCGCCGCTGGGTCGTACTTCACCGTCGCCACCTTGGTGGCGAAGTTCACGCTCGCCGACTCGACGCCCGGCTGCTTGCCCAGGCGCTTCTCGATCCGGTTCGCGCACGAGGCGCAGGTCATCCCCTCGATGGGCAGGTCGGCCCTTTCGATGGCGGTCTTGGCGGTCTGGTCTGTCGGTGCGGCCGCGCCGCCATGCTGATGTTCATGGGCGTTCGTCATCATCGTCCTTCGCTTTCTCGGCCATCCTCAGGGGGTGGCCGCCGTCGTCATCCGCTCGGCTGTGGGGCGAGCTGCGGCGTTGGCCGCAACATCCTTCTTGAACACCGCCCCCGCGATCACCACGCCAACCACCACCGCGGCCACCGCCGCCGCCACGATCAGCGGCACAAACCGCTTCCACCCCGTCGCCGGTGGCTTGTCGTCATGTGGGGGGTGGCATCCGCAGTGGCAACTCATGGTGAACCTCGCTTCCGTGCATCCTTACCGCGCGATCTTGCCGACCAGCGCGACCAGTTCATCCACCATCGCGGCCTGCTGGGCCTTGTCCCCGTGCATGGCGTTGTTTGCGCAGTGCGACAGGTGGTTCCGCAGCAGGTTCTTGGCGACCGACCGCAGCGACTCCTGCACCGCCGCGCACTGCTGGATGATGTCGGCGCAGTAGCGGTCCTCCCCGATCATCGCGGCGATCCCCCGCACCTGCCCCTCAATCCGCTTGAGGTGTTTCAGGTTCGCCGCCTTGAGGTCGGGGTCCACGCCCGCCGCGTGCGCGCCAGGCCCGACGCCATCGCGTGCGGCCTCCAGCCCAGCCGCCGCACCGCACCCGCAGCACGCCGCGCTGGCCGTACCTTCCACAGGAGTGTGCGCTCTGCCGCTCACGATCGCACCGCTTTTGGCAGTGCCCGCTCGTCCATTGCTCGCCGAACTCTGCTTCGTCATGGGTGATGACCTCTTCGTTGTCCACATTGCTCGCCGCAACGCACGCCGCTCTCAGCCGCAGCATCTGCCCCGCGCGGCATCCTTCTTCGCGCCGCCGCAGCACGAAGCGCCGGGGACCGCTTGAGCAGCGGTTCCCGCCGACACCTCGCTCGCCTTCGCCTCGTACCCGGCCTCGCCCAGCGCGTTGACGGCCCGGGCCACGGTCAACACGTCCAGCGCGGTGATCTGCGCACTGCCCACCGCGACCGACCGGACGCCCACGCCCGGCACGGCGGCCAGCGCCTCGGTGACGGCCCGCACGCAGTGCCCGCAGGTCATGCCGTCAATGGTGAGCGTGAACGAGGCCGGGCCGGCGGTGGTGGAAGAGAGATTCGTCGTGGTCGTGTTCATGGCTGGTTTCCTTTCCGAAGTATACTCCCCCCCAGTATGTACGTCTAGTTCGATGCCCGGGTTCGCACACGGTTACACCAAGGCACAACGTTGCAGCGCCACACCGCCGCGCAGGGACACCCTTCCATAGACCGAAAATCAAATCTCTAGCGCAATAGGCCGCCCGCCGCCCGCTCCAGCTCGATCCCGGCGAGCGCCCCATCACGCTCAAGCTCGAGCAGCGTCCGACGGGCCTCGATCAGTTCACGCTGGGCATCGAGGAGCACGGTCACATCGGCTTGGCCCGCCTTGAGCGCGGCCTCGGCAAGCGTGAGGTTCCGCTCAGAGAGGGCCAGCACCGTGGCGCGGTACTGCTCGGTGAGCCGTGACGCGGTGTCCAGGTCGATCCACGCCGTGCGGGCTTCACGGACGGCCCGCTGCGAAGCGGCTTCATAGGAGGCGAGGGCAACGCGGGCGAGCGAGACGACGCGGGCGATATGGGGATCCTTGGGATTGAGCCCCAGCCCGCGAAGCCGGCCGGAATCGTCGGGCGTGTCGTTCCACCATTCGATGTCCTTGGCCATCATCCCGAGCGTGTCGCTCGAAAGCCCCAACGCCTTGCCAACATCGCGGATCGCGGATCGGCCCCGGTAGCTGATGACTTCGGCGGTGAGCGCGGCGCGGTCGCGGCCGTACTTGCGGTAGAGATGCTGGATCACTTCCTCGCGCCGCTCGTGCTCAAAATCAATGTCGATGTCCGGGGGTTCGTCGCGTTCCTTGCTGATGAACCGCTCGAACAGCATGTTCACGCGGGTCG
>JBGAMO010000278.1:0-2621 GCA_044222845.1 Phycisphaerales bacterium
CGGCGTCGTTGCCCGGGTCGTCTTGGCGCGTCCCGGCGTCGCTGAGGATGGTGAACTCAAAGCCGCGCAGCGGGTTGGTGAACAGGCCGTGGATCGCCTTGCCGGGGCTGATGCCGCTGACCGCGGCGACGTTGTGGGCCCAGCACTGGATCGCGTGGTGCAGCGGGTCGTTGCCCTCGCCCACGCCGAAGGTGATCGTGTACTCACCCGGAAAGAGATCGGGCCAGCGATAGTCAAGGCGCGCGTGGTAGTGACCCGGGCCGGGCAGATCGACGAGCTTGCCGGGCGATGACAGGCTGTTGTCGCCGCAGACGTTCTTCCCGAAGCGATCAACGACCATCGAGCCGAAGATGAGCTGCTTCTTGGCGCGATCCGTGCGGACCTGGATGTGGCAGGAGAAGGGGTCGCCGGGCTTGAGGGCTTGGGCCGCTCGGCCTTTCTGGTCGGTGAGCGCGACGCGCTCGATCACGACCTCACCCGCGCCGCCCCGATCGTCGGGGGTCACCTCAACCCAGGGCAGGGAATTGTCCGCGTGCTCGACCTTGATCGGCATCGGCGTGCCGCCCGTCTCCTTCGCCGCCGGCGTGCGCCCGCGCGAGAACTCTTCCGTGTGAACAAGCTTGGTGTAGAACTCGATCGCCTCGGCGGGCGGGCCGTCGAACATCTGCCGGCCCTTGTGGAGCACGATCGCGCGGTCGCACAGCGTGGCGACCGAATCCATCGAGTGTGTCACGAGAATCTTGGTCGCGTGGGCGAGTTCGTCGCGCATGAAGCGCATGCACTTCTGCTGGAAGAAGATGTCGCCCACCGCCAGCGCCTCATCGACAATCAGGATGTCGGGGCGGACCTGGGCCGCGACCGCGAACGCCAGGCGCACGAACATGCCGCTGGAATAGGTCTTGACGGGCTGGTCGATGAAGTCGCCGATGTCGGCGAAGTCCTCGATGGCGGGCATGAGGTCGCGGGTTTCCTGGCGCGACAGGCCGTGCAACGCCGCGGCCAGGTAAACGTTCTCCCGCCCGGTGAACTCATGGTTGAACCCTGCCCCCAATTCGAGCAGGGCCGACAGGCGGCCTTGGACCCGCACCTCGCCCTGGGTCGGGGCAAGGATGCCCGCGACGACCTGCAGAAGGGTGGATTTGCCCGAGCCGTTGCGCCCGATGATGCCGACAGTCTCGCCCTTCGCCACGTTGAACGAGATGTCGCGGAGTGCCCAGAAGTCCTGGAAGTACTGGCGCTTCCAGCGGAAGAGGGCCTGCTTCAGGCGGTCGACCGGGCGGGCGTAGATCTGGTACGCCTTGCTGAGATTGCAAACGGAAATCGCGGGCGACGACGACGGCAACCCGGCCGCATCATCCACACCCTTCGCGCGCGGCGTGGGCAGCTTTTCCCTCGTTGCGATCGACATGCGGCGGCCTCGGCGCTGGCCAAGCCCTGACAACAGAGCCCGGAATCTCCAACGAATCAGGGTAGCGCGTCAGGCCTTGGCGGTCCCCGCCTCGGCAGGCTTCTGTGCGGGTACCTTCACCTTGATCGGCGCGTCGGGCGAGAGCGGCACGGGGACCTGCATCAGGCAGGCGCCGCACGAGTCCTTGTAGACCTCGGTGCGAAGATGGAGGGCCGCACCGTTCACAACATTGATCGAGCTGACTTCCGGGTGCTTGCCGCGCCACTCGTCCAAGGCGCGAAGCACGCCGCCCTGGCCGGTCGCGTCGAACTGGCGGGCGTACTCCGATGAATCGTGGCACAGCATGAACCCTCCGGGGCGCATCGCGGGATACCACAGGTCAAGCTCGCGGACCGTATGCTCGTAGATGTGCGACGAATCGATGATCAGAAGTGCTGGAGACTGCCCGAGATAGGCCTTGGCGAGCGAGGGCTGCTCGATGGCGGCGGAGTCGCTGCACACAACCTTGACGACATCGCTCAACCGGGCGTGTTCGACCCATTTGCGAGTGAAGTCGCACAATTTCTTGTCGATGTCGATGGTGTAAAGCGCGTGCTTGGCCCCGAGGTGCCGGAGCATGAAGCCGGTCATGAGCGTCGAGTACCCCGCGTAGTGCCCGAGCTGCACCACCGACGTGATCCCGCTCCCCATCACCAGCGCCTGGATGAAGCTCAGGAACGGCACCTGGCACCCGCCGTGGTAGTTGTTCGCGTGCGAGTCGTGATACCACGCCGCCAGCGTGTCCCACTCGTCGTTAGTCATGAACGAATACACGGGCGGCACATAGTCGGCGTTGAACATGTGGTGCCACCAGAAGCGCTGTGGGGCGTTCAACGACTTGATGAGGGCCTGGATTCGGGTGCTCATGCAAAGACAGTATTCTGTGCTGCGGCGGCAATCCAAGAACGGGCGAAGTTCCTCCAGTTTGACATCGATGCCGGCGCTTTGGCGGAACACCCGCCCAACATCTACGGACGGTGCAATGCCGGACACGGGAGTTCGTTGTCCTGACGCGACCTCTCCTCGAGAGCGGGGTTTCCTTCGCTCACTCGGTGCGTATTTTTTCTTCTGGAGACCACATGATTCTCGACTTTGCCGCCGAGCAGCTTGCCGCACCCCCCGCGCTTTCGGCGCTCGACCTGGGCGACACCCGCGAATTGCGCATCCTGCGAGA
>JBGAMO010000102.1:0-17214 GCA_044222845.1 Phycisphaerales bacterium
GAAGATGATCCCCAAAGCCCTCGCGGGAGAAGCGTCCGGAGGGCTGCTCCTGTGCTCCACCGGCGAGATTCTCCTCGTGGTCGCCCAGCCGATCCTCACCAGCGCCCGCAAGGGGCCGGTGCGAGGAGCCCTCCTCTTCGGTCGCGTGCTGGGTGACACGGACCTGGCCGTGATCGCCAAACTCGCCGACGTCTCGCCCCGGCTGATGCCACTGGGTCCGGGGGCGCCCGCCACCCGGGAGCCGGTGGTCGAGCCCCTGACAGACAGTTCGATCGCCGCCTCGATGCTCATTCCCCAGGCCGACGGCGTTGGACAACTCGTACTCCGGATCGAGGTCGACCGCACCATCATGGCCCAGGGGCGCATGGCGTTGCGCCACCTCGCGCTCATGCTCTGGACCGCCGGGCTTGTGTTCGCCGTGATCTTCCTGGCCCTCATCGACAGCGTCGTGCTCAGACGCGTCGCGAAGCTCGGCGCGGACCTGGCCGCCATCGGCCGCGGCGACGGCCGCCGCGTCCGCGAACTGGGCGGCGACGAGATCGCCGGTCTGGCGCACGACATCAACGTCACGCTCGAACGCCTGGACGCGTCCCGCCGGTCGCTCGAAGAGAGCGAGGAACTCTTCCGCGCCATGGCGCAGAGCGCGCCGCTTGGCATCTTTGTCGCCACCGGCGCCGGCGCCACCACGTACGTCAACACCGCCTTCCGCGCTCTGACGGGCCTGGGCGCAGAAGCGCCGCTGGGCTTCGAGTGGCCCCAGACGCTCCACCCCGCCGACCGCGACACCGCCGCCGGGCAGTGGCGAGCGGCGCTCTCGAACGGGCGAGCCTTCAGCGGGCGATTCCGCTCCGCCGCGTCCGACGACGCGTGGGTGTCCATCAACGTCGCCCCGATCGTCCGCGACGGCGCGATGATCGCGCACGTCGGTCTGCTGGAGGATGTGACCGCCCGCATCAAGGCCGAGGACCTGCTCCGCCAGGCCAAGTCCGTCGCCGAAGAGGCCAGCAACGCCAAGACCTCGTTCCTGGCGAACATGAGCCACGAGATCCGCACCCCGATGACCGCCATCCTGGGCTACGCCGATCTGCTCCGCGCCCCGGGAATCTCCGACGCGGAACACGACGCGCACATCGAAACCATCCACCGCAACGGCCGCCACCTGCTCGACCTGATCAACGATCTGCTCGACGTCTCGAAGGTCGAGGCCGGCAAGATGACGGTCGAGTCGATCCCCTGCTCGCCGATGCAGATCATCGCCGATGTTGAATCAATGGTCCGCGCCCAGGCCGCCGGCAACGGCATCGGGCTGGACGTTCGGTTCCGAGGCGCCATCCCACGCACCATCCGCACCGACCCCACCCGCCTGCGCCAGATCCTTCTGAACCTCGCCAGCAACGCCGTGAAGTTCACACCGCAGGGCACCGTGACGATCACCACCGCCGTCGTCGGCCAGGAACTTTCCATCTCCGTCCGCGATACCGGCATCGGAATGTCGCCCGATCAGGTCGGGCGGCTGTTCCGCGCATTCCAGCAGGCCGATGAAACCACCACGCGACGGTTCGGCGGCACCGGTCTTGGCCTGTGCATCTCCAAACGCCTCGCCAACTTGCTCGGCGGGGACGTGACGGTGACCAGCAAGGTCGGCGAAGGCTCCGAGTTCACGCTGCGCATCCCCATCGGGCACACGGCGCCCGATGAATGGATCGATCCCACCGCGCCCCTCCCCGTGGCGTCATCCTCCTCCGCTCAGGCCGCACCGATCACGCTGACCGGTTCGATCCTGCTCGCCGAAGACGGCCCGGACAACCAGCGCCTCATCGCCCACGTTCTCCGCAAGGCCGGCGCGACGGTCACGGTGGTGGGGGACGGACGGCAGGCTGTTGACGCCGCGACCGCTTCGCCGTTCGATCTCATCCTGATGGACATGCAGATGCCCGTGCTCGACGGCTACTCGGCGACGCGAGAACTGCGTGCCTCGGGCTACCGGCGACCGATCGTGGCGCTCACCGCCCACACCGGCAACGAAGACCGGGCCCGATGCCTCAACGCCGGGTGCGACGACTTCGCCAACAAGCCTATCGACAGGTCATCGCTGCTCGGCACGTGCGCCGGCTGGATCTCCCGCGCCCGAACCCCAAACGCCTGATCCCCACACGCTGACCCGCGCGCGGAATGACCCTCGGAACTCAAACCCGTTTCCACATTTCTTGTGATGGCTCGATTCCCGAATCCCGAATCCCGAATCCCGAATCCCGGATCCCTCTCCGCTAGTTCGCCACGGTCGAATCCGGCTTCACTAGAGTCGCGACCGGCGTCGTCGTCGGCACCGCCAGCCGGTTCTTCGCGAAGTTCGCCAGGCTCTCCGCCGCGGTCTCAAGGCCGCCTTCGGTGGAGCCGTCGAACCCGTCGATCGGACCATCGGCGATGACGTGAGCCACTTCGTGCCCCTGCGCATCGCGGAAGTACGCTTCCACGCCCAGCACGCCGTACCCGAGCGAACCGGTCGGAATGCCCGACAGGTTGATCAGCGCCGCCGTCACGCGGGTGGGCGCGTGACCCGCGTCGTACAGCACGAAGCGGTACTCCAGGTTCAACGTCCCTTCCTGGTTCGCCGGTGTGCTCAAGAGTCCCTTGCTCTTGAGCTGCTCGGCCAGTTGATTCTCAAAGTGCGTCTTGTACTCCGGCTCCATCTCGATGACCGAATCGCCCTCGTGGAACGTCACCGCCGTGCACGGCGTGGCGACCTTGGGACGAGACAGCATGTACACATGCCCGGATTGGCACGCCGCGAGCGGCAGGGCGAACAGGACGGCGAGCACCACGCGGCGGCACACTGAGAATTGAGTTCTGGTCAACCGGGAGTTCTCCGAAGGGCAGATAACACGAGGGCAAAGGGTAGCCCGCTCGGGTGTTTCGCGATACGAACACGCGCTTCCGAATCACCGAAGCCGTCCCGCACCCGAACACGCTTGTCGCTTGATACGCACCACCGCCTACGACGTACGCCCTTGCTCGCGCAATCACGACCTGCGTTGTGTGACGTGTGGCCCGCTCTAACGAGGCCCCGCCCCGCTGCCGACCAGAATCAACGCGCGCCGAATGATCACCCGGTCCTGGATCGGCCCGTTCTCACCCGGATCGATCCGCAGGCGGACCAGTGTGGGCTTGTCGCTCGCCACCCCTTCGAGCGTGATGTTGAACGAGGCCTCCGGATCAGCGCCGTTCAACCGGTGCTGCCACAACGCCCGCGACTGCCCCCCGGGCAGCACCAGTTCCACGAACAGTTCGCAGTCTCCCCACGCGTGGCACGTCGGGGGCAGCTCGCACAGAGCGCTCAGCCGCTGCGCACCCGCTGGCAGTTCCCATTCCGCCGACATCGGCCCGGGCAGTTCGATGTCCGCAGCGCCCAGCGGCGCGTTCTTGGGATCGGCGATGATCGGCACAGGCGTCCACCTTCGGTTCGCCGCGGCCCCCGAACCCCGCAGCGGCAGCCCCGCCAGCGTCGCCAGCCGCCCGCGATCAAACGCGATCGCCCGGATCTCGTCCGGATCCAGCGTCGCGGACGGTGGCTCGGAGAGCGATGGAATGCTCGCGGTCACCTTCGCCGTGTCCCGCGTCGCCGTGAGCGATGAGGTCGCCCCGACTGTGCCGTCGTACAGCCAGAACCAGATTCCCTTTGAGGCCGTTCGCGCGTTGGTGAACCCGATCCCCGCGACCCGCTCGGCGGGGAATGTGTTGGTCTTGCCCTCGTGCTCCAATGAAATGGTCTCGCCGACCGACGCGACAAAGCCGGAGGTTCGGTCGCCGTTGGCGAACCACACCACGTCGTTCTTCACCCCGTCACGTTTGCCGCTGCCGCCGTTGCGCAGCGTGAGCACGCACAGCGACTCCAGCGGCAGCGAGAGCTTGCCCCACAGCCGGCTGTCCCACCCCACGTGATCGCCCTTGGTCCCCGCCGGCCACAGCAGACCCGGGATGATCTGCCCGTCGACCAGGTCGCACCGCCCCAGCGGCGCTTCATCCTTGAGCGAAGGGTCCCGCCACACGTTGAGTTCGCCTCCCGCGGGCGTCACGCTCGCGTGAGTGATCTGCGGCATGATCGCCAGCACTTCGCTCCGCGAGATCTGCGCCGCCTTGCCGTTCTCGGCGATCGCGGAGATCGAATCTTCGGAGATGCCCGTGAGCCGCAGTGTCCTCTGACGCAGCGAGTAATCGACGAACACCCGGGGCAGCGATTGCGGCCGCGGCGCGGCAGCGGTTGCCGGTGTGGCCGCGGTGGGCGGCGTGCTCTGCCCGCCCGCCGTGCCGGCGCACAGGAGGCACGCGATCGTCGTGATGTGGAGCGTGCGTTTCATTTCTGGAAGATCGGCAGATACCGCTTGGGCATTTGCATGATGATGAGGCCCATCGCCGTGCCGTAATCACGGCCGGCGCTCTGATCGTCCCAATACCCCCGGTCGTCCTGCATCGCCAGCAGCACCCGCCGGATCTCCGGCCACCACTTCGCCCACGACTCCCCGCCCGCCAGGAACATCGCCTGCACCGCGTAATAGTGCCCGTAGAAGAAGTGGATCTGCTGCCCCTCCCCTCGCCCGGGCATCGCGTTCGCGAACAGGTACTTGATCCCGTCGTCGATCACGCGGTCTTCGTAGATGCCAGCGTAATACAGGCTCGCCACGCCCGCCGCGGACCGTGGCCAGGCGCTGGGGCCTCCAGGTGCCTGGTAGCGGAAGCCCCCGTCCGGATTCTGCAGGCTCCGCACGTACTGCACCGCGTTGTCGATCGTTTTCTTGGAGACCTCAAGCCCCGCGTTGCGCGCCGACCGCAGCGCCATGATCTGGCAGATCGTCACGCTCGCGTCCGCGTCGAACGCCACCGGGTTGTACCGCCAGCCCCCTTCATCGTTCTGCGACTTCTCGATCAGTTGCACCGCCCGCAGCAGCGCTCGGTGCACACGGTCCGTCAGGTCGGAGTCGCCCCCGCCCTGCGTCATGCCGTACACCTCGCCCAGGAAGAGCGTGGCGAACCCATGGCCGTACATCGGGCTCGTGGCGTTGGGGGTCGCGATGAGCCCGCTCTCCGAGGCGTTCTTGAGGATGTATTCAAGCCCCTTGGAAACCACCTCGCCGTACGCCCCGCGTCCGGGCAGGTTGCCGTCGCCCATCATCGCGATGCACGCCAGCGCGGTCACCGCGACGTTCCGCCCCATCTGCGCCTCGCCGAACGAACCGTCCGCGTTCTGCGCCCGGGCCAGCGCCGCCAGGCCCTTGGCGATCGCCCGCTCGGCCTGCGGCGTGATCTCGTCAGCGATCGGATTGTTCGCCGCCGACTCCGGCACCCCTGTCGGCCGCGGCTTGGGCGCCTCGGGCTGCCACAACTCGTTCGGCACGCCCGTCCATCCGCCGCACAGCAGGCTCGACGCCAACCCCGCCGCGAACCACGCGTTTCGGCTGTTCATCGCGGGGCTCCTTCGCCCGGGGCCTGCTCCGCCAACCGCTTGTAGTACTCGCGCGTCAGCGATTCCCACGTGGAGCTTACCTTGTCCCCCGACCCTTGCATCAGCGCATCGCGCAGCCGCTCGGGCAGCCCGCCCCACGCCGCCCCCGCGCCCGGCGGCGGGTTGAGCTTGCCGTCGGGGTTGAGCGGAGTGTTCGCCCCGCCCTGCGCCTGGGCCTGCTGCGACTGCTGTTGTTGCGACTGGCTGGATTGCTGCTGCTGGCTCTGGCTCTGCGAATCCGAGTTCTGCTTGCTTTTGCTCTTGGACTTGCTCTTGCTCTTCTGCTTCTTGGCCATGTCGATGAGCTTGTCCAGCCGATCAAGCGTCTGTTTCTGGAGCCGCTGCGTGTCCACGCCGGCATCGCCGGACCGCGAGAGACGCTCCGTGCTCTGCTCCATCAGGCTCACCGCCTCCTCGAAATCATCCTTCGCCGCTTGCTCGGCCAGTTGGCGGTCCAACTCCGCCTTGGCCGGATCCACCGGCCGCGCGGGCTTCTCCGCCGCCTTGTCGCCCGCCGCGTCGTCCGGCTTGGTCTCGGAGGGCTTCTCCTTGGGCGCCGGTTTGGGGAGCTTGAGCAGTTCATCAAGCGTCGGTTCCGCCGGCGGCGGAGCGGTGGGGGGCTGCGGCCGCGCATGCGACACCCCCGCCAGCCACGGCAGCACCGCCAACAGCCTCAAGAGTGCGATCGGTCTCATCAGTTGCGCTCCGTGGCCGGTGGCTTCTCTTGACGCTCCTGCGTGAGCTTCTCGAGCAGTTCCTTGGCGTACTTCGTCAGGTCCGTCTGCAGCGTCGTCACAGCTTCGAGTTCCGCCGCGTCGTTGTTCGCGTCCGCCGCGGCGTGCGTCCGGTCCGCCGCCTCGGCCTGCATCGCCCGCAGCAGTTTCAACTCCGCGATCGGCGGGATCAGCGGTGACTGTTGCTGGCCCTGGCCTTGGCCCTGCCCCTGGCCTTCAGATTCATCCTCGCGGAAGTCGTCCTTCTTCTTCTCGGCGTCGTCCAGGGCCTGCACCAGCCCCTGCAGGATCCGCACCATCGATGTCTGGTCGCGTCCCACGCTCGCCGGGGCCGAGCCCTCGTTCAACGGCTTGGTCGCCGCGTTGCCGGCCGCGTCGAACCGCGTATGCGCGTAGTCAAAGAGTTTCACCTCGGCGAACTCCGATGTCTTTTCACGCAGCTCGGCCATCTTGCCGCGGATCTCTTCCTGCCGCGAGCCCAGCGCCCTGGCATCCGCCCGCTGGCGGCGGTTGAGTTCCTTGCCCACCAGCGGCGAGGTGTCGGCGGTCAGCACCACCTGAAGTTCCAGAAGTTCCTTGTACGCCTTCTTCAGTTCGCCGCGCTTGCGGTCTTCTTCCCGCTCCTGCGCATCTTCCTCGAGCTTCTGCGCCTCGGCCAGCGCGTCACGGAGCCGCTTGAGGCTGATCCGCTCGTTCGCGTCCGCCTCCGGCTGGTCCGGCGGCGTTCCCCGAAGCGCCACCACCGCCGCGCTCTGCGCCTCGCCCGCGCCCGTCAGCAGCGAGGCCAGCGAATCCGCCCCGCGCATCTGGCTCTTCACCGTCGTCACCACCGCCAGCGTGTTCTGCTGCAGCGTGATCATCGCCGAATCCAGGCCCTTGAGCTCGCGCTGCCCAGCCGCGGCCTGCCCTAGCTGCGCCAACTCAGCCTCCTGGCGCGCCACCAGCTTGCGGATCGACTCCATCACGTCCGCCAGCACCCGCCGCAGCGCCTCGTCGCGACGCTGCTGGCTCTTGTCCAGTTCCTCCAGCATCGATTGCAGCGTGCTCTCGGCCTGCTCCTGCGACTGCTCCGCGTCGCCGGTCTTGTTCTGCTTGATCTGCTCCGCGGCCTTCTCCTGGTTCTTCGCCAGGTTCTCGCTCTGGGCCTTCTGCTCGGCGTTCTTCATCGCCTGCGCTTGCGCAGGATCCGACTGCTGCATCTGCTGCGATCGCTGGCCCACCGCCGCCACCATCGCGTTGGTCTTGCGCGCCAGGTCCTGCTGCTCCTTGGCCAGCCTCGCCCGTTCTTCCTTCTCTTTCTCAGTCAGTTCGGTCGATTTCTTGCCCTGGCTCGCCTCGCCCGCCGACTTGGTCTGCGCCCGCAGTTGCTTCTGCTCCACCAGCATCTTCTCGATCGCGCGACGCACCGCCCAGTCGTCCTGCCCCCGGTCGAGCATGTTCGCCAACTGCGACAGGTCCTCTTCAACCTGCTTCTGCGCGTTGCTCAGCTCCTCGGCCGCCTTGCGCACGTCGGGGTTGTTCGCCCGGTTGTCCGCGGGCTTGGTCAGCCGGTCCAGCGCGTCCGACGCCTTGGACGACTCCTTGCTCGCCGCTTCCACCAGCTCGCCCGCGTCCTTGAGCACACCCTCGAGCGCCTTGTCGTTCATGCGGTTGCGATCGACCCGCTTGCTCAGCCGCTGCACCGCCTCCTGCATCGGCCGCAGCCGATCCGTCACCGCGTCCTGCCGCGGCGCCATCTCCGCCGCAGCACGATCGCTCGCCGCGGCCTCCTGCGATCGCGTAGATACCTTGGACTGCTCCTGCTCCGCCCGTTTCGCGGCCTCTCTCAGCGCCGACAACTCGGCCCGCACCTGCTCGACAAGCTCACCCTCGGAGATGATCCGCAGCCGCCGCCTCGCCGACACCACCGGCGCACGCGCTTCGCCCTTGAGCTCGAACACGTCCGACGCCAGCGTCGTCAGCCACACCTCATCCCCCGGGTTCAGCTTCAGCGGCGACAGATCCAGCGTCGTCGCGGCACGCACCAGCGTCGCGGAGTTCGGCACTTCCGCGCCGCCCGCCACAGCCACCGCCGCGCTCTGCGCGTTCGCCGACGCCAGCCGCTGCGGATCCCCGTCCGCCGTCGGCGGTGCGCCCGCGGAGTCCTTCGGAGGCCGCGCCGTGGTCGATTCGATCGCCACCTCGCGCAGCGCCACGTCGTCGCGGCCTTCACCGGCCACCCGCACCGCCGCCGTCGGCAGCACCGATTCATCCTGCGACGGTTCGATCACGTTGGCGGTGGGTGGGCGATCGTCGAGCACTTCGATCCGCACCGCAAAGTCGTCCGTGGCCGCGATCCCGTACTCATCCTTCAGCAGGATCGGCAGCCGCACCGAATGCTGCGCCGTGAACGACAGCGCAAACCCCTGGTTCTCAACCGCCCTCACCGCCACGTCCGACTCGGAATCAACACCGGGGAAGAACTCCGCCGCCCACTTCCCGGCCTGCGCCGACTCCGTCCCCGGCAGTTCGCTCAGTTTCGGCAGCGCCTTGTTGAACGTGAACGAAAGCTCGACCTTCGATCCCGCCAGCACCGGACCCACGATGCCCCGTTGCGGCGCACCCGGACCGATGTTGCGGTCGCCCACCAGCCACTCCCCGCTCTTGGACTCTGTCTTGGTCGCCAGGTACGGCGCCGCGTACGCCGGCGGCGTCACCGCCGCGTTCGCCGTCACGATCGCCGGCGGCTGCACGATCAGCACCCGCCGCGGCGTGGTCTCATCATCCGAAGTCCTGAACCAGTACTCCAGCGACACCTTCGTGCCCGCCTTCGCGTCCGACACAGCGATCGCGTCCGGATCAAGCAGCCGCTCGAACAGGTCGCCGCTCACCGTCGATCCGTCCGACGCCATAGTCTCTGAGGTCTTGTTCTGCGGTGTCATCCTCACCCGTTGCTCGGGCCCGCTCTGCCCATCGGCCACAAGCCGGTACGAAAGCGTGATGTCCGTCTTCGCCGCCGCCCGATCCGATCGCGTCAGCAGCGCCCGCAGCGCCAGGGCGGTGCCCCGCGGGTGCGCCACCGGCGCTCCAACATCCACAACCCCCGTGCGTTTCGGCCACGACACATCCGCCCACGGCGTCAGCGTCCGCGCCGCCCCGATGCGCAGATGCGCGGGAGCCAGCGCCACCAGCGCCGCGATCGGAGCCGCCGCAAGCACCATCGCGCCCATGCTCCGCACCAGCAACCGCCGGTCAAAGAAACGGGCCGTGCGGATGAAGTTTGAATATCGCTCCGCCGCCGACGCGGCGACGAACCCCTGCAACTCCCGCTGCGTTCCCGTTTCCGCCGGGCGATCCGCCAACTCAAGCCCCGACGCCAGCACCCCCGTCAGCCCCGCACCCCTCGCGGGCTCCAACCGCTCCAGCCGCAGCGCAACATCCGTCAGCGACGGCTTGAACCCGATCGCCGGCGCCACCCACCGCTTGAACCACACCGCCAGCACGCACACGCCCGCCGCCAGGTGCAGAATGCGGATCGCCATCGGCAGCCGCAGCATGTAGTCGGCCGCTCCCAGCGCCAGCGCCGCCACCACCGCCGCCGCGATCAACCACAACCCGCGCTGCGTCACCAGTTGCGTTCGCGCTGCGGACCGCACCCGTTTGAGCGAGGCGATGATCGGCGCGAGCACTGGGCGTGCGTCATGCGTGCTGTCGTGCTGGTTGCCCCCGGTGGTCATCGCGCGATTCCTTCGACGAAATTGGATGCACGGGCCGATGTGGAGGCCTCGGGGCTCCCACAGGGATATCGACCACGGAGTGGCTTCATTGCAGGCTCCGAGGCGAACGGGATCATTCGAGATCCCCCACCCGAACAATGTACGCCACAGAGAACAGGAACGATGCTATCGGGCGCCGGATTTGACAAGGCGGTGACGAAACGGGGTGTACGCCCAACTCGCGATCGACTCCCAGCGACGTTGAGTTATAGGTCCTTTCAAGACTTCGTCCAGTTGCCGGGTGGGTCATCGACGTTAGAGTTATGAGCGGGTAGTGGCGAGTCTATGGTTTCTCCGTAACTCCCTCAATCCGGTGGAGTATTCAGCTTTCGAACTGCACTGTTCAGCCCGACTCTCATTTAGTTGCGGTACCACCTCCGCTTCTCCCAAGCCGCCATCATGCAAGAAATGCTCCCGCCGTGGCGTAGGTAGGTCACTGGCACCGCGACCCCGGTGTGATACTCTGGTCGGGGAAGGTGCGTATCAAGAATGATTCACAAGGAGTCAGAATCATGGTGAGGCGCGCGAGTCGTTCGGGCGTTGGGGTAATTGTCGGGGTGCTGATGGCGGCGGTGCTCATCCTCAGCTGGTCGCCGCGTGCGCACGCCCAGGCGATGTTCGGAGGCATGGGTGCCAACGGCGCCATCCCCGACTCCATCACCAAGCGAGGCCTGGACGCGTACGCCAAAATCCTCGGCCTCGACAAAGACCAGAAAGAAACCGCCACGACCCTGCTCGAAGGCAACCAGACCGCCACCCGCGCTCTCATGAAGGACTTCCAGGCCAAAATGCAGGCCTCCGTCGAGAAGATGCGCGACGGCGACTTCCAGGCGTACCAGAAAGACATCAAGGCCATGAGCCAGGAAATGGCCAAGAAGGGCCAGGAGCTCGAAAAGGGGTTCTTCAACGATCTCAAGGCGATCCTCACCGACGCCCAGGCCGAGAAGTGGGTCAAGGTGGAGCGCTACCGCCGCCGCGAACAGGGGCTGCGTTTCGGCTTCGTCAGCGGCTCGGCCGTCGATCTCATCGCGGTGGTCGAAAAGACCAAGTCCGCTCCCGCCGGCAATGCCGAGTTCGCCGACACGTTGGAGCGGTGGGAGCTCGATGTCGACAAGCTCCTGGTGGCCTTCACCAAGGCCGCGGAGGAATCCCAGAAGAGCATGTTCGAGGGCGAGGGCATGTTCGACATGAAGAAGATCGAGGAGATGATGCGCAAGTTCTACGACGGCGCCAAGGAAGTGCGGGATCTCAACCGCACCGCCGCCCGCCAGCTGGCACCGATGATGGCCGAAGACGCACGGGCCCGCTTCGAGACCGAGGTGAAACGCCGCTCCTTCCCCCGCGTATATAAGCCATCGCACACCGACAAGCTGTTCGACGCGGCGTTGGGCTTCAAGGATCTTTCCGCGGAGCAGAAGGAATCACTCACGACCCTGCGGGAGGGCTACCAGCGTGACCAGGCGGTGTGCAACGAGAAGTGGGCCAAGGCCACCGAGGAACGGGAAGACAAGGCCGGCGGATCCGTGATGGTGATGATGCAGGGAATGATGGGCGGCGGGGACCCCAATGATCCCGCCAAGCAGGCCCGCGACGCACGCAAGGAACTCGACGACAAGACGAAGGAAAAACTCGAAGCGATCCTCACGGCGGATCAGAAGTCACGCCTTCCCGAGAAGAAGGTGGAGCCCATGAACCCGATGGCGGAGTTCATGCCCGACCTTGAGGACCAGGAGCAAGAAGCGAAGTGACGAGCGATCAAACAACCGCAACACCACCTATCCCGGCGACCGGCGAGCCGCACCGCAACGGCGAAGCCGAAAAGCCCGCCAAGCCCCCTACGCCCACGCTCACGCAGAAGCCGCGCCCGGATCCGGGCGCGGCCGCATTGCTCACCGCCGAACAGGCCGTCCGTCTCCGCGCCATCCCCTACGCCTTCGAGGGGCACAAGCTCCTCGTCGCGATGATGGAGCCCACGGACTTCGCCGCCGGCGATGAGGTCGCCGTCTTCTCCGGCAAGCCCGTCAAGCGAGTCGGCGCCACCCGCGAGATTTTCGCCGAGCTGATGCGTGAGCTCTACGGCATCACCGCCGCGCAGATGGCCGCGCGGCTCGGCGGCGGAGGCGCCGAAGAAGAGCTGGTCAGCAACCTCGAAGCGATCGAGGCCGACGACCTGCACCGCATGGCGGAGCAGCCCTCGCTGATCAACCTGGTCAACCTCGTCATCCTGGAAGCGATCCGCGCCCGCGCCAGCGACGTGCACGTCGAGCCCTTCGAGAAGAAACTCGCCGTCAAGTACCGCATCGACGGCGTGCTCGTGGAGCAGGAGCCCCCGCCCAAGCAGCTCCAGCCCGCCATCACCAGCCGTGTCAAGATCATGGCCGGCATGAACATCGCCGAGCGCTACGCCCCGCAGGACGGCCACATCTCCCTGCGCTTCGAGGGCCGCAAGATCGACATCCGCGTCAGCACCGTCCCTACGCTCTACGGCGAGAGCGTTGTGATGCGCATCCTCGACAAGGAGGCCATCACCCTCGACCTCGCCACTCTGGGCATGCGAGAGCGCGATCGCGGTTCGATGCAGAAGCTCATCGACCTGCCCCACGGCATGGCCCTGGTCACCGGCCCCACCGGCAGCGGCAAGACCACGACGCTCTACGCCGCACTCACCAAGCTCTACGACCCCACCCTCAAGATCATCACCATCGAAGACCCGGTCGAGTACGAACTCTCCGGCGTCAACCAGATCCCTGTGAACCCCAAGCGCGGCCTGGGTTTCGCCGATGGCCTGCGGAGCATCCTCCGCCAGGACCCCGACGTCATCATGGTCGGTGAAATCCGCGACTTCGAGACCGCCGAGATCAGCGTCCGCGCCGCCCTCACCGGCCACTTGCTCTTCAGCACCCTGCACACCAACAACGCCTCCAGCGCCGTGGGCCGCCTGCTCGACATGGGCATCGAGCCCTTCCTGCTCGCCAGCGTGCTCGAAGGAGTGCTCGCCCAGCGTCTGGGCCGCAAGCTCTGCCAGACGTGCAAGCAGCGCATCCCCGTGCCCGAGGAGGTCCGCCACCGCATCGCCCCCAACGAGATCGGCATGTTCGAGGGCGGCCAGGCGTGGCGCGGCGCCGGCTGCGAGAAGTGCGGCGGCAAGGGCATGCGCGGCCGTATCGGTTTCTTCGAGTTCATGCTCACCAACGGCCTGCTCCGCCAGGCGATGAGCCGCCGCGCCAGCACGATGGAACTCCTCAAGCTCGTCGGTCCCGAATACCAGAGCATGCGCAGCGACGGCATGCAGAAGGCCGCGACCGGCCTCACCACAGTCGATGAAGTTCTCCGCGCCACGCAGGACGCCGAGGAACTGGCCGGATAGGTTTGCACGCATGGCGACGTTTTCTTACAGAACCCTGGGCGGCGGCTCCGCCGCGACGATCGAGGCGCCAGACCGCGCCGCGGCCGTGCGTGAACTCATGCGCCGTGGCGAAACGCCCACATCCGTCGAGCCCCTGGGCTCCAACGGATTGGCAAAGGCCGTCGCTCGCGCCGCTTCTTCGTCTCCTCATCCCGCGCCGATCGCCGCCGGTCCGCGTATCTCCCTGGCTTCGCGCATCATGAGCCGCGCGGAGACCGCCACGTTCATCCGCGAACTCGCCACCGCTCTCTCCGCCGGCCTTCCGCTCGTTCAAGCCCTGCGCACGATGACCAAGCAGGGCCGCACCTCGCGGCAAAAGGTCATGCTCGACGCCGTCATCGGCGAAGTTGAGCACGGCAAAAGCCTCGCCGACGCCATGGCCCCCTGGCAGCGCACCTTCGGTGAACTCACCGTGAACCTCGTCCGCGCGGGCGAAGTCTCCGGCCAGTTGTCCGAGGTGCTCGCTCAGGCCGCCGAACTGCTGGACAAGGACCTCAAGCTCCGCCGCTCCATCCTGGGCGCGATTCTCTACCCGCTCATCATCTGCGGCCTGGTCGTCATCGCCGTGATCGTCGTCGTGACCTTCATCGTCCCCAACATCTTGAAGCAACTCGCAGGGCAGGCCACCCGCCTGCCCTGGCCCACGCAGGTCGTGAAGGCCGCGGGCGAGTTCTTCGGCAGTCTTTGGTGGGGCATCGTTCCCGGTTGGGCCGTCATGCTGACCGCCTGCGGCGTCGCCGTCTTCATGTTCCGCCAGTACTACGAACGCCCCGAGGGCCGGCTGCGCGTCGATACCACGCTGCTCCGCACGCCCCTCCTGGGCCGCCTGCTGCGAGACGTCGCCGTCGCCCGCTTCACCCGAACCCTGGGCACCCTGACGGCCGCCGGCATCCCGATCATCTCCGCACTCCGTGTCACCCGCGGAACGCTCGGCAATCGTCGACGAAGTCGCCGAGCAGGTCCAGGCCGGCAAGACCATCGCCGAGCCCATGGAGAAGAGCGGCTACTTCCCCCCGATGCTCGTGCAGATCGTGAACCTCGGTGAGCGCTCCGGCCGCCTCGACCAGATGCTCAGCCAGGCAGCCAAGGCCTTCGAAGAGCGCACCGAGCAGAGCGTGAAACTCTTCACCACGGCGTTGCCCCCGCTGCTGGTCGTGATCCTGGCCTGTGTCGTGGGCTTTGTCGTGATGGCAATCATGCTCGCTCTGCTCGAAGTGCAGAACGCCGCCATGACCGGTTGAACAACGCTTCGAACTTCACACCCCGCGGCTTCGCAGCCGCGTTTGAATCGCAGATGGAGACCCGTATGAAATCCCGAACCCGAAACCTCCGCCGCGGCTTCACGATCATCGAAGTGATCGTGATCGTCGTCATCCTGGGCGTCATCGCCGCCGTCGTCGCCCCTCGCCTCCTTGGCCGCATCGGCCAGAGCCGTCAGGCCGTCGCCAAGACCAACGCCGCCGCCCTCGCCACCGCGATGAACACGTACATCATCGACTGCGGCATGCCCCCCGACGGCTCACAGATCACCATCCTCATGGAACGCCCGAGCAATGTCGACGCTAACGTCTGGAAGGGCCCGTACATGCCCAACGCCGACTCGCTCCGCGACCCCTGGGGTAACCTGTACGTCCTGACTATCCCCGGCCAGGTCAACGTTGATTTCGACATCGTGAGCTACGGCTCCGACGGCCAGCCCGGGGGCGAAGGCGAAGCCGCCGATGTCATCTACGGAAAGAAGTGATGACCCGGCGCGAGCGACCAGTGCGGGCGGGATGTTCCCCGAAGCGCTCGGCGCCGCGGCGGGCGTTCTCCATCATCGAACTGATCGTGGTGATGGTCATCCTCGCCGTGCTCGCCGCCGCGACGTTGCCGCGCCTCATCTCCATGACCGGCCGTCAGGGCCGAGCCGACGCCGAGGCGGTCGCCGAACTCCTGTCCATCGCCGGCCGACGCGACGACGCCACTAGCCAGAGAGTCGCCCTCGATTACGACCGTGATCGCTCCACCATCCGCCTCCTGACACGCCGCGGCGACCGCGGCGACTGGCTGCCGGACCTCTTCTCCCCGCCCGTTGAACTCAACGGCAGCCGCGTCGAGTCCGTTCAGTCCGACGGCGTTGAACTCGATGCCGCGCACTGGCGCATCGAGTTCCCGCAGGTCACCCGCCGCCCGACCGTCACCATCGTCCTCGCCGACGACAGCGGCAAGGGTTCCTGGCGGATCTCATTGGCCTCGGGCTCCACCCGCGCCACCATGGGCGCCGCCACCGCCGGCGTCGCCGCCGATGGCTCCGTCGATCTCGACGCCGCCGGACGCGAGGAGGACCCGTGGTGATCCGCCGTCAATCCTCCCGCCGCCGCGGCATGATGCTCGCCGACGTATTGGTCGCCGTCGTGCTTCTGGGCGTCGCCCTCGCCGTCATGATCGGCATGGCCGGGCGCGCCATGTCCGCCCAACGCTCCGGCGAGCAGTTCCAGATCGCCGCGATGCTGATCGATGAGCAGCTCAACCTCGTGCTCGCCCGCGGACCCGACGCGTATGCCACTCGCTTTCCCGTGGAAGGCCCGTGCGATCCTCCGTTCTCTGAATACCGCTATCAACTCGAGTTCTCCGGCGGCAGCGGCGGTGATGCGTACAAGGTCGTCGCCACCGTCACGTGGCTCGCCGCGGGCCGCCCCCAGTCCGCCAGCGTCGAAACCCGCATCGCCCCGCGCCTGGGCGATGACCCGGACCCCGACCGCAAACCCAAGGAGACCGTGGACCGTTTGTGACAGGTGGTATTCGTGTGTAACGAGATCAGTTCGCGCGGGAACAAGTGCCCGAGCCCGCGGACCCGCAGATCGGCGAAGCTCAAGAGTCGGACCTTCAACGTGAAGCCTGTGCAAGATCAACCCGGTGCCGGAGCAGGACGCGTCAGCCGTCCCGGTTTCACGCTGGTTGAACTTGTCGTCGCCGCGCTGGTCGGGGTGCTGATCGCCGGCGCCACCGCCACCTCGCTCTCGCAGATGTTCCGCGCCAGGAACTCCTCGCTCTCGCACCAGCAGGCCTTCTCGCGGGCCGACGGCGTCGCCACCCGAATCGCCCTTGACATCCAGAGCGCGGTCCGCGATGACGATCTCAAGTTCGCTCGCATCCACGTGCTCAGCGGCGGCGTCCCGGGCACGGAGCGAGATGACCTCCTGATCCTGATGCGCTCCATGCGGCCCATGCGCAACGAGGCGGATGAAGGCGCCGAGGGCGGCGAGTACGAGGCCCAGTACCGTATCGACGCCGGCCCCGGCGGTGGAGATGTATTCTGGCGGCGGCTCGATGCCGCCCACGACGATTACCTCGACGCCGGCGGCGTGGCGACGCCCATCGCCACCGGCGCCGTCTCCTTCGCCGTGCAGGCATACGACGGCACCAACTGGTACGACGACTGGGAGTCCGACAGCGACGGCATCCCGCACGCACTGCGCCTCACAGTGACCGCGGCATCGGACGATGGCAGGACAAGGGCCACCGCCCGCCGCGTCATCGCCATCGATCGTGTGCCCATCGCCCCCGAAGAAGACACCACCGACACCACAGACACAAACTCGCAGAACCCGCAAGGCTCAGGCGCCACCGGCACCGGCGGTACCGGAGCAGCGGGCACCGGCGGAACGGGCACCGGAGGAACCGGCGGCACCCGCGGCGGCGGAACAGCCGGCGGCGGAGGTCAGGGCGGCGGTTCGACCGGCGGCGGTGGCACGGGCAGAGGTGGCGGTGGCGGCACGGGCGGCACGCCGACACCCGCCCCAGCGCCAACACCAACCCCCAGATCGACCGGCACCCCGC
>JBGAMO010000279.1:0-2610 GCA_044222845.1 Phycisphaerales bacterium
CACGCGGCGTTGTTGGTGCTGGGATTGCGGCGGTGGGGATGCGGGGGTGGGATCGCGGGGATGGGTTGGATACCCGGTGCGCCAGGCCGCGGTCGGAATTTGAGACAGGCCGGGACGCGTCGGGGTACCCTTATCCACCGATGCCCCGCCCGATCCAACTGCCGATTCTGAATGAAAGACGCCGCGCCGATGCTCCCAAGGAGAAGTGCGGCGTTTTCGGCGTGTGGGGGCATCCGCGCGGGGCGCAGTTGTGCTATCTGGGGCTGTACGCGCAGCAGCACCGCGGGCAGGAGTCCGCGGGCATCGCGGTGTCGGACGGTTCGCGGCTGAACCACCACACCGGGATGGGCCTGGTGCCCGAGGTGTTCGACGCGGACCTGCTGGGCGAACTGGACAGCATCGGCGGGCGGGGCGCGATCGGGCACAACCGCTACTCGACGGCGGGCGGCAGCCTGGCGTGCAACGCGCAGCCGCTGCTGGAGAGCTACGTGGGCGGGCAGGTGGCCCTGGCGCACAACGGCAACCTCATCAACGCCGACGCGCTGCGGGCGAGGTTTGAGGAAGCCGGGCACATCTTTCATACCACCAGCGACACCGAGGTGATCATCCACCTGCTGGCGGGGCCCCGCCAGCAGAAGGCGCACGACCCGCTGGGCGCATCGCTGCGGTACCTGCAGGGCGCGTTCAGCCTGGTGTTCCTCTTCCCGGACCGGCTTGAGGTGGCGCGCGACCCCTGGGGTTGGCGGCCGCTCTCGATCGGGCGGTTGCCCACGGGCCAGTACGTGGCGGCGAGCGAGACTGTTGCGCTCGACGTGGTGGGCGCGGTCTACGTGCGTGACGTGGAGCCCGGGGAGATCGTCACCATCAACGACGCGGGGCTGTCGTCGCGCCGGTTCGCGGAGCCCGCGCCGCGGCTGGCGCAGTGCGTCTTCGAGCACGTGTACTTCGCGAACCCGGCGAGCGTGGTCTTCGGGCAGAACGTGGAGCTGGCCCGCGAGAAGCTCGGCGAGGCGCTCGCCCGCGAAGCGCCGGCGAATGTAGACTACGTGGCGCCGATGCCCGACTCGGGCCGATCCGCGGCGCTGGGTTATTCGCGGGCCAGCGGCATCCCGTACCGCGAGGCGATCGTGCCCAACCGCTACGTGGGCCGCACGTTCATCAAGCCCAGCCAGGACCAGCGCCAGGCGGCGGTGCGGCTGAAACTGAACATCATCGATGAACTGGTCCGCGGCAAGCGGCTGGTGGTGGTGGACGACTCGATCGTCCGCGGCACGACGACCAAGGCGAAGATGGACCAGCTCCGTGCGGCGGGCGCGAAGGAGATTCATCTGCGCATCTCGTGCCCGCCGATCCGCCATCCGTGCTACTTCGGCGTGGATTTCGCCAAGCGCAGCGAGCTGGTGGCCACGGGGCGCAGCGAAGAAGACATCCGCGCCTACCTGGGCGTGGACAGCCTGCATTACCTTTCGCTCGAAGGGCTTCTGGGCTGCATGAAGCGACCGGGCGAGCACTACTGCACGGCGTGCTACAGCGGGGACTACCGGCTGGATCCCGAGCACCCGATCACCGAGCGGGTGATCGAGACCGAGCAGGTCAAGATGTTCGGCGAGGCGTGACAATCTGGAGTTTGACAGATCTGTGCCGGGCCGTCTGAAGGCCCGGCCAGAGAAGCGGGCGCGGGGCATCCGCAGCGCGGTGCCGCGAGAGGCCGCTTCGGACATCGGCAGGGCGTTCACACGCGCCGCGCCGGCGCCGTTTCGCAACCAGAGCGCTGCACGAGGAGACAGAGATGAGCGGCATGAACATCGGGCGTTGCGGCGTTGCGGCTTCGTCGGGGGCTTTGGGTGCGCGCCGGGAGCGGTGGGGGAGCGGCGGGGCGCTCGCGCTGGGGGTACTCGCCGTGGCGTCGGCTGTGGCGTCGGGCCAGACGATGCTGGGGCCCACGCCGTACCGGTGCTTTTCGGATAGTCCGTTCGCGGCGCTCACGTTTGAATACTTCCATCTCGAAACGTTCGAGGATCACCTGTTCAATGTGCCCGGTGTGTCGGCGAACCGGGGAGGGGTCACGAGCGTGGTGTTCGGCCCGTCGATCCACGACTCGGTCGATTGCGACGACGGAGTCATCGACGGTTCGGGGCTGATGGGCGACTCGTTCTTCTCAGCCTCGCCCGACATCACCTTCACGTTCAGCGACACGGTGCTGGGCCGGCTGCCGACACACGCGGGCATCGTCTGGACGGATGGAGGGGGCGGGGCGATCGTGACGTTCGAGGCGCGGGCGGCGGACAACACGCTCCTAGGCACGGTGATGGGTCAGCACGCCGATGGCTCGGTCAACGGCACGACGGCGGAGGACCGCTTTTACGGCGTGATCTACGACGCGGGGATCAAGTCGATCCGGATCCGGCACACCTCGGGCGGGCTGGAGGTGGATCACCTGCAGTACGGGGCCGCGGCGTCGGCGGCGCCGTGCCCGGCGGACTTCAACCAGGACGGGGGCATCGACGGGGCGGACGTGCAGGCGTTCTTCGCGGCGTGGGAAACCGGAAGCCCCGCGGCGGATGTGAACCAGGACGGCGGCGTGGACGGGACGGACGTGGAGGTCTTCTT
>JBGAMO010000103.1:0-16854 GCA_044222845.1 Phycisphaerales bacterium
CCCCCTGCCCGCCCGAGTGCCTCCGCGGCATCAATCCCATCGGCACCTCCATCGCAGTCGAGGAACTGAATGGTCAACCCACGCCCAGCGTCCGCTGGAACTGGCCCTCCACCGTCCGCTTCACCCTCTCCTCAGGCCTCACCCTTGAAGGCGATGAGATCCGCCTCCTCCCCGAGAACGCCTCCACCCCGATCGGCGACTTCTCGCTCCTGCGCCTGCTCGCCGCCGGCCTTGACACCCTCACGCTCACCGGCGAGCATTCACAGCCGGCTCAGCCCGGCAACCCCTGCATCGCCGACTTCAATCAGGACGGCGGCGTCGACGGCGCCGATGTCGAGGTCTTCTTCGACGCCTGGGGCGCCGGCCAGAGCAGCGCCGATGTCAACCAAGATGGCGGCATCGATGGTGCCGATGCTGAAGCCTTCTTCGCCGCGTGGCAAACGGGTTCTTGCTGAGATAGTTCCCTGACCATCGCACGCGACGGGCCGGCGAAAGCCGGCCCGTTTCGCTTTCAGAACCGAACGAATCCGTTGGACCACGTCTTTGAAACCGCAAGCGTCAACGCCCGGCAGGCAAGGCCGCGCCGCCTGCGCTCCTCATCACCCCGCACCACGGACAACAACAACCGCCCCCACCCAGAACTCCTCCAACCCGCGGCATCGCCCCCGCCTTCCGCCCGCCCCATTTCCACGCCCATCCATGAATCGAACCATCGATCCGCCAATCAAGTCTTCAGTTGTATGAACACAGGAACTCACGATGCTCTCTCCTCGTTCGTGACTCCGACAACAGCAGCGAATCATCCCAAACAACGCGATGACCCGCACCGCCTCACGGTACGCAAGGTCACGACAACGCCCACAAAAATCTAAAGAGAGCTCCGATATCAACCCATCGTGGCTTGGCCGTCCCGGCCATAAATCACCCAAAACCTCCACGCCACTCGATTTCTCCACTCCCCTTTCCATTCGCCGCCGATATTCGGCCACCCACCCCACGCCGAATCGCGCCCCGCATCAGCACGAGGTCCCCACGACTTGTGTCCCCGTTCCAGAGTGGTCCCGCCCTTTGGCACGCCCGCCCCATCAGATACGATCACCAACTCGCAGCGGCCACGCGAAAGTTGAGGGAGTCGTCAGCGAATGAAAGCAGCCTCAAGATGCAGTTATGTCGCCGTGCGAAGTACCCGCATCGTGAACACACTGATTTCGGACGCCTTTGAAGGTTCACAGTTCTGAGTTGGACTTGCACTGCGGGGGCGAAAGGCCCAGCACTTTGCTATCAGGTCGCGCTGGTGGCGCTTTCGACAGCTGCTTTCAGGTGCGGCTGAAAGGCTACTTCGAATCGCCGCACCAGATCGATCAACTTTCGACCGGTTTGGGGCCACTCTTCTCGCGGCGATCTGAAGCCGCCCGCCGCGACAGTACCGGAGATTGCAGATGCTTGCTTTTCATCAAGACGGGCCCAACTGAGCGGTTCGCCGAGGGCTGATTCAATCTCGGCTCGCTTGGCGTGTAACGCGTCAAAGACCGCTTTGTTCCACGCCTGCTTTCCAGATCCGGCATCAATGTACAACATCACGCCCACATCGTCCTGCCTTACCCAAAGGTCGTATCGCAAGCCGCGAATTCCCGAGGAAGCTCCGAGCCAGCCGGTCTCCGCTGGAGACCGCCCCGCCCATCGCGAGTGTTCCTTGGCCACGAGCGGAAGCACGACCGACCAGAACGCATGCCGACACATGCTCCGCAACGCGCTGTCCGCGCGGGCCGCCTGTTCCTTCTGCTTTAGTTGCACCGTGTACTCCTCTGCCTCCGGCAAGGGCACGACCTGCTGCACATCCAGAATCGTCTCCGCGCCGCTCGCGTAGGGTTTGACCCGTACGCAGCGGATGTCAAGATCGCGTTCATTGAGCCAAAGGACGGATGTCGTGATTTCCTTGGAAAAATCCGCCGCAACCAGGAGTATCCGCACATCGCGTGCAAAATCGTCTTCTCGCGATTCGTCCCAGCCCAGAAATTCCAGAAGTCGACCCCTTGCATCCTGCCCTGTCTGAACTCGATCGAGGAACGCTTGAAACACGTCCACCGCCCGAGCAAAGGTCATGGAACTGACCATGGCCGCATACCGGATCGCCTGCAACTCCATGTGGCCACCATCATCATCACGCTTCAATTCCACGACGACCAGATTGGCCGCGCGATCGATACACAGGAGATCGATGCGTCGCTTCGAATTCTCCCACTCGGCGAACTCCTCGGCGATCACCAGCACGTCGTCCGCGACGACCGCGATATTGTCCCGCAGCAAGCGTTGGAGGTCGCCCCGCTCCGTCACGCCCTGTTGGACAAACGAGGCGGCTGAAAGTGGCTTGATCGCTTCCTTGGTGAGCTTGTACAAAGACATAGTTGAGACTGTATGTGCAGCCTCGTGCGTATTACGCAATCGAATCGCCTACGCCGCCAACCGGGCAGGTTCGACGGTAATCACACCATATCTGCAAAGAGCCGAGGGTTGGCACATTCGGGGTCGGTGGCGTATTCGGCCCGAACCGTCCCCTCGCGAACATCCCTCAACACCCCCCTGTCTCCCAAGCACCGAAAAACATTGTTACATCCTCTCCATCCACTCCGCCATCCTGGTTCACATCCGCATCGCAATTCCCCGCCTCCCATGTATCAAAGAACGCCGTCGCATCCGTCCCGTCAATCCCACCGTCCTCGTTGAAGTCAGCCGGACACGCCAGACACGCACACACCGTCAGCGTCGCGCCACCCGTCGGAACGCTCCCGCACGCATTCGTGACGATGCATCGCACCCTCGCCCGCTTCGTTTCGAACCCGCTCACCTGCAACTCCGTGGATTGCGCCCCGCTCACCACGCCCAGCCCGGGCGTCCATCCATTATCCACGTTCGCCCACGTGCCACCGGCCTCCATTTGCCACCGATACGCGAACGGCCCGACTCCCGTCACCGCCACCTGAAACTGCGCGACGTTGTCCGGGCACGATACAACTTCCGCCGGAGAGATCGCCCCGTACGCGCACGCCTCCACCACCCCGTGCAAGGGCACGCCGAACACCGCGCGCCCGTCCTGTAAGTTGTTCCAGGTCCCGCGGTTCGCATCACCCGGTTGCCAGATGTGCACGTAATACTCCCATGTCGTCGGTTCCGGCGACGACGGGTTGTTTGGCTCCACCGGCGACCAGTTGGCGTACGCACTCGCCTCACCGCTCTCCCACCCGAACTCAGCACGCCGGGTCGCACGATTCGTGCTGTTCACCAGCGGATTCAGATCGTAATAGCCGATCCAGAGGTTCCTGTTCTGGTTCCCGAACATCGAATACGTGTTGTACACAAAAGTGTTCTCCGCGGCGCTGCGGATCGTGGCCAGGTGGCCGCCCAACTCCAATGCCCGAGCCCGCGCCTGCGTCCAGTTCGATTGCTCGAGCAGCAGGTACGTTTTGCTGTTCGTCGTGTTGACGGTCGCCGCGAGCACGCTCAACTGCCCCCACGCCTCCCCGCCCGCCGTCATGCAGAGTCCCAGCCCCAGCGCCCGAAGCGTCCCCATGGCCCAGCCATCCAATCCGCCCGTTCCATTCTTCATAGTGGTCATTTCAGTCTCCTTCGTTGACGCACCCGCCGCGGCGGGTACGCACAGGGTCAAGTGACAGTCCGCTGTGTTTCTCAAGCGTCGAAACTCAGTTGTTCTGGAAGAATCTACACCACCAAATGCCCGAACTTTAACAGAACACGGGTCCAGCCTCCCATGATTTGATTCTGCACGATCGTGTCGATTTCAAAACGCCCGGCCGCGTTGCTCGCCCCCACGCCACACCCCGCCTATCGTTCAGGCCCTACCCGGAACGTCCCGGGTCAGGGTTTCGGCACGTATTCTCGGAGATCGCCGCGTGGTTCGCATTCGGATGCAACGTTATGGCCGCAGGAATCGCCCCTTCTATCGCATCGCCGCGGTGGAAAAGCGTGCACGCCGCGATGGCCCCGTGCTTGAAAACCTGGGCTGGTACAACCCCCTCGCCACCGATGCCTCCAAGCAGTTGGAGCTCAACGAAGAGCGCGTGAAGCACTGGATCGCCGCCGGCGCCCAGCCTTCCGACACCGTCCGCGACTTCCTCGCCAAGCGCAGCCTGGTTGATGTCAAGGCTTGGGAAGCCGACCGCGCCTACGACCGCAAGATGGTCGAGATCAACAAGGCCAAGGCCGCCGCGGCCGCCGCCGCCGGCGAAAAGAAGGACGAGAAGAAGGCCTAAAGCCTCTTCCCCACTCGATATTCCAAAGCCCCGAGCCATCCGCTCGGGGTTTTTTGTTGGCCGAAAACCGCCAGCCGCCACCCGCGACCGCCCGCCCGCGCGCACAAAAACCACGCACATCCAACCAAACTGACCTCCCTCCGCCCACGACCGCAGTATCACCCTCCAGCCCCGCGCCATTCTTTGACAGCCAAATCCGACGCCGAACCACTCCGCACGCGCAAACTCCCCCGCTCCCACCAGCCTCCCTGGGTGTGCCGCCGCTCCGCGGCGGCTGTATGAACTGACCCAACCACTCACGTACTCAAGGTCGCTCAGCATCGACCATGCTCTCCCAAAACGTCCAATAACCTTCATTCCTCGCGCAGCACACACCCCACCAAAATTTCATCGCACCCACCTTGGCTCCTGACCTGAACCAATTCCCGCGTACGCGTCACCAAAAGTTCATCACCCGCACCCCCAATCGCGGCCCCAAACCCGCCCCCCGTGCACGCAGACCAAAAGTACATAGCCTATCCAAGACCCGATCCCAGCCCCCCCACCACCAAAAGTTCATCCCGCCAAGTCCACCCCAAACGCAAAGCCAGCCTGCTTTCGCACATCCCACCAAAACTTCATCAACGCCCGCCGACCCACCTCGCAAGCCACCTCGCCGACCGCTCACCCGCGACGCCGTGAATCCCACCCGAACGTCTTAATAACTCCCACTCCCTGCGTACCACCAAAAGTTCATCGCGCACACCACCGCACTCCCTTCATCGCTCTCTTTTCTTTCTTTTCGTTTTTCGCTTTTCGTTTTTCGCTTTCTCTCGCCCCCCGCCCACTCAGGGCACCCCGTGAATTCCCTGTCGGTTACCAATTTGCACCCCTGCTTTTTCAACTTCACCGCGCTATACTTGAGCGTTCGGTTCAGGATCGAACCGACCTACCGCCGCGCACGTTTCGTTCGCCGGCGAGAGAATTCCAGGCACGTCCGGCAGAGCCGCGCCGTGCCTCCCCCTAGAAGCGCCCTAGTGCGTGAACTGCGTTGAGTCCCGGTATTGTGCCGGTGCTCTCGGATGATCCCTCTTCGCGCCGGTGACGCTGATCGAAAGGTAGTGCAGCAGACATGGCGAACCAACTCGTACAAGACCTGATCGAAGCAGGCATCCACTTCGGCCAGCGTGCCAGCGGATGGAACCCCAAGATGCAGCCGTACATCTACGGCAAGCGCAACGGGATCCACATCATCGACATCAAGGAGACCGTCAAGGGCCTCCTCCTCGCCAAGCGCTTCATCGCCAAGCTCGTCGCCGACGGCAAGGACGTCTGCTTCGTCGGCACCAAGCGCCAGGCCAAGAACGTCATCGAGACCCGCGTCCCCAGCGTCAAGCAGCACTACGTCACCGAGCGTTGGCTGGGCGGCACCCTGACGAACTTCCGGACCATCCGCCAGCGTCTCAAGCGCCTCGAGGAACTCGAAGCCATCGAGGCCAGCGACAACTTCGCTTCCTACTCCAAGAAGATGGAGAGCCAGCTCCGCCGCGAGAGCCGCAAGATCAAGCGCAACCTGGACGGCATCCGCCACATGGACAAGCTCCCCGGCGTGCTGATCATCATCGACGTGCGTTCCGAGCTCACCGCCCTCAAGGAGGCCCGCAAGCTCGGCATCCCGACGATCTGCCTGATCGACACCGACGGCGACCCCGACCTCGCGGACATCCCCATCCCCGGCAACGATGACTCGATGCGCTCCATCGACGTCGTCGTCCGCGAGCTCTGCGTCGCGATCGCCGAGGCCCAGCAGCAGCGCACCGCCGCCCAGCCCGGCGTCGCCGAGACCGCCGCCCCGCAGATCAACGAGGGGCCCCGCCGCTCGCGTCGCGCCCAGTACCGCTCCGACGATTCGCCCGCCGCTCCGGCCGAGCCCGCCGCGGCCGCCCAGAGCTGATCCCGTCGCCCACAGTCACGCGATCACACCAACGGTTCCGCACCAAACACAACGAACCCGCCGCTGTCCCTCCCGACGCGGCCAACGAGAACATTCATGGAACTGAACGCCAAAGACGTCATGGCTCTCCGCAACGAGACCAACCTCCCGATGATGGCCTGCAAGGCCGCGCTCATCGAGGCCCAGGGAGACATCGAAAAGGCCAAGGAACTGCTCCGCAAGCAGCTCAAGGGCAAGATGGACTCCAAGACCGACCGCGCCAGCGGCGAGGGCCGCATCGCCATCGGCCGCAGCCGCGAGGCCGCCACCATCATCGAGCTCCGCACCGAGACCGACTTCACCGCCAAGAACGAGAGGTTCATCGCCGCCGCCCAGAAGATCGCCGACCTCGCCGTCGAGGCCCTCCCCGGCGACGTCCAGGCCACCCCGGCCATGACCGCCCTGGTCGATGAACTCCGCATCAGCACCGGCGAAAACGCCCGCTTCGCCCGCGGCCACAAGCTCGAGCAGGACCCCGGCTCCGGCGCGTTCGGCAGCTACGTCCACCACGACGGCAAGACCGGCGTGCTCGTCCAGGCCGAAGGCTCCGTCAGCGACGAAACCCTCCGCCAGGTCTGCATGCACATCGTGGGAGCCGACCCCCGCCCCAAGGGCATCACCGCCCAGGACGTGCCCGCCGACATCGTCGACAAGGAACGCCGCTTCCGCATCCAGACCGCCATGGACTCCGGCAAGCCCAAGGAAATCGCCGAGAAGATGGTCGAAGGCGGCATGCGCAAGTTCTTCGAGGAAATCGCCCTCCTGGAGCAGCCCTTCATCATGGACCCCACCAAGAAGGTCAAGGACATCGTGGGCCCCAACGCCCGGATCATCGCCTTCTACCGCTGGCAGGTCGGCGAGACCAACTGACCGAGATTCAGAACTTCAGATTCCCGAAAACCGCCGCGATCTCGCGGCGGTTTTTTACTGGGTTTTCCTGACTTTTTTGGCCGCCTCCATCAGCTCCCGCATCGCCTTCTCCGCCCCGCGATCCGTCGGCCGGTAGTAACTTCTCTCGACGCCCAGGTAATCCTGCCGCCCCAGCCCGTCCGCGTGATCGTGGCTGTAGTCGTACGCCTGCCCCCCCGCCTTCATCCCCCCCACGCTCATCTGCGAAGCCTTCCGCACGTTCCCATCCTTGATGTGCACCGGCACGGGAACGGTCCGGCCGCTCCGAACATCCTCGATCGCTTCGTTGATCGCCACGTAAGCCGCGTTGCTCTTGGGAACGCACGCCAGGTACGTCGTCGCCTGCGCCAGGATGATCCTCGCCTCCGGCATCCCGACCCGTTCCACCAGTTCCCACGCCGCCGCGGCGACCATGATCCCGCGCGGATCCGCATTCCCGATGTCCTCGCTCGCCAGAATCGCCAGCCGCCGCGCGATGAACCGCGGATCCTCACCCGCCTCGATCATGTGCGCCAGCCAATACACCGCCGCGTCCGGATCGCTCCCCCGCACCGACTTGATGAACGCCGAAATCGTGTCGTAATGTCCATCGCCCGTCCCGTCGTACACCGCCGCCTTCTGCTGGATCGAATCCTCAGCCACCTGACGATCGATCCGGACCACCGCCGCGTCCGCGGCCTTTGGGGCCGACGACAACAACGCCACTTCCAGCGCCGTGAGCGCCCGCCGCACATCCCCATCACACTTGGTCGCCCAGACTTTCAGCGCGTCATCGGACACCTCCAAATTCAACTTCCCATATCCCCGATCCGAATCCGCGATCGCACGCCGCAGCGCCGCGACCACAGCCTCCTCGGGCACCGGCTCCAGACGAAAAAGCGTGCTTCGGCTCACGAGCGCGGAGTTCACGGCGAACAGCGGATTCTCCGTCGTCGCCCCGATCAACGTGAGCAACCCCCGCTCCACGTCGCTGAGCAGCACGTCCTGCTGCGCCTTCGTGAACCTGTGGATCTCGTCCAGGAACAGGATCGTGCGGCGGCCTTCGTACTCCAACCGCTTCGTCGCGGCGTCCACGATCTCGCGGATTCGCTTCACGCCCACGCTCGCGGCGTTCTCCCGCTCGAAGTACCGCTTGCTCACTCCCGCGATGAGTTCCGCGAGCGTCGTCTTGCCCGTGCCCGGCGGACCGTGCAGCAGAATGCTGGTGATCGTGTCCGCTTCAAGCATCCGACGAAGGAGTTTGCCCTCGCCCAGGATGTGCTCCTGGCCCACGAACTCGGCGAGCGTCCGGGGGCGCATCCGCGTCGCGAGCGGCAGCACCGCGCTGCGGGCCTGCTCACGCTTGGCATTCCACAAATCGGCCATGGTCAATACTTCGGGGCGGAGGCGAAAGGGCGGGCGACGCACAGTGCGTCTCCCGGGTCCTGACTTTATCCGAACAACGGCGACTTGCCAGTAACTTTAGTTTACGCTAACATCGCCCCCTAATTGTGACTTTCGCTCTCGCCATTCTGGCCGCCGTCTTTGCATGGGCTGTCATTGCGCGCTGGCTTCTGGACAACCCCCGCAACGATCCCCGGCTTGGATGGTCGTACCGCGCCGTGCAGATCTACGCCCGAGTCTTTCACCGAATCCGCGTCATCGGCAAAGAACACATCCCGCAACGGGGCTGCGGACCTCTAGTGGTGGTGTGCAACCACACCGCGGGCGTGGACCCTGCGCTGGTTCAGTCGGCGTGCACGTTCGAGATCCGCTGGATGATGGCCAAGGACATGATGCTTCCCCGCTACCAGCCTTTCTGGGAGTGGATGCGGATCATCGGCGTCGACCGTTATTCAAAGCGAGACACCGCGAGCGCCCGAGAGGCGATCCGGCATCTCGAACAGGGCGGCGTCCTGGGAGTGTTCCCCGAGGGGGGGATCGAAAGGCCGCGGAATGTACTGCGCCCGTTCATGGCCGGAGTGGGCCTCATCGTGGCGAAGACCGCCGCGCCGGTCATGCCTGTCTTCATCGACGAGACGCCGGACACTCAAACCGCGTGGGGCAGCCTGTTCATACCGAGCCACTCGAAGATCGTCGTCGGCCCGCCGATGCGGTTCGAGGCGGGCGCTCGGCCCGAAGCGATCGCCAAGGCGATTCAGGACTGGTTTTCCCGCACAAGCGGCTGGCCCACCGCCACGATCGATTAGATCGAATCGGCTTATTTCTCGGCGCGAAGCCGCTCGAGAGCTTCGAGGCGCTGCTTGTGAACTTCGCGGTCCGGCTCGAGCACGATGAGCGCCCGGATATGCCGCTCGGCCGTGCTGTAATCCTTGCGACGCAGCGCAATCGTCGCGGCGAACTCGCGGTTGGCGGGGTCGTAGGGCGCGATCTGCGTCGCCCTCGCGGCCTTCTTCGCCGCGGTATCCAAGTCACCGGCCGCGGCGTAGCGTCGGGCGAGTTCGATCGCGTACCCCGACGAGTGCTGCTCACGTGCGTCGAGGTACTCCAAGTGGGGGATCGCCTCCGCGGCGTCCGGGCCTGCGAGGTAGAACGCGGCGAGGGTCTTGTGCGGGAGCGGGTCGACAGGCCTGGCCGCGGCGTACTTCTCCAGGAGGGGCACCATCTCGGCGTCGGCCTTGCCGCCGTTCTTCTTCAAGCGCTCGCGCACCGCGAGCATGAGCACGCTCGGGCTTTCGGGGTATTGCGCCAACCACTTATCGATTAGTTCGGGTGTGGGGCCTTCATCCTCTTCAGCGTCGGCATCGTCGGCCTTCTCCGCTTTTTCACTCTTGAGCAGTTCCTTGATCGTCGGGCTCTTAGTTCCCGGCAGCATCCCCCACTGTTCCAGTTTTACCTTCAGCCATTCAGTAAACCGAGGCAGAAAATCGTCGCGCGAAACGCCCAGGATCGTCTGGAACGCCTCTCCTTCGCGCACGCCCCTGGCGTACGCGTCCATGAGTTCCAGCGGCTTGTTGGGCCCGTAGGTGTCCATGATGAACTCGTACATCGCGTGGCCCTGGGCGTAAGCCTGTGATCGATCGGTCGGCTTCTCCGGCCGCGCGAACATCACGTTGATCTTGTCCATATCGAACAGCGTCTGAGTTTCGTACGCGCGTGCCAGCAGTTGCACCGTGCTGTAGTCGCGGGGCGCGTCCTCAAGGTACACGGCGGACGCCTCGGTGAACCAATGCGGCAGACGGTTCTTCGTGCGCGACAGCGTCACCGTGTGGGTGTATTCGTGCTGCACCACACGGCGCCAGTCGAACGCGCCGAAGTGTCCCGGGCCTTCGCGAGGCGCCTCCATCGCGATCACCGGCCCTGTCGCTGCGGCGATCGTGTGGAGCTGAGGCATGCCGGTGATGCGGACGCCGAACCAGCGGTGGTTCGGGTACAGCTCGACCACGGTCTTCTTCGCGGGCTTGTGGTCGATGCCGCCCGGGCCGTTCCCGGTGACTCTCGCGTAGATTTCCTCAAGCGGCGGGAGCATCTCCTTGGCGACAACTTCGTCTTCACCGGGCTTGCAGCGCACGATGAAGTGGTCGCTCTCCACACTCGCGTAGGTCGCCAGTTCCCGCAGGAGCGTAAGACTGTTCGCGGCCCGGTTGTTCTGAGGGTCAAGCTGCGTCGCCGTTTCCAACGCGGTCATCGCCTGCTGGTTGCGGCCGGCCTGGAACTCGCACAGCCCCAGTTCCACCACGGGCTCTGCCCACCAGGGGGCTCGCTTCACCGCTTCTCCGAGATACGTCGCGGCTTCGTCGTACTGCCGCGCACCGGAGACCGCCTTGCCCACCGCCATGTACGCGGCGGCGGACCCGGGCGAGAGCGCATCGAACGCCGCGAGTTTCGCGTCGGTCGCGGCAAAGTCGAACGCCGCAGCGCTCGCCGCGGCCCGGTACGCGAGCAGCAGCCGCGATTTGGGGAACTTCTCCAGTGCTGGCTCCAGCAGTTTCGCCGCCTGCTCGCCCTCACCCTGGCGCATCTTGATGTAGGCTCGAAGGCACGCGCCCCACGCGGATGGGTCCGGCGAAGCGAGTTCATCCAGCTTGGCGGCGATGGACTCGCCCCGATCGAAGTCGAAGGTGTCGACGCAGAGCAAGCCGAAGAGCCAGTACGCTTCCGCGCATCGCGGATTGAGGGCCAGCGCGGCCTCCACCGTCGCGCCGACTTCCTCGTAATTGTCCTTCTCGTACAGCAACTGGCCTTCGACGAGATTGGCCCGCCAGGAGACCCGGTCCAACTCATCGCGGGCGCGGGCGAGGATCGCCAGCATGCGCTGGTGCGGGATCACTCCTTGCGCCTTGGGTGATTGCAAACGCGTGAGCAACAGGGCGCATCGCGCACCCTCGGTCAGTTCATCTGCATCGTCCCCCTCCGCGCCGGTGTGCTTCTCCGCCGCGGCGCGCAGTTCCGCGACCGCTTCGGCGGGCTTTTCAAGATCCATCAATGCCGAGCCGCGGATGCGGGAGCATCTCGCGCCGGCACGGCCGGAGAGGAGTTCCAGAGCCTTCACGGGTTCGCCCCTATTCAACATTGCCTCGGCGCGATCTTCCGCGCCCGCCGACGCGTCATCCAACGATGCGTCGGCGAATGCCCCGCGGATGATCGCGGCCTGTGCCTTCAGCGCGGCACTTGAAAGATCCGAATCTTCCCATAGACCGTGGCGTACCCGCAACGCGGCACGTTCGTCGGGCTTGAGATAGTCCTGGTCGATCAGCGCCGTCACGGCGGGCGATATGGGCGGGGGCGAGAACTCAGATTTGGCCTGCTTGGTCGCCAAACCGCCTTGGGCCAACGCCATGGAAGCGCTGACGAGCAGGCCGGCCACGAACGCACGCACTCGCCGGGATTGATTGGTCCGCACGCTCTTGGCTCTCCTGTTAAGGAACCGGGATCGTCGTTACTTGCTCTTGGCGGTGGGCAACGCCTCGACCACCACGTTCCAGTCCTTGCCCGGCTCGACCGCGGCCATCATCGCCGGATCGACCGGCACATTGGTCTTGACGTTGATCATCCGCACGAGCGACACGTCGCCGTTGGGAGCCACGGTCCGGGCCATCCGGGGCAACAACCGCCCGCCTCCTTCATCGGCCCCACCCTCGCGGTACCACAGCCGGACTTCTTTGTACTTCTCGGCCTCAGCGCTGCCCGGCTTGGGCGTCATCTTCAACTGATAGGCGCCCTTCACGAATCCTCCAAGCAATTGAGTTTCGGCGTCGTCGTCCCCCTCCAGATCGGCGGTATCGGCGAGCAGCGTCACGTCGAACTTGCGGACGATGTCGGCCTTCTTCTGGCCGATGGGCAGGGGCAGCGGCCCCTCGCCAATCTTGAGCGGGTCGAACTTCTCGCCCTCCGGCACCACCTCGCGCTTCATGACCTGCTTGATCTTCGGGGAGACCTCGATCAGCCACCGCCCATCGAAGACCATCAGCTTGATCTCGTCCTCAACGCGGTCGCCCAACTGCAACTGCTCGAACCGCACCGAGAACTTGCGCTCTCGCTTGCCACCCTTGTCGCCCTTGTCTTCGAAGAAGAGTTTGCCCTTGCGGATCTGGCGGTCTCCCATCAGGCCTGAAATCTTGTCGTACTTGATGTCGGCGGTGAGCGTGGCGAGGTCCTTGTCGGCCGTCTCCAGGGCCATCAGGAGGTCGTCCGCGTTCGCGAACTTCTCGGCGGCCGCCGGAGCGGGCTGGTTCTTTGCCGGCGCGTCCTGTGCCGTTGCCAGTCCCGCCACCGCGATCAGGATCGCCGCCACTCCGCACCTATACGACAGTTTCATCGAGAAGCATCTCCGTGATGCGGCATCCTGCCGCGACGGTAAGGTTAGACGGCCCCGGCGGTAAGGTGTTCCCAGTTCGCGGCCCGCGGTTCGGCCCTAGGCAGGGGATTCATACCGGTCTTGCTATCGTTCGGCACTCATGCAGCCCGAACGATTCTCAGCCATCGCGCACTCCTCGCACGCCTACTGCAATCCGATCGGCGCGGATGTGATCGAACGGTTCATCGCCCTCGCCGACACTCCTCGCCGCTCCGAAGCGCTGGACATCGGATGCGGCAAGGCGGAGTTGTTGATCCGTCTGGCGGAAACCCGGGGCATCCGAGGCACGGGGATCGAACGTTCTTTCCTATTCGGAGCGGAAGCGACCCGCGCCGTGACCGGGCGTGGCGTCGGCGGATTCGTGTCGATCCGTCTGGGTGATGCGTCGGAGTTGGTACCCACACTTGCCACGGCCAGCTATGACATGGTCATTTGCATGGGATCTTCGCACTCCGTGGGAGGTGCTGGCGGATTCCTTTCCTGTGCTGCTTCCTTGGTTCGGCCCGGGGGGCATGTGCTGTGGGGTGAGGGCTTCTGGACCAAGCCGCCCGCACCGGAATACCTGGCAGCGCTGGGAGCATCGGCGGACGAAATGACGACGCACGGGGCTAACGTCAGCGCGGCGGTCAACGCGGGTTTCACGCCCCTCTTGGCGTACACGGCCACTCAACGCGAATGGGATGATTACGAGTGGGCCTACTACCGGAACGTGGAGAACTACGTGAGAGCCCACCCTGACGACCCCGATGGCGCCGCGATGCTGGCCCGCGCCCGTTCGTGGCGAAATCTGGTGCTCGCCCACGGCCGGGACACAATGGGGTTCGGTCTGTACCTCCTCGCCGCGCCCGACGCCGGCAAGCCCTCGAACGCGCTATAACACGTCATGGCAGTTCCGATTTCCAACGAGTATGTCCGCAAAGTCGCCAGCCTGTCACGGCTGGCTCTCTCGGATGCCGAGGTCGAGGAGTATCGGGGCCAACTCGCGGCGGTGATCGGGTATGTGGAGAGATTGCGCGAGTTGGATCTGACACGGGTTGAACCGCTCACCAATGTCGGTGACGCGTTCAATCGTCTCCGTGACGACACGCCGGGGCCGACGCTGTCCAACCAGACTCTGATGAACATGGCCCCCCGAAGTGTGCCGCCCTTTGTGGCGGTGCCCAAGGTGATTGGTGAAGGGGGCGGGGCATGAGCGGTCCGCGCAGTGTCAGTGAAATCTCGGCCGCGGTCTGTTCAGGCCGGTCCACCGCCGCGGCGGTTGTTGCCGATTCGCTCGCGGCCGCCAACCGTCTGAATCCTTCCTTGAACGCTTTCTTAAGCACATTCGCGCACGTCGCGGCGAGTGCCGCGAAAGACGTGGACGCCCGCGTCGCCAGCGGCGAGCGACCGCCGCTGGCCGGGGTGCCCATCGCGCTCAAGGACAACATCTGTCTGGGCCCCGATCTCAACGCTCCCGGCGATGCGAGCGGCTACGGCGGTTTCACCACTTGCGCGAGCAAGATGCTGGAGAAGTTCGCGTCGCCGTACACGGCCACCGCGGCGCAGAAACTGATCAACGCCGGCGCAGTCATCATCGGAAAGACCAACCTGGACGAGTTTGCGATGGGTTCCTCCACTGAGAACTCGGCTTTCGGACCGACGCGCAACCCCTGGGACCTGTCTCGCGCGCCCGGGGGATCGTCGGGCGGGTCGGCCGCGGCGGTCGCGGCGGGGATCGTCCCCGCGGCGTTGGGGTCGGATACCGGCGGCTCCATCCGGCAACCGGCGGGCTTGTGCGGCGTGGTGGGCGTGAAGCCGACATACGGTCGCGTGAGCCGCTACGGATTGGTGGCGTTCGCGAGCAGCCTTGATCAGATCGGCCCGCTCACCCATAGCGTCACCGACGCCGCGTTGGTGCTCGAGGCCATCTGCGGTCACGACGAGCACGATGCCACGAGCGCCGACAAACGGGTGCCCAGATGGTCACAACTCGCGGAGATGCCGATCGAGCATCTCACGCTCGGAGTGCCGCGACAGGCTCGCAGCGACGCGAATCATCCGGAAGTGGCCCGCGTCTTCGAAGAGGCGATCCGGACGTTCACCTCGCTCGGCGCCCGCATCGTTGATGTCGAGATGCCGCTGATCGATCATGGGATCGCGGCGTACTACATCGTCGCGCCGGCCGAAGCCTCCTCCAACCTGGCACGGTTCGACGGGTTGCGCTACGGCCGCGGCACGAAAACCGCCCCGGGAGACGACCTGTTCGACGTCTACTGCAGGAACCGTTCGCAAGGGTTCGGACCTGAGGTCAAGCGTCGCATTATGCTGGGCACGCACGTGCTGAGCAGCGGCTACTACGACGCGTACTACACCACCGCGCTCAAGGTGCGGCGGCGAATCCTCGCGGAGTTCTCAGCCGCGTTCGTAGATCTGGGTTGCCATTGCGTCCTCATGCCCGCCTCCCCCTCGCCGGCGTTCGGGATCGGCGAAAAGAGCGGCGACCCGCTCGCGATGTACCTCGAAGATGTCTATACCGTGGGCGTCAACCTTGCGGGGCTTCCGGGCATGACCATCCCGGCCGGTTTCGCGAAGTCGCCCAAACTCCCGGTCGGAATCCAACTGATCGCGCCGGCGTTCGATGAAGAAACAATGCTGCGTGCGGCCCGCATGTTTGAACGGGCTTCACCCGGCGCGACCGAACGTCCGCCGCTCGCCGTGTGACGCGGAGCTCGGTGGTTTCAGCAACCGCCGGCTTCCCACGCCCCGAAAAAGGTCGCGACATCGCCACCGTCGATTCCGCCGTCGGCATTGACATCCGCGCACCCCGCAGAGTCCTCCCAATCAATGAAGAAGGCGCCAACGTCGGCGCCGTCGACGCCGCCATCGAGGTTGTAATCGGCCGAGCAGACCGGACAAGAGGCACCTGGCCCGAACGCCAGAGCGGACAAGCCGCGGTAGATTCCGCCGCTGGCGCCGGTGTTGCCGACGAACTGCAGGTCGCCGCCGCTGAATCGATACAGGCTGTCGGTGGTGCCGGTGTCGCCATCGACCACGAGCAGATCGCCGGTTCCGGGCTCAAACGCCATGCCGCCGCAAGTACCCAATGTCGCCGAGGTGTCGAACCGTTCAAGAATCGCGCCGTTCGTCGGATTCACACGATACAGGCGTGCCGGACCGGGCGCGGAGGGATAGGTCGTGTCCAACACCCAGAGATCTCCCGCGGCGGAGAATGCCATGGCGCTGATATCGAATTGGGCGATCCCGGCCGGTGGGCGAATATCAACGACGATCGTGCCTAGGCCGGTGGTCGTGTTGACGGTGAACAACCTAGCAAAGGTCACGTCGGTGGTCACGCCCCAAAGCACACCGGTCGTGGGATGGAATGCCAGATCTCCCTCGTAGATCGCCAGAGGGGCATCGCTCGCGGAAGACGTCGGATCGATGCGACCGACCGCCGTGGCTTGTCCGGTTACCGGGTCGATCGTGAACAACAGCCCTTTGCCGCCGGAGCCAGAAACGTTGTTGATGCGACCGAACTGGTCGGTCAAACCGTACATCACTCCCGACGGACTCACCGCGATTCCCACGCAGGAGTTCACGTTGACGTTTCGGGGCGAGGTCGCCGCGCCGGTCTGTGGATTCACGTCATAGAGCTTTGGATTGGCCCCCGATGTCTGGGACCCGGTCCTGAACATGATGCCGTACAGCGGCTGGGCCGTCGCCGAGCCGCACACGAACACCAACGCGACAATCTGTGAACAGCGCATCCGGTTTCCTCTCTCGTTCAGAGCAGACAATAGCCTCCCAACCGAGGGTTCTAAGCAGTTCGGATGTAGAGCCGATTCGGATGCTCATATCCCGATGGTTGAGAAAAACAGCCGCGTCTGGAATGCCGGACGCGGCTGCGATTCGTTTGGAAGCAAGGACGT
>JBGAMO010000280.1:0-2556 GCA_044222845.1 Phycisphaerales bacterium
CCCATCTACGGCCCCGAGGGTTCTCTCCTCAGCCGCGTGGAGCAGTTCAACTTCCGCTGCAAAACCGGTGAAGAGCGCACGGCCGACGGCCAGCCCGTCTGCCCGATCGTCACCCACACCGTCCCGCACCTCATCCGCGAGGTCAACCCCATCGCCGACCTCCGCGCCAAGTCGGAGCTGCGCGAACTCATCCGCCGCATCGCGCCCGACGTTGTGCACACCCACAGCAGCAAGGCCGGCATCCTCGGCCGCGTCGCGGCGTGGCAGACCGTCGGCGACGATCCCCTGGTCACCAGCACCGCTCGCCGCCGCATCGTCCACACCATCCACGGCCCGCCCTTCATGCCCGTCGAGGGTCCGCCGATGCGACGCCTCAAAACCCGCCTCACCAACTACATCTACACCCTCGCCGAGCGCCACGCCGCCCGCCGCTGCCACGCCATCATCTCCGTCGCCGACGCGATGACGCAGCTCTTCCTCAGCAAGCGCATCGGCACGCCCGCCCAGTACACCACCGTGTATTCAGGAATGGAAACCGCGTCCTTCCTCTCCGCAGCGCCGGGCGAAACCCGCGACCGCACCCGCGCCGCCCTGGGCCTGCGTCCCGATGACTTCGTCGTCGGCACCGTCGCCCGGCTCGCCGAACACAAGGGCCACGACGATCTGCTCGACGCCCTCGCGCCTGACCTCAAGGCCAACCCGCACTGGAAACTCCTCTGGGTCGGCGACGGCTGGTGGAAGGATCGCCTCACCGCCAAAGCCCAATCGCTCGGGCTGAGCATCGGCCCCGCCGCGCCCTCCTCCCCGCGGCACAACATCGTCCTCACCGGCCTCGTCCCTCCCGAGCAAGTCCCTCCGTTGATCCGCGCCATGGATGTCCTGGCCCACCCCAGCTATCGCGAAGGACTCCCCCGCACCGTCCCCCAGGCTCTGCTCTGCGGCGTCTGCCCCGTCGTGTACGACGCCGACGGCGCCCGCGAAATCTGCCGCGAGATGGAGACCGGCCGCCTCGTCCCTCTCGCCAACCTCGCCCGCCTGCGCGAAGCGATCACCTGGTGCGCCGACAACCCCCTCGCCGCCCGAGCCTTGGCGATGCGAGGCCAGTCCGAATGCGCAGAGATCTTTTCGACGGAGCGGATGACAGAAGAACTGCTCAGGGTGTACAAAACCCCTGTCTGAGCAAGCGTCTTGCTCAGCGAAGTCTGGTTGTCCCCCGCAGGTATCAACTCCCCCCCTCCTTCCTCCTGTCTGTGCCATGAGACCAGTGGGAAGGTCCCAATAACCACTTGCCTCCGTCCTTGAACCCGACCAAAAGTTCATCGCGAGCGCAAGCCCCGACACGTTTTCCGCGTATCCTTTGCACCACCGGCGCGCTCGCGACGGACCTTCACACCTCTCCTGTTGACTAGTGGCCCACCGACCCGCAATCGAGTCGGAGCGATTCCCAAAGCTATGGGACGCCGCCTGGATCCCAAATAATTCCAGAAATTGTCTTGCATGAAACGAAATAGGCTGGTACCCTGTACAAGTACACAACATCCGCAAGGAGTTCGGCGGCTGTGTACGTTTCATGCCGGACGCGTTCTGTGTCCGCATCCACGTGGTTTGTTGACTCATTTTCCGCTCTGGGGTGTTCTTCCGGAGGCCTGCTCCATGACAGACTCTGTCCGCGTTCAGTCCAAAGTAACCCGCGCGTTCACGCTGATCGAACTCCTGGTCGTGATCGCGATTATCGCGTTGCTTCTGGGAATCCTCCTGCCAGGCCTCGGCCGCGCCCGCGCCACCGGTCGCATGCTCAAGGAGCAGCACGACCTCAAGCAGGCGTTGATCGCGTACCACACGTACGCCGTTGACAACAAGGACAAGCTGATCCCCTGCTACATCAACTGGTCCTGGGCCCACTATTCCGACGCGGCTCTCAATACCAACGTCATCAAGCTCCCGCCCGACCCCAACGACATCTCCGCCTTCAACGAAGGCACCCCTGTCAAGACGTGGCCGTGGCGCCTCATGGGCGGCGAGTACCTCCGCCCGGAGAACGAGCAGGTCGACAAGTTGACGTACACCACCTTCCGCAATCGCCCCGCCGGCACGCCTTACCGCCGCACGTTCGGCAACGGACGCGTCGTAAGCAACGAGTACGACCAGAGCTCTTGGGTCGGCGCTTTCGGCTGGCACCCCTCTTGGGGCATCAACGGCACGTTCATGGGCGGCGATTACAACAACGGCGCATTCGTTGGAATGGCGACCTCGCCGAACGGTGCGAACCCCCGCTCCGCCGGCGGCAACTTCTACGTCACTCGCTCCGATCAGGCCCGCTTCACCGACAAGCTCATCACGATGGCCAGTTCTCGCGGCGGCGACGTCGCGTCCAATGGTTGGTACTCCTACGGCCAGAATTCGCCGGACGGCACCAACGTCGTTCCGGGTTATTACTACATCGAACCTCCCAAGCCGCACCCCTACGGCCGCGAGTCCGGTGCTATCGGCGGTGGTTGGACCAACCAGACCAACAACAAGTTCAACTCCAAGCTGCCGCCCAGCACTTGGGGCAAC
>JBGAMO010000104.1:0-16760 GCA_044222845.1 Phycisphaerales bacterium
CACGTATTCCGGCTCCACGACCTGCGCGGGCGTTGACGGCTCCGCAACCTGCGCCGCCTCCGATCGCTCTCCCGACGTCTGGTACGCCATCGACGGCGGTTGCGGCGGCTTCGTCCAGGTCGACACCATCGGGTCCAGCTATGACACCGCGCTGAGCGTCCACACCGGCTGCCCCGGCACCGCGGCCAATATCATCGCATGCGACGACGACGCCGGCGGGAGCCTCACCTCCAAGATCGTCTTCCTCGCCCAGCCCAACACCCGCTACTACGTCCGCGTCGCGGGCTTTAATGGCGGCTACGGGAACTACGTCTTCCACGTCAACAAGCTCCCCAACGACGCGTGCGCCAACGCGGTCGGCATCACCGACGGTTCCTACCCGTTCGACAACCGCGGCGCCTCCACCGACGGCAGCCCAGCGGGCATCTGTGACAACGCCAGCGACAACAACGTCAACCAGGACCTCTGGTATATCTACCAGGCCACGTGCAACGGCACCGTGACCGTCAACACCTGCGGCAGTTCCTTCGATACCAAGGTCGCCGCCTACGCAGGCACTTCGTGCAGCAACACCAGCCCCATCGCCTGCAACGATGACTTCTGCGGCCCCTTCGGCGTGCAATCGCAGATCACGTTTGACGCCCTCGCCGGCAACCTCTTCCTCATCCGCGTCGGCGGTTGGCTGAGCAACACCGGCTGCGGTGTGCTCAACGTATCGTGCAACGGGTGCGCCCAATGCGCCGCGGACTACAACCAGGACGGCGGCGTCGACGGCTCCGACGTCAACGCCTTCTTCTTTGAATGGGAAGGCGGCTTGCCCTGCGCCGACGTCAACCAGGACGGCGGCATCGACGGCCAGGACGTCGACTTCTTCTTCGCCGTCTGGGAACGCGGCAACTGCGACAACTGATCGCCCCCGTTCGCCCATCGTCTGATATCCGGCCCCGGCGCTCTCGCGCCGGGGCCGTTTTCTTTCCGGTCCCGCCCGGCGCTCCGTCCCAACTGCCGTCACCGGAATACACTTCCCCCCTTATCTCCGAACGGATCAGGCACCCCGCCCCGTGATCCCAGCGCAGCCCAAAGAGCCGGTCGATGAACCTACTGGACATCCTCACACCCTCCTGCATCCGCGCGCCCCTCGCTTCCCCCAACAAAAAGGGCGTAATCGACGAACTGGTCGATGTACTCGCCGCGGCGGGCAAGGTCTCCGACGCCAAGGCCCTTAAGGACGCTGTCTGGACCCGCGAGCAGACCCGCACCACCGGCATCGGTCACGGCCTGGCCATCCCCCACGGCAAGTGCCCCGGCATGACCGGCCTGGCCATGGCCATCGGTCGTCCAGCCAAGCCCATGGACTTTGAAGCCATCGACGGTCAGCCCGTCAAGCTCGTGGTGCTTCTGGCCAGCCCACCCGACCGAACCAGCGACCACATCCAGGCACTGGCCCGCATCAGCCGCCTCATGATGATGGATGAGTTCCGCGAACGTATCTACGCGGCCGAAACCGCTCAAGCCATCTACGAACTGCTCAAGAGCCAGGAGAAGCCGGCTTGAACCCCGGCCCGAATCAGACGCTGGAATCCGCCGGAATCGCGGGCGGGCCGGTGCGGGTGACTCCCCTCACGCCCCACGCGACAGATATCTTCGCGCCCCTCGCCGAGGTTGAAGCGTTTCTTGCCGCCAACCTGTCAACCCAGGAGTTTGACCGCCCCGTCGCTCTCGCCGAGGCGATGGCATATTCCACGCTTAGCGCCGGCAAGCGACTGCGGCCCCTTCTCGCCTGGCACGCGTGCGAAGCCTGCGGCGGCCGCGGCGTGGATTCCCTGCCCGCCGGCGCCTCGATCGAACTGATCCACGCCTTCAGCCTCGTTCACGACGACCTGCCCGCCCTCGACAACGACGACCTTCGCCGGGGCAAGCCAACCCTGCACAAGCACGCGGGCGAGGCCATGGCGATTCTGGCCGGCGACCAGTTGATGGTCGAGGCGTTCGTGTGGCTGACCCAGACCGGCGACCTCGCACCGTCGCAGCGGCTGGAACTCTGCCGCGAACTCGCAGCCGCGACCAGCCGCATGGTCAGCGGACAGGTGTACGACACGCTCGGCGGCCTTCCAACGAACCTGTCGGCCGAAGACCAGCTCCGGCTCATCCACCGCAACAAGACCGGCGCCCTGATTTCGGCCGCGTGCCGAATGGGTGCGTTGAGCGTTCGCGGCGGGGTTCAGCCCTCGGCGCTCGCCGCGATCACCACCTACAGCCAATGCGTCGGCCTCATTTTTCAGATCGTCGACGATCTGATCGACGTGGAGCAGACCGCAGAACACACGGGCAAGCGCACCGGCAAGGACATCGAGGCCGGCAAGCGCACCTATCCCGGCATTCTCGGCATCGAACGCTCTCGGCTCGAAGTGTCGCGACTCCGCGACGAGGCGCTCAACGCCATCGGCGCTCTGGGGTCGCGTGCGTCGGCGCTCCGAGAACTCTGCTTGATGATGTGCGAGCGAACGAAATAGCCGTCGGCCCCGTAGGTGCACCATCGCGGGCCACGTCGAACCCGATGGATTGAAGCCGGTACCGACCGTCCACCGAATCGAAGGTTTCTTCCGCCGCGGCGGACAGCCACGCACGCGTCATCCAGACTACAGTACTTTCAGAAGATAGTGAACGCAAACCAAGGACCATGCCACGCATGACGCTGCTGCCCACCATCCGAACGCCCCACGACTTGCGCCGTTTATCAATTGAGCAGTTGCCTCAACTCGCTCAGGAGATCCGCGACGCGATCTGCGCTCAGATCTCCGTGAGCGGCGGGCACCTGGCCCCCAATCTGGGCGTCGTCGAACTGAGCATCGCCCTGCACTATGTCTTCGACTTCGGGTTCGACCGCCTCCTGTTTGACGTTGGCCACCAGTGCTACCCGCACAAACTTCTCACCGGACGTCTCCCGATGCTGGCCGGGCTGCGCACCCGCAACGGCATGGCGGGCTTCCCCGAACCGCGTGAGTCCCAGTACGACCTGTTCAGCGTCGGCCACGCCGGCACGGCGATCTCCACGGCCGTCGGAATGGCCCGCGGCGACACGCTCGCGAAAGAAGGATTCGACCCCAAGACCAACCCCGCCGGGCGGCGCGTGGTGTCGATCATCGGCGACGCTTCGATTGTGAACGGCGTGGCGATGGAAGGCCTAAACAACGCGGGCACGCTCAAGCGGCAGTTCCTGGTGGTGCTCAACGACAACGGCATGTCGATCAGCAAGCCCCAGGGCGCCCTGGCCCAGTATTTCGACAAGTTCCGCCTGTCCCACATGTACGCGGACATCAAGAAGTCCACGAAGGAAGCGCTCAAGCAACTCCCCGGCGGCGACCACATCAAGGGCGCGCTGCACCGCGCGACCGAGGCCACCAAGGCCGCCGTCAGCGACGCGAACTGGTTCGAGCACTTCGGCATCATGACCGTCGGACCGTTCGACGGGCACGACCTGCCCAGCCTCATCGAGATCCTGCGCGAAGCCCGCGATGTGGACCGCCCGATGGTCCTGCACGTCAAGACCGTGAAGGGCAAGGGCTACAAGTTCGCCGAGAACGACAGCAGCAAGTTCCACTCCCCCTCCCCCTTCCGCGTGGAAGGCGGCCTGCAGAGCGAAGGGTGCCGCGTTGAAGTCAAGAGCGACGGCCGCTCCTTCACCACCGCCTTCGGCGACGCCATGGTGGCGATGATGGAACGTGACCAGAAAGTCGTCGCCTGCACCGCCGCGATGCCCGACGGCACCGGCATCAACAAGGTGCTCGGCAAGTTCCCCGACCGCGCCTGGGACGTGGGCATCTGCGAAAGCCACGCGCTGGACATGATGGCCGGCCTGGCGAAGACCGGCTTCAAGCCCTTCCTCGCCGTGTACGCCACGTTCCTGCAGCGTGCCTTCGATCAGGCGTTCCAGGAATCCAGCCTCCAGGGCCTGCCCGTGCGCCTCTGCCTGGACCGCGCCGGCTTGGTCGGCGGCGACGGCGCCGTGCACCACGGATTCTGCGACGTCTCTCTGCTCCGCACCCTCCCGGGGGCCGCCCTCACCGCCGCGATCGACGAGCCCAGCCTCATCGCCGCGCTGGAGTTCATGCGCTCGTACGACACCGGCCTCTCCGCCGTCCGCTACCCGCGAGACACCGTGAGCGAGCGCCTCATCGCCGACACCTGCCCGCCCTTCGTGCTCGGCAAGGCCCGCTGTCTCACACCCGCCTTCGACCCGCTCAACGGCGAGAACCCCGACGCGGCCGTGCTCGCGTTCGGTACCCCCGCCATCCACGCCCTGGAAGCCGCCGACGCCCTCAAGAGCGAGATGCGCATCGCCGTGTACGACGCACGCTTCGCCAAGCCGGTCGACGCGGCACTCATCCGCTCGCTGCTCGAACGCCGAATCCCGATCGTCACGGTCGAGGACCACGGCGTGATCGGCGGCTTCGGCACCGCCGTCCTCGAGGCCGCTCAGGAAATGCACCTGGACGCCTCGCTCATCGTCCGCCTGGGCATGCCCGATTCATGGATCTATCAGGACTCGCGTCCCAAGCAGCTCGCCGAAGTCGGCATCGACAAGGCGGGTCTGGTCCGTTCCGTTCGAGCCGCGGCGATGGCAGCTACAGAGCAACGCGCCTTCGCCAAATAAACGCCGTGTGAGTCCGACGGATCGGCCGGCGCAACGCATCCACCCTACACGAGACTCCTATGCGCCGCGCAGCGCTCCTTCTGGTCAACCCCGACAAGCCCGAAGCCGCGAAAGCGGCCTCCGAGTTACGCATCCTCATCCAGAAGCACGGCACGCTCCTGGGTGAGTTGCCGGCCGACAACAGCCCCATCCCCGAGATCGCGGCGTCCGCCGACGTGCTCGTGGTCTTCGGCGGCGACGGCACCTTTCTCGGACAGGCCCGAAGGCTGGGCGTTCTTGGCGTGCCGATGCTGGGCGTCAACACCGGACGCCTAGGGTTCCTCACCGAGTTCGATTCGGCGTCGATCAAGGCTCAGGCCCCCGCGATCTTCGGCGACGGCCCACTCCACACCCGCGACTTCGGCATGATCCGAGCAGAGCTGCTCGGGAAGCGCTGCGACAAACCCCGCTTCACCGGACTGGCCATCAACGAGGCCGTCATCACCGCGGGCCCCCCCTACCGCCTCATCTCGCTCGCGCTGAGCATCGACGGCAACGACGGCCCCACGATCCGAGGCGACGGCATCATCGTCTCGACGCCCCTGGGCTCCACGGCGTACAACCTTTCCGCCGGCGGCCCCATCATGGCCCCAGAGGTCGATGCCTTCGTCATCACCCCGCTCGCCGCCCAGTCGCTCGCATTCCGCCCCGTCGTCGTAGGCGGCTCCAGCCATATCGAGATCCGCTTCGACAAGATCAACTCCGATTCGGCCGGCACAGGCACCGCCCTGGTGCTCGACGGCCAGACGCACGTCCCGGTGATGCAGGGCGACCGGATCCGCATGTACAAGGACAAACCGATGCTCCGGTTCGTTCGAAACCCCCGGACCGACTACTGGTCGCGTCTCATCGGCAAGCTCAACTGGGCCGTGGCGCCCAAGCTCAACGTCTCGACGTAAGCCCCGGCTGGCGATCCAAAACCGAACTCGATCGCCGATCACCCGCAACCTGCGCTGTGCTATCGGACGAATACCCACGCGCACGGCGTGCTTCGCTCTGCCTCCCGCAGTTCCAACCGATAATCTCGCATGGACAAGCCCGAAGGCCGCGCATACATTCCATGCAAATATGTGGATGAACGGATAAAAGAAGCCCCCTGACCAGTTCTCTCCCCTCAACCCCGACCCACCACACCCCACGGACTCCACCGCTCCATGACGAGTCGATTCCTCCAACATCTCGCCAAGCGTGTTCTTGTTTTCGACGGCGCCATGGGTACCGCCACGCACGCCGCGAATCTCGAGGTCCAGCGCGACTATTGGGGCAAGGAGAACTGCCCCGAGATCCTCGTCAAATCTCGCCCCGAACTCATCCAGTCAATCCACGAGAGCTTCCTGCGCGTCGGCGCCGATGTCGTCGAAACCGACACCTTCGGCGGCATGCCGCACGTGCTCGCCGAGTTTGATCTCTCGGATCAGGCGTTCGACCTCAACAAGACCGCCGCGGAGATCGCCCGCGCCGCCGCCGCGAACCACAGCACCGCCGACAAGCCCCGCTTCGTCGCCGGTAGCATGGGCCCGGGCACCAAGCTCATCACCCTCGGCAACATCGACTGGGACGGCATGTTCGCCTCCTACCGCGAGCAGGCCCGCGGCCTGCTCGCCGGCGGCATCGACGTGTTCATCATCGAGACCTGCCAGGACATCCTGCAGATCAAGTGCGCCGTCAACGCTGTGCTCGCCGCACTGGAGATCGCCGGCAAGTCGCCGCTCGACGTGCCCATCATGGTCTCGGTCACGATGGAGACCACCGGCACCATGCTGCTGGGCTCCGAAATCGCCGCCGCCGCCGCCGCGCTCGCTCCCTTCCCGATCTGCTCGCTCGGTCTCAACTGCGCCACCGGCCCCGTCGAAATGCGCGACCACGTGAAGTGGCTGGGCAAGCACTGGGGCGCGATGGGCGAGATCGCCGCCGGCGTGCCCCGCCGCGTGAGCATCATGCCCAACGCGGGCCTGCCCGTCCTTGTGGAGGGCCGCACCGAGTTCCCCCTCAAGGCCGACGCGTTCGGCGAGGCGATGGGCCGGTTCCTCGAGGAAGACCACGTCGGAATCGTCGGCGGCTGCTGCGGCACCAAGCCCGAGCACATCGCGGAAGTGGCCGCCCGTGCCGCCCGTGCCTCCAAAGCCACGCCCACCCCGGGCGCTTTCACGCGCCCCTCGCCCGCCGTCACATCGCTCTACTCCGCGCAGGACTACCGCCAGGACAACTCGATATTGATCATCGGCGAGCGCATGAACTCCAGCGGCAGCCGCGCGTTCAAGCGGCTGCTCGAAGCCGAAGACTGGGACGGCATCGTCAGCCTCGCCCGCGAGCAGGTGCGCCACGACGGCGCGCACGTGCTGGACATCAACGTCGACTACGCCGGCCGCGACAACGCCCGCGACATGAGCGAGGTGGTCCGGCGGGTCGTGCGCCAGGTGAACATCCCGCTGATGCTCGACAGCACCCAGGCCAAGACCATCGAGGCCGGCCTCAAGCACGCCGGCGGCAAGTGCATCATCAACTCCGCGAACTTCGAGGACGGCCAGGAAAAGTTTGACCGCTTCGTCGCCATGGCCCGCACGTACGGCGCGGCACTGGTCATCGGCAGCATCGACGAGGACAAGCAGAACTCCATGGCCCGCACGGCCGACCGCAAACTCGCGATCGCCCAACGCGCGTTCGACCGCGCCACCAAGCTGGGCATGGAGCCTCACGACCTGCTCTTTGATCCCCTCGTGCTGCCCGTGAGCACGGGCATGGAATCCGACCGGCGCAGCGCGCTCGAAACCATCGAAGGCGTGCGCCGGATCTCCAAGGCCCTCCCCGAGTGCCAGACCACCGTGGGCCTCTCAAACGTCTCGTTCGGCCTGTCCGCCGCGGCACGCGTGGTGCTCAACAGCGTGTTCCTCAACGAACTGCAGGAAGCAGGCCTGACCAGCGCGATCCTGCACTTCAGCAAAATCCTTCCCAAGAGCCGCATCCCGGAAGCCCAGTGGAACGCCGCGCTCGACCTCGTCTACGACCGCCGCGTCCAGGGACAGGCCGACCCGCTGACCGCCTTTATCGACCTGTTCAAGGACGCCACCACCGCCACGACCACCAAAAAGGACCGCGCCGCCGGCACCATCGAGGAACGCCTGCGCAGCCACATCATCGACGGCGAGAAGGAAGGCCTAGCCGAGACGATCAAAACCGCCCTCGAGAAGTACAAGCCGCTGGACATCATCAATGATCACCTGCTCGACGGCATGAAGACCGTCGGCGACCTCTTCGGCAGCGGCCGCATGCAACTCCCCTTCGTGCTCCAGAGCGCGGAAGTGATGAAGGCCGCCGTGTCGCAGTTGGAACCCCTGATGGACCGCGTCGAAGGCCAGACCAAGGGCAGCATCGTCCTCGCCACCGTTCAGGGCGACGTGCACGACATCGGCAAGAACCTCGTCGACATCATCCTCACCAACAACGGCTACACCGTCCACAACATCGGCATCAAGCAGACCATCGCCGAGATCGTGAAGGCCTGGAAGCAGCACCAGGCCCACGCCATCGGCATGAGCGGCCTGCTCGTCAAGAGCGTCAACGTGATGGAGGAAAACCTCAAGGAACTCAACGCCCAGGGCATCCTCCCGCCCGTGATCCTCGGCGGCGCCGCCCTCACCCGCCACTACTGCGAAAGCCACCTGCGCAGCACCTACAAAGGCAAGTGCTTCTACGGCAAGGACGCCTTCGACGGTCTGCGCACCATGGACCTCATCGTCGGCGGCCAAACCGCCACGCTCGACGCGGAGATCGAGGAACGCCAGGGCAAACGCAGCCGCGCCGAGGAGCAGATCGTCGCCACCCGCATCGAGAAGCTGGCCCGCGCCAACGCCGAAAACTCCGCCGCCACGCCGCCGCACTCCAAGGCCCGCTCCGACACGGCGACCGACATCCCGCTGCCCAAGGCCCCGTTCTGGGGCACCCGCGTCGTGGCCGACATCAACCTCGACCAGGTCTACCCCTTCATCAACCCCATCGCACTCTTCCGGGGCCAGTGGCAGGTCCGCAAGGGCGCCCTCTCCGACGCCGAGTACGACGCGCTGCTCGAAGACAAGTTCATCCCCGTCTTCGAGCAACTCAAGGAACGCTGCAAGCGCGAAGCCATCCTGCGGCCCGCCGTGGTGTACGGCTACTTCCCCTGCAACGCCGACGGCGACGACCTGGTCATCTGGCGCGATCAGCGCGGCGCCGTCAGCGGCGAACTCGAACGATTCCGCTTCCCGCGCCAGCCCGACAAGCGTCGCCTCTGCATCTCCGACTTCTTCCGCCCCGTCTCCACCGGCGAGACCGACGTGATCGGCCTCTCGTGCGTCACCATGGGCGCCCAGGCCAGCGAGGCCGCCAAGGTCCTCTTCAAGAACGACGATTACACAAACTATCTCTACCTGCACGGCCTGGGAGTCGAAACCGCCGAAGCCCTCGCCGAACTCTGGCACAAGCGCATGCGCCAGGAACTGGGCATCTCGGGTGACGACTCGCCCAAGATCAAGGATCTCTTCACCCAGCACTACCGCGGCAGCCGCTACTCCTTCGGTTACCCCGCCTGCCCCAACATGGCCGACCAGGAAAAGCTCTTCCGCCTCCTCGATCCGGGCCGCATCGGCTGCGTCCTGACCGAGAACTACCAGATCGATCCCGAGCAGAGCACCAGCGCGATCATCGTGCACCACCCCGCGGCGAAGTACTTCAACATCTAGCGCCGGCCCAAAACCGCCCGCACCTCACCTACCCTCGCCTCGTGCCCTTAGTGACCGCCACAAACATCGTCCACCGCTACGGAACGGACATCATCCTCGAAGGCGTCTCGATCACCATCGAGCCCGGCGACCGCGTCGGCATGGTCGGCCGCAACGGCTGCGGCAAGAGCACCCTGCTCAAGATCATGTCCGAGATCATCAAGCCCGACGGAGGCTCGATCACCATCCAGCGCGGCTCCCGCGTCGGTTACCTCAAGCAGGACCCGGACCTGGACCCCACCGAGACCCTCAAGGACGCCGCCGAGGGCGCGTTCGACACGCTCCACGCCCTGCACCGCGAGATGCACGACGTGTACGACGCCATGGCAACCGCCAAGGGCGACGATCTGGCCCGCCTGATGAAGAAACAGGCGACCCTCGAAGCCCAGATCGAGGCCGCTGGCGGCTACGCGATCGATCACAAGATCGAGGAAGTGCTCCACGGCCTGGGTTTCACCGACGCCCAGTTCTCCCTGCCCGTGGCCAAGCTGAGCGGCGGCCAGAAGGGCCGCCTCGCCCTCGCCCGCCTGCTGCTCGAAAACCCCGACGTCCTGCTGCTCGACGAACCCACGAACCATCTTGACATCGAAGGCCGCATCTGGCTCGAGGAGTTCCTGAACCACGAGTACCGCGGCGCGGTGGTGATGGTGAGCCACGACCGCTACCTGCTCGACAACGTCGTCAACAAGATCGTCGAGATCGAGCAAGGCCGCCTCATCGACTACCCCGGCAACTACGCCAAGTTCCGCGAACTCCGCGTCGAACGGCGAACGGTCATGCTGCGGGCGTACGAATCCCAGCAGGACAAGATCCGCCAGGAAGAGGCGTACATCCGCCGCTACAAGGCCGGCCAGCGGGCCCGACAGGCCAAGGGCCGCGAAACGCGCCTCGAACGGGAAAAGGCCGAGGGCCTGCTCGAAAAGCCCATGGAAATGGCGGTCTTCACCATCCGCCTCCCCGCCGCCGAGCGCAGCGGCGACATCACCGCCTCCGCCCGCGGCCTCTCCAAGTCGTACGAAGCCGAAGACGGAACCACCAAGGTCCTCTTCCACGATCTCGACCTCGTCGTTGAACGCGGCGAGCGTTGGGGCATCATCGGCCCCAACGGCGCCGGCAAGACCACGCTGGTCCGCTGCCTCCTGGGCGAAATCCCCGCGGACGCCGGCGTGGTGCGCATCGGCGCCAACGTCAAGGTCGGTTACTACCGCCAGACGCACGACGGGCTCGACGTGAACCAATCCGTCTACCGCTACCTGCAGGGCGTGATCCTCAAGGAAGCCCCCACGCAGGCGATGAGCGAGCAGCAGGCCCGCGACCTCGCCGGCGCGTTCCTCTTCACGGGCGACGAGCAGGAAAAGCAACTCTGGCAGCTCTCAGGCGGCGAGCGCAGCCGCGCCGTGCTCGCGGGCCTGCTCGCCAGCGCCAAGAACCTGATCGTGCTCGACGAACCGACGAACCACCTGGACATCCCCAGCGCCGAGCGTCTCGAAGACGCCCTGGGCTCCGAAGGCGGCTACGAGGGCACCATGCTCCTCATCAGCCACGACCGCGCCCTGATCGACCACACCTGCGATCACCTGCTCATCCTCGACGGCCACGGCAACGCCGAGATCTTCGCCGGCTCGTACACCGAGTGGAAGCGCAAGGACGAATCCCGAAAACGCGAAGCCGCCCGGGCCGCGGAAGCCGAAAAGGCGAAGAAAGAAGCCGCGGAACGCCAACGCCGCGAAGCCGAAGAACGCAGGAAAACCGCCGCGAAGCCCAAGGCGCCCACCACGAACAAGCTCGCCCGCCTGACCACCGAGCAGATCGAAGCCCAGATCGAGAAGATCCAGAACCGCATCAAGCAGATCGATCAGGACATGATGAGCGGCGACACCTGGCGCGACGCCCGCAAGTCCAACCAGTTGAGCGCCGAACGCGGCAAGCTGATGTCCGAACTCGAACCCCTCGAGTTCGAGTGGGCCAGCCGCGCCGAAAACTCCTGAGCGGTCTACAGGCTCCGCACCCACAACACCAGCCCCGCAAGAATCGCCGCGGCGGTCGCCAGTGTCGCCGCCACGGCCCACAACCACCGCTTCCGCGGCGTGCGGGCGATCGGGACCATCCGTGCCCGAACGGTGCGACCGTTGCGGGTCGCCTCCTGAACCAGCGCGATCACCAGATTCGCTTCGAAGGGCCTCATCCCCGTGGCCACCGCCCCCGCCACCAGGCGTCGCCGCACCTGCGGCCTCAGGATCGCCGCGCGCCCGCCATCCAGCGCCCCCACCACCGCCGCCGCGAACACATCGCGCATGTCGTCCACGCTCAGCCCGCCCGCGCTGTGGTTCTCGCGGGCGATCTCGCGCCGCAGCACCGCTTCCGGATCGGGCCGGTTGCTCTTGCCCGCCAACGCTCCTCCCGCGCCGACAAGGCGCAACTTGTGCGCATCTGGCCGGGTGGGTTGGATCGGTCGTGGATTCATGGAGGGTCTGGAGCTGTCGGTATCGATATCCGCAAACGCTGTTCCATGGTAATCGCCCCCGAACGGCTTCACCAACGAACTTCCCCGGACCGATCTACACTCGGCAAGGAGCCTTGCGAATGGTCGAATCTCAACCGCAGCAAGCCGGGGCGGGCAATAACCAGAGCGATTCAATCGGCGGCATCAACACCCCCTTGGGGGATGACGAAATACTGCGCCGATTGGAAGTCGCCGCACGCCGAGGGAAGCTCGCGGGTTTCAATAGCCGAGACTCAAGCTGCCTCTTCAGCGTCGCCGCCTTCGGCGATCAGTTCGATTACCGCTTGTGCGCGAGTTCGCAGCCGGTGCCGGGTTCACGCCGCCTGAACTTTCAACTCCGGATGCTCCTCAAGATGCCGCTCATCATGGCGGTGGTGCTCATCATCACCATCTGGCCGGGCGTGTGGCTCACCGATTCGATGCTGACCACGTATTTCGCGTGGTACACCATCCCCACCTGGATTTGGTACATCCCCCTCACCGTGCTGCCGATTCCCTGGATGTGGAAGCGCATGCACGGCCGCTCCAAGGTCGCCGCGACCGAACACGCCAAAGAGCAGATCGCCAAGATCGCCGCGGAACTGGGCGCGAGCCCGCCCAGCGATCCCCCCAGCTGACATTTCAACAGCCGCCGGCCTCCCACGCGGCGAAGAACGTCTCGACATCGGCGCCGTCGATGCCGCCGTCAAGGTTCGCGTCCGCCGCAAAGTCGCCCGATTCCCACGCCGCGAAGAAGGCCTGTACGTCCGAACCATCGATGCCGCCGTCCTGATTGAAGTCCGCGGGGCACGCCGGAGGCGTCAGCCCGACGAACTTGTTGGCGTCGTCCAGGTTGATCCAGCCGATGTTCTCGCCCCACGCGTAGCCGCGAAGGCGCAGATTGATCATGTCCAGCCGCGCCGGATTCGCCGGGGTCGACATCGCACCCCCGGACATGTTGATCCAGCCGATGTTCTCGCCCCACGCGTACCCGGTCATCGCACCGTTGGGGGCGATGTTCACGCCGACATCCAGGCCGTTCGCATTGGCGTAGCTCATCCCGTTCGCGGGCCCCTGCCCCAGGTTGATCCAGCCCACATTCTCGTTCCACACCCAGCCCGAGGCGTATGTCGCTGCGAAGTACACCCCGTCGGTGCCCTGCGCCGCGTCCCAGTTCAGGTAGCCCGCGTTCTCGCTCCACGCCATCGCGTGAGCAGGGTCAACGACGGCCTGACCCATCGACACGGAGGCGAGCAAATGAACCGCGGCGATGGCAAGGAGTGCTTTCATGGCGGGATCTCTGTCTAGGGGGTGTGTCCTGCGAACCCCCGCAAGGACCTGCCGGTCCGGTGCGGAGCGAAAGGGAGTGGCCGTAGCGCGCGGATGGGAGTTGAACCGCGGCGTTCCGGGCCGTGTGTGGTGTGTCCTTACACAATGCGCACAATCTACCCGCCACGGCTAACGAACTCGCCTTGATTCTCTACCGATCCGCCGATCGGCTTGAGTTAGGGGCGAACGACCGCCACCTCTCCAACCCACGTTCCACCTCACCTAGCGTTCGTCATGTCACATTCGAGCGATCCCGCCGCACCGGCACGCGCTTGGTTCATGACCAATGTTCGCATGAATCCAGGACTTACGGCAACTCTTCTGACGATGCTGGCGACAACAACCGCACTTGCTCAAGACGCGAGACTGCTCATCATCGCGCCCAACGCCCTCACCGCCGCCGCCGCGGAGTATCGAGATGCCCGGGCCGCGGACCTTCGCGCCGACGTGGCGACCCTCGACGAAGCCATCTCGGGACAGCCGGGGGTAGACGACGCCGAACGCCTGAAGCACTACCTGCACTCGCGCTGGGCCCGGAGCGGCCGGAAACTCGCGTACGTCCTGCTCATGGGCGACGCGGACTGCATGCCGGTGCGGTACATGGTCCTTGATCGCGGCACACCCGCCGCGTTCAACTACGCCTTCTATCCCAGCGATCTCTACTACGCCGATCTCGTCAACGCCTCCGGCGAGTTCGACGACTGGAACGCACAGAAAGCCGACTTCCACGCACAGTACTTCGGCGAAGTCAGGGGAGAGACGAACAAGTCCGACCCGATCAACTACGACAACGTCGATTACCGGCCCGACATCGCCGTCGGCCGCTGGCCCGTGTCGACCTTGGATCAGGCCCGCGCTGTCGCGGCGAAGTCCATCGCCTACGAGCGTTGGGCCACATCGCCCGAGGCACGCGAGATGGCCTTGGTCGCCGTCGGTGGATGGATCGAGAACCGAGGGATGATGGACGCCGTCCGGGACAAGGCGAACGGATCGTGGCGCACACGTCGCCTGTATTGGAAAGACGCCGCACGCGATGACGGCGAGCCGACGCCCAGCTCGGCGAACGTGCTCGGGCTCTTTGGAACGTGCAGCGTCATCCTTCATAGCGGCCACGGCAGCGAGCACTCGTGGGAGGGCTGCATGTCAGAGCGAGATCTTCAACACCTGAACAACGCGCTTCACCCCGCGATCTGCATGTCCGCGGGTTGCTCCACCGCGTGCATCGCCACGCTCGGACCGTACGAGTCGTACATCGACACCAAAGGCGTGCAGCACGCCGGCACCAACAACGCCGAAGTGTTCAGCGCGCCGCCGCCGCCCGCCGCGTGCTATCAGGCAGGGGCGTTCAATCACTCGGGCATCGGCGAAACGCTGGTCCGCATGCCCGAATCCGGCGCCGCGGCGTACATCGGCTGCGACACCGGCAGCCAACCATGCGCGATGACCCTGCTCAGCGGATTCGCATCCGCGCTCGCGGACTCCAAGGCCGACACCCGGCTGGGAGACTGCTGGAACGCCGCCCTCCGGGCATACTGGGATTCCGAGAACCTTGCGAAAATCAAGCCGACGTCCGATTGGTATCCCCCAAGCGTCTTCTTTCAGGGGATGAAGTTCGTTCTTCTGGGGGATCCGTCCCTACGCTTGCCCCCGAGAGAGAGTCAGTCCCCCTCATCAGCCACGCCCCAAACGCCCTGAAGCGTTCGGCGTCACCAGAGACAATGCAGCACGGCGGCCATCTGAAGTCCGTCGTGAGGGGGCCCCTGTTCGGCGTAAGCAGGTCTGAAGGAATCGTGCAGCGATGAATCGCGTTGTGGTGCAGACTCTGGGCATGGCACTCCTTTGCTCGCGGGCATTGGCCCAGGCGACCGGGGCCGAATCCCTGGCGCCCTTCTGGGAAGCCGCCGACACCCAGCGCGCCGACATCATCATGCTCGGCGACTCCAATCAGTTGTACGCGTACGACGGTTGGGAAGATGGCTGGCACCGCCAGTGCGCCGAGCGCTTCGGGATCTACGCCACAGGCCTCATGTCCGCGGGCGAAAACGTGGGCCTCACCGCCGGCGTCGGCTCGTACTGCAATGTCTCCGCACTGGGAGCAAACAGCACATTCCAGTACTCCGGCGCGCCGCCCCTGATGGCGCTTGAAATGTCCAACGACCTCGCGCCGATGAACTACCTGTACATGCCCCCCGGGGTGTCCAGGTGGGCGGCGTACAACAACGGCCTGATCATCCGCACCTCGCACGCCATGGGCGTCGATGGTCCGCTGCGGTTCATCTTCACGTACGGAACATTCGATCAATCCGGCGGCACGTTCCGCCCGGTCATCCGCCTTGACCAGAATCCCTACACGATTCTCGCGCGAGGGCCCGACATCAGCACCGGCGGCGGTCTTGGCCTTCACGAGTTCTCGCTCGACCTGCCTGCGGGACACCGCGATGGCCCCATCGGCATGCGCTTCAGCGAGCCCGGCGGGCCCGAACTGCGCGGCCCCCTCTTTTTTTCGTGGATGCGGTGCGAAGGAACCCACCGGCCCCAGGGCGTCGCCGTCCACACGCTCATGGGCATCGGCGGCGGCACAGCGTGGGAGGCCGCCGCGGCTCTGATCAACACGCCCTTGCAGACGCTTTCAGCGTACCTGAGCCGCACCACCCGCCTGCAGACCGGCGACCATCATGTGCTGGTCCGCATCTGCTTCGGCGTGAACGATCAGGAAGAGAGCAGAACCTCTCTGGGACCGGCCGCCATTTGGCCGGGCACCGCCCCCAACGCGTACGCGGACAACCTCGTCGCCGCCATGAACCGCATCGAGGCGGCCTGGATCGCCGCCGGCGAAGACCCCACCTCCCTGTACTTCCTGCTCACCCCGTCGCACCCGGTCCAATCGCCCGACAGCCCCCGCCTGGTGCAGTTCCGTCAGGCCGCCGAGTCGCTCGCGGCGTCGCGTCCCAGGTGCGCGGCGGTGCGGCTGGATCTGCTGACGACCTACACCGAAATGCAATCGCAAAGGTGGTACCACACGCCCACGGATGTCGTGCACCTGAGCCCCACCGGGTACACCGCGCTGGCCATCCGCGAACTCGAACTGCTCACACCCTCCCCGCCCTGCGTCGCCGACTTCGACAAGAGCGGCGGCATCGACGGCGCCGACGTCGAAGCGTTCTTCAGCGCGTTCGAACTCGGCGGCAGCGACGCCGACGTAAACCACAACGGCGGAGTCGAAGGTTCGGACGTCGAAGCGTTCTTCACAGCCTGGCAGGCCGGCGACTGCTGATCAGCCCGGACGCGGCGCATCGCGCCGAGGCTCCACCGCCGCGAGCGCGTCGATGATCCGCTGGGGGTCCGCCGAGTTGACAATCGTCGCCCGCAGGTTGAGCCGCAGGAACGACTCAACCTCCACGTGGTCCAGAAACGCCATGAGCGAGTCGTAATAGCCGCGGGTGTTGAGCAGCCCCACCGGCTTGGAGTGGATGCCCAGTTGCGCCCACGCCAGGATCTCGAA
>JBGAMO010000281.1:0-2521 GCA_044222845.1 Phycisphaerales bacterium
TTCGCGGCGGTCGCCTGATTCTGAGCCGGTTGCTGGCGTGTCGTCGGCATCTCGCTCCCAGGGCACGGCCGGTCGCGCCGGCACGCCCCACCCAAAGGCATCTCCCACCCGCCCAAGCATATCGAATCGCCAGGACGAATGCGCAGCATTCCTCTCGGGCTCCGGGTGGCGTGGTCAACCCCGTTGACTACGCGCCGCCGCCTTCACACTCACTTCACAAACGCCGCCACGACCAGCGTGACCGCCACCGCGCCCGAGATGCACGTCTTGATGATGGTGGCCGCCAGGCGTCCCGCCGCCGCGCCAGTGCCGACTTGCGCCGACTCGCGCCATCCCTTGTTCGACAGGCCTCGCTCCGCGATCAGCGCGCCCACCCCCGCGCCCAGCACCGCGCCGCCCACCGTCCCGATCGGCGGAAGGAACGGCGTGCCCACGATCGCGCCGATGATCGAGCCAACCACCGCCGCCACCGCGCTCGGCCTGCTCCCCCCGAACTTCCGTGCCCCGGCCGCGGACGCGAAGAACTCCAGCGCCTCGCCGATCGCCGCCAGCGCCACCGCCGCCCCGATCGTCCACCACGAGATGAGCCCCGGCTGCCACACGTTGCAGCCCACCGCCACCGCAATGGTCAGCCACGCGCCCGGCAGCGTCAGCAGCGTGAGCGCCACGCCGATGACCCCGAGCAACAGCACGATGCACGCCGCCAGGATCTCCATCCAGGTCATGAGTCCCTTTCAATCCGCCCTCGTTGGGCCTCGCTCTTTCTTCGGATTTCGCGGAGCAATCGTTCGAGGATAGAACACGATACGAACACGACGCGGATCAACGCCCGGGGCGTGATTCTCCTTCCAATTACGGACTCATTGGGCTAAATTAAGTGTTGTGCCGTGAAGGCGTCGCCACTGGCGACCTCGCGCGGCCTTGATCGCGGGCGCGCGCCGCCAGCCGCCGGCAGACCTTGAGCGATTGCACTGTTTCGCAAAGGACCCATCCATGACTACCAAGCAAACCCTCGTCCGTTTCGGCCTCGCGCTTCTCGCCGTCGGCGGCGTGATCTCCACGCTCGTCTGGGCCGGCCCGCTCGATCCGCCCGGCGGCGCGGTCTCCTCGACCTACAAGACCCTCACCGAGGTCGAGCCCCGCATCGCCCTGAGCTCCACCAACACCCCCGGCGACACCGACAGCCTCTACAAGATCACCCAGCCCGGTTCCTACTACCTCGCCGGAAACATCACCGCCATCCTCGGCAAGCACGGCATCGAAATCGCCGCCAGCGGCGTCACCCTCGACCTGAGCGGCTTTGACCTCGTCGGAAGCACCGCCTTCCCCGACTACGACGCCATCCGCACCGCCGCGTCCTCGCTCACCAACATCACCATCCGCAACGGCTCGGTCCGCAATTGGGGCGGCGACGGCATCGACCTCGGCTCAAACGCGGCACGGAGCGGCTCCATCGAACGGGTGCGAGCCAGCAACAACGCGGGCATCGGAATCCGCGCCGGACACGCTTGCACCCTCACGGATTGCTCCGCGCTTCTGAACGCCGGCAATGGCTTCAACACCGGCGATCTCTGCACGCTCCTCAACTGCTGCGCGCACTATAACGACGACTACGGCATCCGCACCGGTCAGAATTGCACCCTCCTGAACTGCTCTGCCAAGAGCAGCGGCCTCGCCGGCTTCGTCATCGATGATGGGTCCACCCTTTCCAACTGCTCCTCGACAACAAACAATGGCGCTGGCTTCATCATCGAATGGTCTTCCACCCTGACCAACTGCTCCTCCTATTCCAATGGCAGCACAGGCTTCGATGTCGGTTACGCTTGCAACCTCTCAAACTGCTCGGCCTATGCCAACCTCCAGAGCGGCTTCAACGCAAGCGCCGCCTGCACCCTCACCAACTGCACGTCGATCACAAACTCCGCCGACGGGATGTCCGTCCATGCCGGCAGCTCCGTCATCGACTGCACCGTCTCCACCAACTTCGCCGACGGGATCGTCTGCGATTGGGGATCCATCGTTCGCGGCAACACATGCTCCGACAACGGGAACGGCGGCGTCAACGCCAACATCCACGCCACCGGTTCCGACAACCGCATCGAGGCCAACAACTGCACCGGCGCCGACCGCGGCATCGACGTCGACTCCGCCGGCAACATCATCATCAAGAACACCTGCTCCGGGAACGCCACCAACTGGGATGTCGTTGCCGGGAACACCATCCTCGTGGTCCAGGGCTCCTCCGCCGGCGCCGTCCTGGGCAACACCGGCGGCACCGCCCCCGGCTCCACCGATCCCAACGCAAACTTCACCTACTGACGCCCCGCTTCTCAACCAGTCGCCCGGCCGCCAAGACGTGCCGCGAGCCCCTCGGTCTCCACGCTTCCCTTTCTCCGACTCCACACTCTCCATTCCCGACCCCGCTCTTCCCGGTTAGTATCCGCTTATCACCACGTTGGTGCGCACCAAAGTGTCCGTCTTTTTGGCCACTTCCCGGATTCTCGAAAAAAATCTTTGCGCG
>JBGAMO010000105.1:0-16830 GCA_044222845.1 Phycisphaerales bacterium
GCTGACGACGCGGAGCGAGCTGTTCTCGGGGATCCCGGACAAGACAACGGTGTGGATGTCGCACGGGGACCAGGTGAGCGACACCAAGGGAAGGTTCGAGACGATCGCGTCAACGCCCACGTGCCCGAACGCGGCCGTGCTGTGGCGGGACGCCAACACGAACTTCTACGGCGTGCAGTTCCACCCCGAGGTCACGCACACGCCCCACGGCGGCGAGGTGATCCGCAACTTTCTGTACGAGATCTGCAAGTGCAAGGGCGAGTGGCGCATGAGCCAGTTCGCGGAAGCGGCGGCGGCGGACGCGCAGGCACGGATCGGCTCGTCGCAGGTGATCTGCGGGCTGTCGGGCGGCGTGGATTCGGCGGTGGTGGCCGCGCTGCTGCACAAGGCGGTGGGGGCGCAGCTGCACTGCGTGTTCGTGGATACCGGGCTGCTGCGGTCGGGCGAGCGGCAACTGGTGGAGACCACGTTCAGGGATCACTTCAAGATCGACCTGCGGGTGGTGGACGCGGAGCGGGACTTCCTTTCGGATCTCGCGGGCGTGACCGATCCGCAGGAGAAGCGGCGGCGCATCGGGCACCGGTTCATCGAGGTGTTCAAGGCGGCGGCGAAGGACATCAGGAACGCGGAGTTCCTGGCGCAGGGGACGCTGTACCCGGACGTGATCGAATCCGGTCACGGGCACGCGGGCACGGCGGCGGGGATCAAGCTGCACCACAACGTGGGCGGATTGCCGGAGAAACTGGGCTTCAAACTGGTGGAGCCGCTGCGGGAACTATTCAAGGACGAAGCGCGGAAGCTCGGCGAACTGCTCGGCCTGCCGGAGCAGTTGGTGTGGCGGCACCCGTTCCCCGGGCCGGGGTTGGCGGTGCGGGTGCTGGGCGAGGTGACCAAGCCGCGCCTGGACCTGCTGCGGGAGTGCGACGAGATTCTGCTGGAAGAGATCGTCGCGGCGAACCTGTATCGCTCGACGTCGCAGGTCTTCGCGGTGCTGCTGCCCGTGCAGAGCGTGGGCGTGATGGGCGACGGCCGGACGTACGAGCATTGCGTCGCGATCCGCGCGGTGGAAACGCAGGACTTCATGTCGGCGGACTGGTCGAGGTTGCCGTACGACGTGCTGGCGCGGATCTCGAGTCGGATCATCAACGAGGTTCGGGGAGTGAACCGGGTGGTGTACGACATTTCCAGCAAGCCTCCGGCGACGATCGAGTGGGAGTAAACGATCGGCGGCGGAATCATGGCAAGACGCCCGACGAAACCCCGCGTGTTCCTGCGTCATCCGGTGGAGGCGGATCGGGACGAGTACGTTGCGTTGCGGCGGGCGAGCCGCGAGTTTCTTGAGCCGTGGGATTCGACGCCGCCGGGGCAGGCCAGGGGAGCGAACTACGCGCCCGAGGCTTTTGATCGGGCGTTGGCGTCGTCGCGTTTGGAAACTTCGATGCGGTTCCTGCTGGTGCACGCGGAAACCGGCGCGATCCTGGGGGCGATCGGGATCTCGAATATCAGCCGCGGCGGGTTTCAGTCCTGCACGATCGGCTACTGGATCGGGGCCGAGCACGCGGGGCGGGGATACATGACCGAGGGGCTGGCGATCTGCCTGCACTTCATCTTCAGGGAGATGAAGCTGCACCGGGCGGAAGCCAACATCATCCCCACGAACGAGCCCTCGACCGCGCTGGTGCGGCGGCTTGGGTTCCGGGATGAGGGGCTCGGCAAGCGGTACATCCGGATCAACCACCGCTGGCAGGATCATCGGAGGTGGGCGATGACGGTCGAGGACTTTCGCCGGCTGTGTAGAGTTCGCACCGTCCCGTTCTCGGCGTCAGTGGCGTTGAGGAGCGTCCTGACCTCCCCGCTGGGTCGCTGAGCCGCGGGCGGAGGCGCAGACGAGCGTGGCGACAGTGGCGCCGATCACGAGTTGCCAAGGGAAGGCGATCTTGATGGAGCTGAGATGATGTTTGGTCCATTCGTTCTGGCCGGCGAGCCAAGACCAGACGAGCGGTTGGAGCACCGACACCGTGACGAACCCGGCGAGGAGGCCCGCCAGGGCGCTCGCCGTCGTGCCGCGGCGGGTGAAGAGGCCGATGGCGAACATCGCGAGCAGCCCCGCGTACGCAAAGCTCATGACGCCGAGCACGAAGGAGAGCAGTGAGTCCGTTTCCGGGTCGTACAAAGCGATGCACACACAGGCGAAGACGCCTAAAGCCAGCCCCGATGCGACGACCGCGACTCGGCCCACGCGCAGGAGGTGCTGCTCGTCCCGACCCTTGGCCCGGCGCTTGTAGATGTCGCTGACGAAGGTGCTGGCCATGGAGTTGAGGCCGGAGTTGATGCCCGCGGGGCCCGCGGCGAACAACCCGGCGAGGAAGAGGCCCGCGAAACCGCCGCGCATTTCGCGGAACGCAAAGGTCTGGAATGCCGTGTCGCTCGTGGGTTCGTACGCGGGAGCCGCGGCGCCCATGATGTCCGGCCGCCGGTAGAACACATACAGAAGCAGGCCCAGCACCAGAAAGATGGACACGGCGGGGATGCCCACGAGCACGCCGCTGATGACCGATCTGGCGCCCTTGGCTCCGTTCTTGCAGGTGAGCATGCGTTGAACGAGGTCCTGGTCCATGCCGTGCGAAGCAAGGGTGAGGAGCACGAAGCCGGTCGTGACGGTGAGGAGCGTGAAATCCTGCTTGGGGTCGAATCCCAGGCCCGGTTTGGAAAAGTCCAGACCCAGCCTCAGCAGGGTGAGTTTCGAGGGAGCGTTGTCGGGCGGGTGGTTCAGCGCGTGGATCAGGTCGCCCGCGCCCATCGGGATCTTGTGCCACAGAATCACGATGGTTGCGATCGCCGCCCCGATGTACACGGTGACCTGCACCACGTCGGTCCAGATCGCGCTGCTGACGCCGCCGACGAAGGTGTAGAAGATGCCGAAGGCGATGAACACCCAGATGGTGATCATCATGTGCGGCGCGGAGATGTCGCCGAAGATCAACTGGCAGCCGGGGAGTGAACCCACGAAGACGCGAGATCCGCTGGCGAAGACGCGCCCGACGAGGTACGCCCATGAGGCCCCCAGGCGAGCGCCCTTGCCGAAGCGGGTCTCCAATAGTTCGTAGGGAGTGGAGACGTTGAGCCGGTAGTACGCGGGGATGAAGACCGTTGCAAGGATCATGGCGGCGATGATGCCGCCGATGTTGGCAGAGAGGTAGGACAGGTCGCCGGCGAATGACGATTGCGGCGCCCCGACAAAGGTCGCCGCGGACTGGGCGGTCGCAAGGATCGAGAGAGCCACGGCCCAGACGGGCATCGAGTGGTTGGCGAGGAAGTAATCCTTGGTGTCTTTGACTTTGCGGCGAGAGAACCAGATCCCGCTCCCGATGAGGAGCGCGAAATACCCTCCCAGCACCGCCCAGTCGCCCGCCGCGAGTTGTTCCGCGGCGAGCATGCGCGGTCCCGTGATGCTCAACGTCGTTCTCCCTGGGTGCCTGATGACGGATTTACTTGCGAAGGGCGGTTCATCTTTGACTCTGCGTGCATTGGTCGTGCTGGTTGTCGGCGTAGTGCTGGTGGGGTGTTCGCCCAAGCCGGGCGCACGAGCGTACACCCGCCGCGGCGATGAGATCATGATCGCGGGGCAACTCTTCCATACCGGCGCCCCGGTGGTTCTGTGGACGGACCCGGGCGGGTACGACGCGTACCGGACGGAGCGGCGGTTCGTGCCGATCGATCAGGCGTCGTGGGCGAAGGTGACGGAGGGGGGCAAGGGGCCGGCGTCGCCGAACCGGTACGACACCCGCACGGCGGGGCTCTCGCCCGATGATCTGGAGCGGGTGCGGGGCGGGGGGTGGGACCTGCCGACGTTGCAGGGCGTGGTCGATCAGTTCGTGATTCACTACGACGTGTGCGGCACGAGCAGGCAGTGTTTCCGGATCTTGCAGGACGTGCGAGGGCTGTCGGTGCACTTCATGCTCGACATCGACGGCACGATCTACCAGACGCTGGACGTGAAGGAGCGGGCGTGGCATGCGACGAGTTCAAACCATCGGTCGGTGGGCATCGAGATCGCGAACATCGGGTCGTACGCCGACGGAGAGAAGGACCCGTTTGACCGGTGGTACGAGCGGGACGAGCGGGGCAACGCGCTTCGGATCACGATCCCGAGCGATTTTGGCGCCACCGGGGGGGTGCGGACTCCCAACTTCGTGGGCAGACCCATCCGGCCGGAACTGGTGAGGGGCCAGATCCAGGGGACGACGCAGCGGATGTACGACTTGACGCCGCAGCAGTACGACTCACTGACGAAGTTGACGGCGGCGCTGTGCACGACGCTGCCGCGGATCCGGTGCGATTACCCAAGAGACGCGAACGGCCAGTTGATCACCTCGAAACTGAGCGACGAGCAACTCGCGGCGTACACGGGATTGCTGGGGCACTACAACGTCCAGTCCAACAAGGTGGATCCGGGGCCGGCGTTCCAGTGGGACCGGGTGGTGGACGGGGCCAGGCGACTGATGCGGTAGGGCCAAAAGACAAGCCGCGGAACCGACTGCCGTGTCCCGCGGCCTGCCCAACAAAAGAGAGAGCGCGATGCGCACTGCACAGCGTGCGCGATTCAATCGATCGAGATGTGATCCAGCAGCAGCGGCGTGGGGCTGGTGGAGATTTCCGTCAGCTTGAGGCCCTTGGCGATGCGTTCGTGGCGGTGCATCGGCGAGCGGCACTCGACCGACGCCGCGGGGTGGTCCGGCGCGGAGCGGTCGGCGAGATCGGCGATGAGCAGCACGCGGGATTCCCCGACCATGGCGAGTACGCCGATGGCCATCGGGGTTCCGCCGACGCCGGTGCGCAGGCCCAGGAAGTGCACGCCGTTGCCGTCGTGGGCTTCGACGCGGCGAGCGAGCTTGGTGGAGAGGGCCAGGCTGAGTTCGTTGGGATCGGTGATGGGGATGGAGGGCTTGAACCCGTCGGAACTTGCAGAGGCGAAGGCGCTCAACGGATCGATCGGCGCGGCGGCCCCTCCGGCGCCGCGCCGACCGACTGTTGAAATCGTGATCGCTGTAGTGGCGATGAGTGAAAGAGCGATGGCAGCCACCCAGGGTTTGGCGAGCCAGGCGAGTTTGCCCGCGGCCAGAGCGGGCACCAAGGGAGTCGCCGGAGCCGTGGGCGACGACGGGGCGGCGGGCAGGTTCGGCGGCGCCGGGGGGACGAAAGCGCGGCGGAGGGACAACTGGGCCTGGCGATGGGCCTCGAGCGTGCGGGCCAGGGCGGCGTCTGAAGCGACGCGGGATTCGAATGCGCTGGCCTGCGTCGCGGGCAGTTCGCCCGAGAGGTAGGCGTCGATCTCGGCGAGCGCGGGGTCGGGGTGTGAATCGCTGAACAGCGAGGATTCACTCACGGACGGCCTCCCCCTTTGAGAGTGTCGCGGCCATCAGGGCGCGGCCGCGGAAGACGTGACTCATCGCGGTGCCCGCGGGGATGCCGAGCAGGCGGGAGATTTCCGGGTAACCAAGCTCCTCGACGCATCGCAGGAGCACGCACGACCGCACGATCGGGTCGAGCGCCCTGAGCGCGGACATGAGGCGGTCGTCGATGGCGTCCTGCATGGGGTTGAGGGTGCCGTCGGGCCAGACGGGGCTGGCGGCTTTCTGCGGTCTGGCGGCGGTCTCGATGGCGTGCACGTCGACGCGGCCACCCCAGCGACGGTCCTGGCGCTGCACATGCCTGCGGTGGTTGAGGGCGACGTTTCGCACGATCTGAGCCATCCATGCCTTGAAGTTGGTCCCGGGCTGGAACGAATCAATCTTCCCGACCGCGATGATCGCCGCTTCCTGCATGACATCATCCGCGTCGGACGGATTCCAAACGATGGCCGCCGCCACCAGCCACAGCGCCCGATGCGCCTGACGGAAGTGGGTCGCAAAATCGAATGCTTTATCGGCGTTGTTTTCCGTCACCGAGGTTAGGTTCCGCTCTCTCTTCGCGTATCCGGATGTGATCGGTGCGCGCAGAATACCGGAGAGCCGCGGAGGGCATCTGCTCGCTTCATCCTCTTATGTATGGCCGATGGACGGCTCATTTCAGAATCCTTAAAATCGCGAGCACCGCACGCGATCGGCCGTTATTTTCGGAATTTGGGCCTTGCATGGGAGGTGATTCCCGGTATACTGGGAGGCTCACCGCCTCTGGTGACGCAGCGACAAGGGGCCGGCCCATGGCAACAGTCGATACTCGAACATTGAAGAATCACATTCTTGGTGGACCATCGCCCCGGGCGTTCACGCTCATCGAACTGCTGATCGTCATCGCGATCATCGCGGTGATGGTGTCCATGATGCTGCCGACCTTGCGCGGCACGCGCGAGGCGGCGCGCGTCGTCGCGTGCGGCGCGAGCATGGGCCAGGTCGCTGCGGTGCTCAACGTGTACGAGAACGACAACCGCGGCATTTTTCCGCGCCTTCAGGATCACGCGTACGGCGTCGTGCATCCGTCCTTCGATCCGTCTCAGACACTGGACAAGACGTGGGTCGATCTGGTGTGCGAGTTGGGATACCTCGATGCGAACCTTTCCGGCGCTGGGCTGCCCAAGACGCTCCGCTGCCCCTCAGCGAACTTCGAGAACGATCCGACGTGGGCGGGGCAGATGCCCAACTATGGCGTGAATTACATGATCAGCCCGCCGGTGTGGCTGGAGCCCCGCGTCGGCCAGCGCTCGTTCTTCGGGAAGCCCTCGCTGTTCAACGGGCCGCTGGATCGCGTGATCTTCATGATCGAGTCCAGGCACCTGGACAACCCTCGCGGCTGGTTCGGGGCGGGCAACTCCAACTGGGTCGCCAAGCACCACAACGCCGGCAACGGCGCGAATGTGGTGTACCTCACGGGCAACGTCGTTCTGCGCACAGCGCGGCGTGACCTCGCTCCCGAGGACATCAACCAGCCCTTCGCGTGGATCAACTACGTGCGGCAGCCCGATCCGTGAGGCACCCGTTACGAGTTGGCGGCGGCTCTGGATTCGGTCGCGTGTGAATGAATGCGCTTGAGCACCAGCGCTGTGACTCCCACGGCCATGAGGGACACCGCGCCCAGCACGGTGGGCTCGAACGCCCTCGCCCGCAGCGTGCCGGAGTCCACGGCCGCGCTGACGGCCAGGCCCACGGCGGGGCCGACGGTGTACCCGAAACCGATGAGGGCCTCGTGCATTCCCGCGGCGTCCACCTCGGCCTTTCCCACTTCCATGGCGTAGTACAACGCTCCCATGTAGATCGTGGCCATGCCGGTGCCGAACATGAACAGTCCACAGAGCAGCAGCACCACCGCCGGCGGACCCGCGAGGATGACAGGGGAAACGACACACACCGCGAACCCCAGGAGCAGCAGGCCCCCGCCCACGACCGCCATGGACCAGCGGCCGTGCCAGCCGTGCCAACGCTGCAGCGTGAAGAAGGTAAAGACACGCGGCACCAGCCACGCCGCGGCGAGGAACGCACGCCAATCCACGGGCACACCCAGGCTCTCCATCGCGCCCGGCAGGTACGGGCCCAGCGTGCTGCTGACGACGTAACTCATCGGGAGCAGGAGGCGGAACGTGACCAGGAGCTTGGTGTAGACGGGCGGGTGCGGCTCGTGGTGTTCTTCGATGTGCGGGGCCGGCTCTTTGGCGCACGCGAGGATGAACGGGATGGCTAGCAGGTGCAGGCCGCCGAGGCCGAAGATGGTGGCCGCGGCGTGGGATTCGACGAGCGGCGACATGCCCCAATAGGACAGGACGACGGCGCCTGACCAGACAACGTTCCAGATTCCCATCTGTGAGCGCAGTTGCGGTCCACTCTTTCCGCCGCTCACGTAACTCTCGACGAGTGGCCAGAGCACTCCGGTGAGCGGGCTGTAGAGGACGACCAGGAGCCAGATGGGCCACTGCGCCCCCGTCTGGTTCGAAGCCTGCGCCGCCCATGGGATCACGCACAATGCCGCCATTGAGATCATGAGCCCTACAAGCACTCGGCGCGACGAGAGGTTGGGGAATCGGCGGCGCAGGGCGGACAGAGCCGGACCCGCGCCAAGGGCTCCCAGGATGTACGTGATGCCCAGAACCACGCCCAAGGCGTAGTTTCGGCTGCGGGAAAATCCGTACGTGGGGCTGGCGGTGAGGAAGAAGATGCCGTTGGTCACCACGCCCGTGCCGAGGCTGTTGATGAACGTCAGCGACAGGACGGCCCCGAAGGGGGAGGCGCCGGAGCGGGAGGCCGGGGCGGGGTTGGCGTTTGCGGGGAGGGGCATGGGAGGACGGTCGGAAGGGGTCTACAGTAGTGGCATCAGCAGTGCTCGTAGCTCAATTGGATAGAGCGTCGGCCTCCGAAGCCGAAGGTTGCAGGTTCGACTCCCGCCGAGCACGTTTTGATTCGATGACCTCAGGTCCGGCGATTCGCCGAGGTGATTCGAGTCTGAGCACTACAGCGGCTTTCACATGATCCGGTCGGCGATGGCGCTGCGGACTTCGTGGCTCGCCCGCAGGATTCCGTTCACTTTCACGCTTTCGATGACTTCCCGGGCCAGGTCCGGTGTGACCTCGTTGGAGAGCGACTCCAGGCCGATCGCTTGGATGGCGAGTTTCTGATGCGGAACCGCAGCGGGTGGGCGTGTCGGGCGGCTAGGAGCCGCCGTCGCAGACCGTGCACCCACTGTTGACTTGGGCGGCATTGGTTCTACGTACGTTGCCCAGGCTTTGGCCATTGCCCTGCCAGTCGTTGCCCGCGCGGCTCGAGATTCAGACCGCAGGGTTGGGTTGCCGTTGAACTTCGCGGGCCTGTAGATCAGGGTAAAGGGGTGCTTGAGGCGACGCTGGTGCGAGGCGGTGTGGTCCATACGCGTTCGTCCACTCGTGCGCGGCGGGCCGTATCGATTCATACGCCATTCGATGAATACCGGACGCCTGGGGATGTTCCTCGGTTCTGCGCTCGCGGGTAGGTGCACGGCCTGCTGGGGCTGGCGGTGGGGGTGTTCGCGTGTATATGGAGGATGCTGATCGAGGAGCGCACGTTGAACAGGCATTTCGGGCTGAACTTCAAGGCATACCGGAGAGCGACATGACGGCTGATTCCCGGTGTTTTGTGATCCCTCTGCTGTGAGTTATGCGGTTCGGCGGGCCGCGAGGAAGGCGTGCAGTTGTTCCATCGTCCCGCTCCAGCCCTGCTGCATCGAGCCATGGCCCTGGTCAAAGGTCTGCTGCTCGGCGGCGTTGGCGTTGAGCGCGGACCAGCGCACGGTGACCGTGGTCGTGCCCTGAGATTCCTCAAATGTCACCGTCGAGAGCATTTCGAGCGGCCAGCTGGCGTCGAACGGCGCCCGCGTTGCCCCGCCTTGAGGATCCGAAAAGCAGACGACGAACACCAGGCGGCTGGGCTGGACGATTTCGCGGAAAGTCCAGCGGCCCCACATGTCGTTGCCATCGGGCGTGCGCATGCAGTAGTGGAACACCCCGCCGGGGCGCAGGTCGAGTGAGCACGTTGGGATGGTGACGCCTTTGGGACCGAACCAGCCCATCAGTTGCTCTCGCTGGGTCCAGGCGCTCCAGACGACGGCGCGGGGAGCATCAAAGGTCCGTGTGATGACGAAATCCGAGTCGGGGGTGGGGATGGTGCTCATGGTCGGCTCGCGTGAATGTTGGTGTTCGAACCTGCGGGGACGGTGCTTCATATGCCGCCTCGAACATCCAATCACGCCGGGCGTTCGCGAGCGCCGGAGTTCGATGCGAAAGCGGATTGCTTCCCGCACGATATTCCTTGTTTCACATGAGAATGGAGGCAAAATGGGAGAGATTGATAGGTAAAAATACGGGTCCACGTACATGTTTTCAGTAATTTCTGAAAACAATGTGGAACTCGGGTGAAGTCGTGCGCATACTGATGAACAGATGCTCCCCGCGATGAAGCCAACACCCGATTCCGATGGCCCAGAGGCGGCCTTGCGCGTGTCGCAAGACCAGTTCATCGCGGTGTGGGGGCAGATGGCCGGCGCGTGGGGCATCTCGCGAACGATGGCGGAGGTGCACGCCCTGTTGTTCATCACCGGCGAACCGCTCTGCACCGACGACATCATGGAGCGCCTGGACATCTCGCGCGGCAACGCGTCGATGTCTTTGCGGGCGCTGCTTGACTGGGGAATCGTGCAGCGGGCTCACAAGCGGGGTGACCGCAAGGAGTATTTCGAGGCCGAGCAGGACGTGTGGACGATGTTCCGCGCGATCGTGCGTGAACGCATCAAGCGCGAGGCCGATCCGCTGCTGGCATCGCTGCACGAGATCCGCGACATGACCAAGCCCGGGCGCGTGGGCGCGGCGGAAAACCCGGAGCTGGCGGAGAAAATCGCTTCGCACCGCGAACGCCTGGAAACGATGACAGAGTTCTTCCAGACGGTGGAGAACCTGGGCCAGCAGTTCGTGAGCCCCGCGGGCAAGGGCCTGCAGATCGCCGCGTCACTGCTCGGCACGCTTTCGGGTGGAGGGCGAGGATGAGCCCGGCGATCGCACTGCAAACGACGAACACTACGGCAGTGCGCCAGAGCACTCGCGCCGTGCCGACGCAGGAGCGGGCGCCGGCGATGGTGCTGCGTTGGGCGGTGTCGCGGCGTGCTTTGGGCTACGACTCCGACGGCCCCGACATGGTGCTGGCGGTGGCGGTTCGATTGACCGGCGAGGATCGTGCGGAGTATCACGCGGTGCTGCTGGATGGGGACCGCGTCGCCGCTCGGCCGGTGCGGTTCCGGGGCGAGGCGAGCGTGAGCCGCGGCGAAGGGTTGATCCACCTTGACGCGCCCGGCGGGCTGCGAGCGACGGTGCGGGAGGGGGCGACGCCGCGGACGCTGTACGCCTGGAGCGGCATTCTGAGCGCTCTGGGGTTGGCGGGCGGGAGGTACGAGGTGCTGGCGGACGCGGGCGCGGCGGCGAACTGACATGCACGACGCGACGACGGCGGCGAAATCCCGGCTGAATCCGTCGCGGGGTTTTCACCAATACAGTTGTAGCGTGAATCTCAGACACTCCATCGCGACGTTGCTCCGCCCCGTGTGGATCGCCGCGGCGGTCGTGGCGGCTCTTCTGGTGGCATCCGCGCGGGCGCAGGACACCGCGCCGGTGCCCGCGGCACGCAAGGCCAAAAACGTGGCGGTGATTCCCGTTCGCGGCAAGATCGACCACGAGGGCGTCATGGCGGCGAGCGTGTCGCGTCGCATCGATACCGCCGTGAGGGCGGGCGCGGACGCGCTGGTCTTCGAGATTGATACTCCCGGCGGCGACATCGGCGGGCTGCTGGCGATCTGCGGGGCGGTGCGGCAGGCCCCGATCCGGAACACGGTGGCGTGGCTGAACCCCACCGGGCCGAACCTTCCCCCTGCGGGCGCCGTGATCGCGATGGCGTGCCACGAGATCGTGGTGGCCGACGGCGCGACGCTTTCCGAGAGCCTGACGGGGCTGAACGATCCGCTGGCGATGCCGCCGGGCCCCAGGGGCAACCGTGGTCTCAAGGCGATTCTGCCGCCGCTGTTGACGCAGGTCGTGGGCTCGGCGCGAGAGCGCAATACGTCGCTGGGCGGGTACTTCCGGGACGAATATCTCGCGCAGGCGCTGATCGCGGGAGATGTTGAACTCTGGTACATCCGAAATCCCGCGACCGGTGTCAAGATGTGCATCGACCGGCGCGAGTTCGCGATGCTCTTCCCGGGTGTGAGTCCCGATGCGCGTCCGAGGCTGGCGGGCGCGCCGGGCACGGGCGGGGCTCCCTCGCAGCCGTTGGCTCCGCCGCCGCCCGCGCCTGCGGGCGGGGTGTCGGTGCCGGCGGGTTCGGCGATGATCGCCGCGGCGGCGCCCGACGTGAGCCTGGCGACGCCGACGTTGCGACCGACGTTGACTCCCGCCGACGCGGGCAAGTGGGAGTTGATCGACAAGGTGACGGACGGGACGGCGCCGGCGGTGCTCTCCGCGGCGGACATGCTTCACTACGGGCTGACCTCCAACGACACGCAGATGGTCAACTCCGTGGCGGTGCTCAAGCCGGTGCGGAATGAGCAGGACCTTGCCGCGTTCTTCGGAGCGAACCATGTGCGGCGATTCGAGCAGACTTGGTCCGAGGGGCTGGTGCTCTTCCTGACGAACTTCTTTGTGCGTGGAGTGTTGATCGTGATCTTCCTGATCGCCCTGGCGATCGAGATCACGCACCCGGGCGTGATGCTTCCGGGCGCGGTGGCGTTGGGGGCGCTGGTCGCGTTGCTGGCCCCGCCCGCGCTCATCGGGCTGGCGAGCTGGTGGGAGATCGCGGCGATCCTGCTGGGGCTGCTGCTGATCGGCCTGGAGGTGTTCGTGATTCCCGGTTTCGGGGTGACAGGCATCGCGGGGTTGCTGCTGCTCTTCCTGGGATTGATCGGGACGTTTGTGCCCAACGGTGACAGCGCGTTCCCCGACTCGCCCGAAGGTCGGCGTGACATGCTGTGGGGGGCGGTGACGCTCATCCTTTCGTTCGGGACGGCGGGCGTGGGTGTATGGCTGATCGCCAAGCACTTCGGCAGCATCCCGCTGCTGGGCAAGCTCGTGCTCAAGAGCCCGGGATCGGATGATGACAACGGGTTCCTGGAGGCGATGGACCCGGACGCTACGGGAGCGCTCGTCAAAGCGGGGCAACTGGGGGTGGCCCTGACGCCGATGCGGCCGGCGGGCCGGATCCAGGTGGGCGATCACGTGCTGGACGCTTGCGCCGAGTTGGGGTTCATACAGTCCGGCCAGAAAGTGCGGGTCGTCTCCGTGACGCCGATGCGGATCGGCGTCGAGGCGGTCCGCGACGCATAGGCGCCGGCCGTGTCGCCGGGCTGTTTTGATCGCTCAAGAGGCTGGCATGGAACTACACACTTGGGGCATCGCGCTGTTGGCGTTGATGTTCGTTCTGTTCTTCATCGAGTTGCTGCTGCCCAGCGGCGGGATGCTGGGCGTGATCGCCGGCGTGGTGGGGATCGCGGGGGTCGCCTGTTCCGCTACGACATGAAATGGGGTTCGTCCGGGCTGCTGTCGCTGGTGCTGGTGCCGGCGTTCGCGTACTTGCGCTGCAGGTGTGGCCGAGCACGCCGATGGGCAGACGCATCATCGGCATGCCGTCCGCGAAGAGGAACTCGAGGCCAGCCGCCAGGAGGAACTCACCGAGAAACAGCGGCTGGCCGCGCTGGTGGGCAAGGAGGGCGTGGTGCTCACGACGCTGCGGCCGGTGGGCGTCATCGACATCGAGGCGTTCGGTACGACGCCCTGGAGACGACGTACGTGCAATCCAGCGCTATGGGTGCGGGTGGTGCACGCCGACGGCAGCCAGATCAAGGTGCGGCAGGTGATGTGAGCGGGCGCGTCAGTCGTGGGGGATGAAGACCGAGTACCCGCGCTCGAGCAGCCCGGTGGCCTTGCGGTGACCCTCGAGCAGGCGGTTCATCGCCGCGTCGATGCTCGCGCCGGTGTCCATCAGGATGGCGGCCTCGTTGGTGCTGCTGCCGGCGGTCATGAGGTACGCAAAGGTGCGGGCCATGCCGCAGTTGGCGACAAAGTCGGGGATGACGGCGAACCTGGCGTCCGCGGCCTTGGCGAGGATCGTCATGTCCCGCACCCAGGCGTGCATCGTCCTGCTGGTGGACTTGTACGCGAAGGGGTTGTTGGCGCCGCAGGAGATGACCTTGACGCCGGCCTTGGCGAGCTTCTTGAGGCGGGGAGCCGTGAGCGTGTGACTCCGGGCGCTGGGCACGAAGATGTCGGCCTCCACGTCGAAGAGTTCGTCGCCGGTCTTGCTGGCGATGACGCCGCGGCGGCCCTTGGAAGGCCCGGCGATGCACCCGCCCTTGCGGCTCACGATCAGGGCCTTGGTGTCCAGGCCTTCGGTATCGCGTGCGATGATGACGCGCTTGCTGACGGCGTCGTACGTGCTCGCGGCAACCAGCTTGACGCCCAGCATGTCCAGGTAATACGCGGCGAACGCCCCCACGGCGCCCAGGCCTTCGACCATCAGGCGCTTGCCCTCGATGGGTTCGCCCCGGAGCTTGTAGTACTGCTCGATGGAACGGCAGACGCCGTAGCCGGTGACGACGTCGGCGACCATCCAGTCGCCCTTGCGTGGGCCGGGAAGATTGGGCAGGCTGATGTGGGCCTCGCAGCCCTGGAGCAGACGGGTGACCTTCGTCGCGGGCTCTTCGCCGTCGTTCCAGTGGTGGCCGCGGCAGATTCCTTCCTGCGGATGACCGATGCCCAGGGATTGGCGCGTGATCGCGGTGGCCTCGCTGATCTCATCAACGTTGACGTCGCCGCCGGTGCCGTAGCAGGTCCGCAGGTACGGGCCGATGTGGCGGAACCAGCGCTCGAGCACGCCCCGCTTCTTGTCGGGGTTCTTCGCCGGGTCAAAGCGGATGACGCTCTTGCCGCCGCCAATGTCGGGCCCGCAGACCTGGAACTTGACGCCCATGGTCTTGGCGAGGAAGACGGCTTCCTCGTTGGTGGCATCGGCGCGCATGCGCGTGCCGCCCCCGGCGGCGCCGCCGCGGAGAGAGTCGATCGCGAGCCAGCCGACGGCGTCGGTCTGAGAATCGTGCCATTCGACGACGATCGCGGGGGCACGCTCAAAGAACCGCTGGTATTTGACGAAGCCTTTCGCGGCGGTGGAGGACATAGAGGGGTTCCGTGCGGAGTGATCTGGAAGGGGCGGGAGGGTACGCCCGAAAGAGGGAGGTTTGACGGCGGGTGGGAGGTGGCGCGTCTACACTTCTGTTCAGCGAAAGTTCGTTATTCGGGGAGACGTGAATGGCCTTGGGTGTTCGAGTGTGCCGTGGCGTGTGGCAAGATCGTTTCCACGCCCCAACCGCGATTGACCTGATCGAGGGGATCGACAAGCCCGCGCGGGCGACGGTTGTGCATGCGCGGAACACCCTGGTGAAGGACCGGGACATCCACGAGCGGGTGGCGTGGCAAGGTGTGTGGAAGTGGACGCTGACGTACCGGCACGTGTCATCGCCCGACCGCGCGTGGGCGTACATCGTGCCCGACCCTGCCAAGCCGCGTGTGTGCGTGCCGATGCCCGACGCGGCCCTCAACCTGCTGCCGGTCAAGTCCACGCCCAAGTATGTCCGCGAGAGTCTGGCCTTTGCTCCGGTGGTCGACGGAGTGAGGTGGCCTGTGTGGGATCTGCCCTCGCGTCAGCAGGTGGATGATGTTCTCGGGCTGCTTCGTTCAAAGCTGGAAGCGGCGTTGGAACTGGCCTGATCGATGAGCCTGAAGCGTCGACGCGTGGCGAACTGGGCCTGAAGAGTTTGGATCAGAGATCGCGGGCTCCCCTTCCCCCGGGCAGACTTTGTCAGTTTTTGCGGTCGGGGCCGCCCGCGTGTCGATACACCCTGTACGGGTCGCCGCACGAAGGTTGTGCTGCGCTCGCTCACGCACACCACCGGAAGCGATCATGTTCGCAAGAGCCTTTTCAGTAATTCGTACCGGGCGCGGCAATGATCGCGCTGCCTTTGCACTCGCCCTCGCCGCGTTCGCGGGATGCGCGATCGGTCAGGTGAATGAACTGACCGACGACGCCAAGCGTGCGATGTCGACGCATAAGTTCGGCGAGGCGAAGGTGGGGATATGCATCTTTGACGGAAAAAGCGGTACCATGCTCGCCAACGTGCGTGCTGAAGAAGGCATGACGCCGGCGAGCAACATGAAGCTGCTCACGAGCGGCGCGGCGGTGCTCGTGCTGGGGCCGGACTTCTCGTTCAAGACGGAACTGATCCAGGACGGCGACCGGCTGATCTTCAGGGGTGACGGCGATCCTTCGCTCGCGGACCCGGAACTGCTCGAGCGGATGGACCCCAAGATGACGGTGGGGGACATGCTCTCCACGGTCGCCGCGGCGGCCTCGAAGGCGGGCATGAAGGAAGCCCGCGAACTGGTCATTGATGATCGCGTGTTTGATCGTCAGTACGTGCACCCGACCTGGCCGGCGGATCAGCTCAGCCGCGGCTACTGCGCCGAGGTGAGCGGGCTGAACTTCCACGCCAACGTGCTGCATGTCTTTCCGTCGCCCAGCCCGGACGGTCCGGGATCGCCGGCGGTGTACTCGCTGCAGCCCGACGCGCGGTGGCTGCGGTTTGACGTGCGAGCCAGGACGGTGGCCGAGGGCAACAACAGCGCGTGGCTCACGCGCGAAGAGAACGGGGCCAAGTTCGTGATCCGGGGCGAAGTGCGCAACCGCAGCCTCTCGCCGATCGAGGTGACCATCCACGATCCCGCGACGTTTGCGGGCAAGTTGCTGGCAAGGTCGATCAATCAGGCGGGGATCTCTCTGCCGGAGGACGCCGTACGTCTGGCGGACGCGGAAGAAAAGCTCGACGGCGGCAAGACGATTGCGGTGATCAACACGCCGATCGCGGAGGTGCTCAAGCGGTGCAACACCGACTCGATGAACCTCTACGCCGAGTGCCTGCTCAAGCGCGTCGGCCACAAGCTCACGAATGAGCCGGGCTCCTGGTCCAACGGTGCCGCGGTGCTGCGGATGGTGTTGGCCGAGAAGCTTGGCGAGGCCGCGGCGGGCACGGTGGTGGCCGACGGCAGCGGCATGAGCCGCGACAATCTCGTCGCGCCGGCGACCTTCGCCCGTTGGCTCGATATCGTCGGGCGTGATCCCAAGGCCGGGCCGACGTACAAGAACTCGCTGGCGGAGATCGGCTCCGGGACGCTGCGCAAGCGGTTCCAGGGCATGAAGCTGCGCAACCACCTGCAGGCCAAGAGCGGGTACATCAACGGCGTGCGGACGCTCTCGGGGTTCCTGACCGATCCGGAGACCGGGCGGC
>JBGAMO010000106.1:0-16589 GCA_044222845.1 Phycisphaerales bacterium
GCGACTCCTGCCCAACGTGCAGCACGTTCTGGTGGCGATGCCGCCGACACCGTACTTCTGGCATGCGCCGATCTCGATGTTGGTGTCGTACGGGGCCGGCGCGTTGTGCTGGGGGGCGATCACGCTGGACAATGCCGGCGCGAGGCGGTGATGCCGCGCGCCGCGGCGGGTCAGGGCGTGTGTTCCACAGTTCCCGGCGGCCGCTGCCCGGTTCCCCTGGTCTTGTCGTTGCCCAGCATCTTGATGGACTCTTCGGCGAACGCGCGCAGTTCCTGCACGACCTGCGGGTGCAGGTCGGCGACGTTGCGGCGTTCCGCCGCGTCGGTCTTCATGTTGTACAGCTCCCAGCCGGTGCGACCGGTGCGGGTCTCGCCGGGGTATCCGTCGCGGCCGGGTGCAACGCCTTCGTAGTTGCGGTAGTCGTGGGGCAGGTGCAGTTTCCACTCGCCCCGGCGGACGGCCTGGAGCGTGGAGCCGTAGTAGAACAGGAACTCGCGGCGCGGGTCGGCGTTCGCATCGCCGGTGAGGAGCGGGGCGATGTCAACGCCGTCGATGTCCTGATCGGGGCCCTTGAGGCCCGCCATCTTTGCGAAGGTGGGGAGGATGTCGAGCGTCGAGGCGATGTTGTCGCGCACCGCGCCGGCGGGGATGACGCCTTGATAGCGGAAGATGCACGGCTCGCGCACGCCGCCTTCCCAGTCGCTGCCCTTGCCCTCGCGCAGCGGGAAGGCCGAGCCGGCGTGGTTGCCGAAGTTCATCCAAGGGCCGTTGTCGCTGGTGAAGAGGATCAGCGTGCTCGCCGCGAGCCCTTCGCGGTCGACAGCGCCCACGATCTCGCCGACGGACCAATCGATCTCCATGACGACGTCGGCGTAGAGACCCTTGCCGCTCTTGCCCCTGAACGCCGGGCTCGCGGCCAGGGGCACGTGCGGCATGGGGTGCGCGACGTAGAGAAAGAACGGGCCGTCCTTGTGGTCGTGGATGAAGCGCACGGCCCGCTCGGTCACGCCCTGCGTGAGGGTGGCCTGGTCCTCGAGCGAGTCGATCACCTGGATGCGCTCCTCGTTCTGCATGAGCGGCAGCGGTGGCCAGGGCTTTTTGGTGCTGGGCGTGCCGTCGTAGTCCTTGGGCCAGTAGTCGTGGCTGTACGGCAGGCCCCACCACGAATCAAAGCCCATCCTGGTCGGCAGGAACTGCGGCGCATCGCCCAGGTGCCACTTGCCCAGCGCGCCGGTGGCGTACCCGCCGTCCTTGCACATCCGCGCGATGTTCCATTCGCGCGGGTTGAGGCCGATCTTCGATCCCGGGCTCAGCACGTAGTCGATGCCGATGCGGTTGGCGTAACACCCCGTGAGCAGCGAGGCGCGCGAGGGCGAGCACTGCCCCTGCGTCACGTAGAACGAGGTGAGCCGCATCCCCTCCGACGCGAGGCGGTCGAGGTTGGGCGTCACGACGTTCTTGCCGCCGTTGCACGCCACATCGCCGTAGCCGAGGTCGTCGGCGAGGATGATGATGAGGTTGGGCTTGTCGGCCGCCGCGGCGGGTTGGAGGAGAGCCCCGATCACCGCCGCGGCGAGGCTCAAGAGGAGTGTCTTCATGCTCGGGGTGCTCCTACTTGGTGCGCGCCGGGGGCGGCGCGGAGGGCTTTGGCACGGCCTCGTTGGTGTCCCCGTACCGCGTGCGGAGCGCATCGAGCTGGGCGGTCAGGTCCTTCACGGTGTCCGCGTACGCGGGGTCGGCGTAGACGTTCTTGAGTTCGTGGGGGTCCTGGCGCAGGTCGTAGAGTTCCCAGGCCTTGACCTCGGAGTAAAAGCGGATGAGCTTGTAGCGGTCGGTGCGGATGCCGTAGTGTGCCGCGACGTGGTGCTCGGTGCCTTCCTCGTAATAGTGGTAATAGATAGATGTGCGCCAGGCGGGCGTGGGCGTGCCTTCCAGCAGCGGGCGGATGGAGGCGCCCTGCATGGAGTCGGGGGCCGCGGCGCCTGCGTAGTCGAGCATGGTGGGCGCGAAGTCGATGTTCTGCACGAACTTGTCGCACACGCTGCCCGGCGCGACGCGGCCGGGGTAGCGCACCAGCAGCGGCATCCGCAGTGATTCCTCGTACATCCAGCGCTTGTCGAACCAGCCGTGATCGCCGAGGTAGAAGCCCTGGTCCGAGGTGTAGACGACGATGGTGTTCTCGGTGAGGCCGTGCTCGTCCAGGTACTTGAGCAGCCGCCCGACGTTGTCGTCCACGCTCGCGATGCAGCGCAGGTAGTCCTTGATGTAGCGCTCGTACTTCCAGTGCTTGAGTTGCTCGGGCGTGAGGCCGGGCGGGGGCGTTTGCTTGACGTCCGTGGGCGTGAGGTCCTCGATGGCCATCTTCTGGCGGCGTGCGGCGTCGGAGCGGGTGGCGTGATCGTCGTTGAACGTGAGGGGCTCGGGGATGTCGGTGTCCTCGTACATGTTCGCGTGCGCGGCGTCGGGCTCCCAGGGGCGGTGGGGGGCCTTGTGGTGGCACATCAGCATGAACGGCTTGGAAGGGTCGCGGCGGTCGAGCCAGTTGATGCACTTGTCGGTGATGATGTCGGTGACGTAGCCCTTTTCCTTGGTCCGCTTGCCGGGCGTGAGGAAGACCGGGTCGTGGTAGACGCCCTGCTCGGGCAGCACATCCCAGTAGTCAAACTCCGCGGGCTCGCGGTGCAGGTGCCACTTGCCGACGATGGCGGTCTGGTATCCGGCGCTGCGCATCAGCGTGGGCAGTGTGGTCTTGGCCGCGTCGAGCGGGGTGGAGAGGTCTACGACGCCGTTCTTGCAACTGAAGGTGCCGGTGAGGATCGCCGCGCGGCTGGGGCAGCACAGGGAGTTCTCGCAGAAGCAGTTGGTGAAGCGGGCGCCCTCCCTGGCGATGCGGTCGATATTGGGCGTGGCGTTGATCGCGGAGCCGTACGCGCTGATGGCGTGTGCGGCGTGATCGTCGGACATGATGTACAGGATGTTGGGGCGCGTGGTCGGCGGCTGCGCGCGGCCCGTGCCGCACAAGACGCAGAGGGTTGCGGCCAGCACGCTCAGGGTGTGGGAGAGTTTCATGGGGATTGGCGAAGCGTAGCCGTTGGGGCGCCGTGCGCCGCACAGCAAGGAGCGGGGACGCGGGCCGCGACAATGCTGGATATTCGACCCTAGTATTATTCTGAACGGGCGCGTTCGTCGCGTCCGACATCACGGTGAGAACGCCGGTCCGCGGAGCGATCCGTGGATCGGACAACAAGCGGGGCCCGATCGCGCGGGACCCCGCTGCCCTGGAGATCAGCATGGAACTCGTACGTCTGCTCGGAGCCCTGATCTCTCTCGGCGGCAGCGATCTCCATCTGCAGGCCGGGGCCCCCCCGATGATCCGCATCGGCGGCGACCTCAAGGCCCTGGACGTGCCCCCGCTGCAGGATTCCGAGATCCGCGAGATCATGCGGCAGATCTCACCGGGCGATGCGCAGATCCGGCTGGAGAAGGACCGTTCCGCGGACTTCGCCTTCGAGATGACCGGGGCGTCGCGCTTCCGCATCAACGCGTTCTACGAGCGTCAGCACCTGGCGCTGGCGTTCCGCCGCATCCCGCTGACGATCCCCGCGTTCGGCGACCTGCACCTGCCGCCGGTGATCGAGGAGATCGCGATGTCCCCGCGCGGGCTGGTGCTGGTGACGGGCACGACGGGCAGCGGAAAGTCCACGACGCTCGCGGCGATGATCGATTACGTGAACACCAAGCGGCACGACCGGATCATCACGATCGAGGACCCCATCGAGTTCCAGCACACCAACAAGAAGTCGCTTGTGGCGCAGCGCGAGCTGGGGCAGGACACCCCGAGCTTCAACGATTCGCTCCGCGTGGCGCTGCGGCAGGACCCGGACCTGATCCTGGTGGGCGAACTGCGCGACGCCGTCACGATGCGCACCGCGCTGCAGGCCGCGGACACCGGCCACATCGTGTACTCCACGATGCACACCACCAACGCCTCGCAGACCGTGCAGCGCATGATTGCCCTCTTCCCGCCCGACGAGCGCGACCTGCTCAAGATGCAGTTGGCCGCGAACCTGGAGGCGGTCATCAGCCAGCGGCTGGCCAAGACCCGCAACGGCAAGGACCGGCTGCCCGTGGTGGAGGTGATGCGCAGCTCGCCGGTGGTGCGCAAGATCATCGCCGAGCAGGACACCTCGCTGCTGCCGCAGGCCATCGCCAACGGCGACAGCGGCATGCAGCTCTTCGATCAGCACCTGACGAAGCTGCACAAGGCCGAGGCCATCTCCGGCACCGAGGCCCTGCGCCTGGCGACCAACCCCGAGGCCCTGGCGATGATGATGCGCGGGCTGTCGACCAAGGACCTGCAGACGTCGATGGTGCGGTAAAGCGCGAATTCCGCGGCGGGCAACGTGAGCAAGGCGCGGATTCCGCGTTCGTAGTGGTCGGCCGGTCATCGGTCGCGGCGCCGCCGCGGCGAGACGGGCGTCCCGCGAACGTTGGAGCGCACCATGAACACCTCCCGAACCGCTCAAGCATGCCGGGCCCTGCGGACAGCCGCGATCCTCGCCGTCGCCACGCCCGCGTTCGCCCAGAACCTGGTCACGAACCCCGGCTTTGAATCGGGCAACACGGGGTTCTCCTCGGGGTACATCCCGCTCACGGTGCCGAGCACCCCGGGCACCTACGGCGTCTCCTCGCTGGCCTCGGCGCTGTGGTACACCTGGTACCCGGTGCGTGACCACACCAGCGGCCGCGGCAAGATGATGTGCGTCAACGGCACGAACACGAGCACGGGCACGAACGTCTGGCGCGAGACGATCCCTGTGCGGCCCGACACGCGCTATATCTTCGGCGTGTGGAGCGCGATGATCTACAAGACCCCCTCGCCCATCCTGCAGCTCAAGATCAACACCGCCCAGGTGTCGTTGGCCAGCGTCGCCGGTCCCACCGGCACGTGGCGGCACCTGAGCGGCACGTGGAACTCCGGGGCCGCGACCTCCGCGACGATCAAGATCGCGGACCTGCTGGGCGCGGATTTCGGCAACGACTTCGCGCTCGACGACATCACGTTCGGCGAGTGCGTGCAGATCGTGTCGCAGCCCGCCTCGATCACCATCTGCCCCGAATCAGAGGCCTCCTTCAGCGTCGAGGCCGGCGGCCTGGGCCCGTTCACCTACCAGTGGCAGCGGCAGAACGCTTCCTTCGCGTGGGTGAACATCAGCGACGGCCCGGCGGGCGTGCCCGGTGCGTTCGCGGGCGCGCTCACCGACACGCTCACGATCTCCGATCCGGGCCCGGACTCTCCGGGGGCGTACCGGTGCGTCGTGACCGACGCGTGCCGCACGGTTGACTCCGATCCGGCGACCCTGGCGTATTGCGGGTGCCTCTCGTGCCCGGCGGACTTCAACCAGGACGGGGGCGTCGACGGCTCCGATGCGCAGGCGTTCTTTGGCCGCTGGGAAGAGGGTTCGTGCGACGCCGACGTGAACGCCGATGGCGGCGTCGATGGCTCTGATGTTGACTTCTTCTTCGCCGCGTGGACTGCGGGCGGCTGCGGCTGATCGCGCGCCGCGACGGGGTGGACCCGCGGCGGACCCGCGTGATCGCGGCGATCGATCGGGGAAATTTCCCTGTAGCGAAGCGCGGTTCCGGGAGGCATGATTCCCCGTTGACAGCAGGAAGCTGCCCTGGTCCACACCGATAGGAGAAGGAGATTTCGTATGAGGCATGACCTTCTGTGTATCCGCAGGTCCCTTGGTTATTCGTTGCTGGGGATCGGGCTTGCGGCGGGCTTGTCCGCCGCGCAGACCCGCACCTACACCTCCGACGCCGACTTTGATCTGGGCTCGCTGGTGAACCTGAACCACAACCCACCGTTCAACAACCAGCTCCAGTTGAACCCGTTCGCCGAGCCGTTCCCGTTCATCTGCGTCGCGTGCTCCGACCGGGGCAGCATCGTGCGCATCGAGACCAACACCGGGCAGGTGCTGGGCGAGTACTGGTCCGCGCCCGATGGCCGCGGCAGGAACCCATCGCGCACAACGGTCGACCTCTACGGCAACGTCTGGTGCGGCAACCGCAACGAGAACGCCAACGGCGCGGGCTCGGTCATCAAGGTCGGCGTGGTGATCGGCGGCCTGCGGGGCGACAAGATGCCCGACGGCTCCTTCGTGCCCAACGCCAACGGCGAGTACCTCCAGCCGCCCTTCTATTACAGCACCGCGGTGGACCGCGACGGCGACGGGCTGATCCGCACTTCGCGCGGGCTGGGCAACATCCTGGCCTGGCCCAACACCGGCGGCGCGGACAACAACGGCGGCGTCTCCACCGCGAACGACGAGGCGATCATCATCTACGCCCGCACGCCCAACGCCGCGGAAGTGCGGCACGTCTCCATCGACCGCGACAACAACGTCTGGGCCGGCGGCTTCCCGGGGTACAACCCCGCGTGGTTCCTGAAACTCAACGGCGACACGGGCGCGGTGATGTCCAGCGTCAACGTCGCGGCCCGCTTCGGCTGCGGCGGCTACGGCGGCCTGGTTGACGGCAGCGGCATCCTGTGGTCCGCGAGCCTCAACCAGCGCGCCCTGCTCCGCTACGACCCCGCGACCGATACGGGCGCCGCGATCCCTCTGGGCCGCCTCACGTACGGCATGGGCGCCGATGTGAACGGAAACATCTGGAACGCCAACTGGACCGACAACAGCGTCTTCAAGCTCAACCCCGCCGGCGGCGTCTTCGCGGGCTTCCCCAAGGGGCTCAACGCCAGCGGCGGCCGCGGCGTGGCGATCACCCCGACCGACAACAACGTCTGGATCGCCACCAGTTACTCCAACGCCGTGGTCCGCATGGACAATGACGGCAACATCCGCAAGATCATCGGCGTGGGCGATCACCCCACCGGCGTCGCGGTCGACGCCAACGGCAAGGTCTGGGTCACCAACTACAACTCCAGCACCGTGATGCGCATCAACCCCGTTGGCGGCGGCGACGGCCTGGGCGCCGTTGACCTGACGGTTCCGCTCGGCGGCGGCGCCGGACCCTACAACTACTCGGACATGACCGGCTCGGTCGCCGTGGGCATCACCAGCCAGCAGGGATCCTGGGACGTCGTGTACGACAGCGCGTTCACCGGAATGGACTGGGGAACGATCTCCTGGCACAGCGTCGAGCCCACCGGCACCGCCATCGCCGTGGTCGTCCGCGCCGCGGACACGCACGCGGGCTTGGCCGGCGTGCCCTTCCGCACCGTCGCCAACGGCGTGGGCTTCAACGCCACCGGCGTCAACGGGCGGTACATCGAGGTCCGCACCACCCTCTCCCGCAGCGTCGGCGTCGCCGACACCCCCGTGCTGCAGGACCTGACCATCCGCGGCCCGGCGGTCGCGACGATCGACATCACCCCCAACATCACGCCCAACAAGATCGTCGTGGGCAAGCCCTACACCGTGTACGTCGCGCTGCGGGGCAGCCCGACACTGGACGTCCGGCAGGTGCTGCCCGCGAGCATCCGCTTCGGCCGCACCGGCGTCGAGGCGATCCCCGTGCGTGCGGGCTCGGTCGTTGACGTGAACCGCGACGGAACGGTCGACCTGCTGCTGGGGTTCCGCACCATCGACTGCGGCTTCACGCCCGGCAACGGCACGGGCATGCTCCGCGCCACGCTGGCCAACGGCGTGATCATCGAGGGCATTGATTCCGTGGTGGTCAGCCCGTAACAGGCTCCATGTGGGTCGGAACCGGCGGCCGTCACACACCGGCGCGCCGCCGGTCGCCGACATTTTCAGAGAGACAGTGACTGCTCCGTATGTTCAAAGAGCAAGGAGAGAAACGAATGAAGACCAGATTGATCATGACCGCCGCCCTGGGCGTGCTCGGCGCGGCGACTATTTCTGCCGCGGCCCTCACCAACGGCGGCTTCGAAACCGGCACCTTCGCCGACTGGGCCTACACCGGCAACTCCGGATCCTCGGCCGCCAACAGCCTGCTGGCCCGCGACCCGCTCAACGCCGGCACACAAGCGCCCCTGAGCGGCGAGTGGCAGCCCCTGGGCGGCAACTACTTCGCCGCGCTCTGGAGCACCGACTCCCTGGGCTCGTCGACGGCGCAACTGACGCAGACGTTCGAGGCTCCGCCCGCCGCGGCGCTCGAGTTCGACGTGTTCTTCGACTTCGGCGACTTCGCCCCGCTCTACGACACCGCGCAGGCGACGCTGCGCTGGGCCTCCGGCGCCGCCACGCTCATCGCCTTCAACATCGATCCGATGGCCCTGCTCGGGGACGACGTGAACGTCGACTGGACGCACGTGTCGTTCGCGCTGCCGGGGCCGGGGACCTACACGCTGGAGTTTACCGTCACGGACTTTGACGGCACGTTCGAATCGGTGCTGGGCGTGGACAATGTCTTCGTGACGCCCACACCCGGCGCGGGGCTGCTGCTGGGCCTGGGCATCCTGGGAGCGATCGCACGCAGAACCCGACCAAACGGCACAACCTGATGCCCGATGCCTGATGCCTGATGCCTGATGTCTGATGTCTGATGCCTGATGCCTCTGCAATTGACAGTCTTCGGTGAGTGTCTCTCACCTGTGGTGTGCTTCGTGGCGCGGGCCCAACGGCCCGCGCTGCGTTTTTGGATTTAGGAGTTCCCCACCAGCGACGCGCCCAGTTGCACCGCGCTGATCGCGTCCATCGCGCACCCGTCGGCGCCGATGTTCTTCCACACGCTGGGGCAGCACTCGAAGCCTTTGCCGCCCACGATGATCCGCGGCCGGGGCGATCCCGCGCACAACTCGCGGATCTGCCGGATGGCGTCCTCGATCGGGCACAGGTGCGTCGGGAGCATCGCCGAGAGAGCGACCAGGTCGACGTTGAACTCGATGGCCGCCCGCGCGATGTCCGCCGCGGGGATGTTGCACCCCAGGAAGATCACGCGCCAGCCGGCGAACTCGAAGAAATCAGCGACGATGCGGATGCCCAGCTCGTGGCTGTTGAGCTCGGGCGACGCCGCGAGCACGCTGAACCCGTTGGGCGGCCGGCGCACGGCGAGCATGGCCACCTGCGACATGACGATCTGCGTGGTGGCGGTGGCGAAGTGCTCCTCGGCCACCGAGATCTCGCCCAGGTGCCACATGCGTCCCACCTCGCGCTGCACCGGCGCGAACACATTCAAGTAGGCGTCCTGCACGCTCAGGCCGTTCTTCACCGCGTCAAGCACGATCGAGGCCGCACGCAAGCGGTCGCCCTCGAACAGCGCGAGCAGGTATTCGCCGCCCAGCCGCCCCTGGGGCGTGCACACCGAGAGCGCGGGGCACGGCGTCTCTGGCGGCGTGTGCAGCACTTCGCGGCCCGCCGCGAGGAACGTGTGGATGAGCCCAGCGTCCGACGGATCAAGCTCCGCGGGCAGCACCGCCGCGAGGGTTTCCAGGCACGCGGACAGATCAGAAATCGGCACACCCCGGGCGCTGAACGCCGCCTTGGCCCACCCCACCTGCGCCGCGAACACGGGCGGAGAGTCAGCGTCGATCGCCGCCGCGAGATCGCACAGACGCCCGAGGTAATGCTCGGACCACTTGTCAACGGGCAGCGGCGCGTAGCGAGATTCCAACCCCGGATGATCCGCGATCAGTCGGCGCGCGAGCGCTTCGGCCAACTCGGGCGCTCTGGCCCGGAGCGACTCGGCGATGAGCCGTCGATGAGTTGTGGCTTCCACGCTGACCGACTCCATGCCTCAGGATTCGACCGAATCCGGCTCTGGATGCTACGTCGGCTGCACAAACCTCGATTTTGGACCCTTTACCCTATCCGGATTGTTAGTTTGGGTGATGTGGGGGGATTCCGGGCAGGGGGGGTCGGCCAGCGCCAGTTCCACCATCAGGATGTCGTCCCGCGGCGGGCCGTGCCGGAACGCCGCGAGCGCCTCGGACACCGACGCCGCGATCGCGCCGTGCTCGCCCCCGCGGACGCCGCTCACCAGACCTTGAACTCCGGAAATGCCCAGTTCCTCGCCCCGGGCGCTCACGGCCTCGCTAAGCCCGTCGGTGTAGGCCAGCACGCGGTCCCCGTGCGTGAAGGGCGTCATGCACTCGTTGGCGTCGAATTCCTCGGGCGCCAGCACGCCCAGCATGGTGGCCCCCGAATCCAGCCGCATCACGTCGCCCCCCGGCCGCCGCAGCAGCGCGGGCGGGTGCCCCGCGCTCGACCAGCGGATCACCCCGGCGCCCGGGTCGGCCTGCAGGCAGATCGCCGTCGCGAAGACGCCCTGGGGGGCCATCACCTGGTGGCAGAACTCGTTGAGCTGCGAGATCACCGCCTGCGGGTGCGGCATCGGCGTCGACGCGAAGATCCGTGTCAGCTCCACGTACAGCCGATTCACCGCCAGCGCCGCCGCGACGCCGTGCCCCGTCACGTCAATCAGCACCACGCTCAGCGGTTCCGCGCTCGCCGCCGGCGGGAACGAGAGCGGCCGCACGAACAGGAAGTCACCGCCGATGTCGCGCATCGGCTCGTACTTGTACGACAGCCGCATCGAGCCGCGGCTGATCGGCGGCGGGAACAACGCCTCGTGCACGCGCCGCGCATCCGCCAGTTCGTCGGAGAGTTCCCCGTACCGCGCCGAGATCTCCCGGCTCACCAGCCGGTCCGTGAACCCCTGGTACCGCACCCACGCCCAGATGAAGCCCGGCAGACCGGCGAAGGGGAAGAGCGCGATCGCGATCGCCCGCGCCGCGGGGTTCAGCCCCTCGTGCGTGAGCGCACCCACGGAGAAGACCGCCATCATCCCCAGCAGCAGGAACAGCCCCTCACGCGCCGAGAGCGCCATGAACATCGACGCCACGAAGTGCACCAGGAAGAGCGAGAACAGGCACACCAACTGCTGGGTGAACGCCGACCACCCCGGCACGCCCGGCTTGGCCGCCGAGATCAGTGCGCTGTTGTCGATGAAGGGCGTCGCGATCACGATCGCCGCGGCGGACAGCACCGCCACCCACATCATCCCGCCGATGAGCCGCGCCCGCGACCACGGCCGCGCCAACAGCGCCGCCAGCGCCACCGAGTGGATCAGGAACAGCGACCCGTCCATGAACGATTCCCAGTACAGCTCCGTCTGGCTCACCGCCTCGGGAGTGCCCAGGTCCATGATCGTCATCGCGCGCGAAGATCATCAGCAGTGGATGTCGCAGTACCAGATGCCGCGGCGGCGAATTGCCGCCTGCGGTATCAAACCACCCCCGATGTGGGCGCAGTTGGGGTTTTCGATGACGAGCGGGGGCATGGGAGGAGCCTGTCGTGAGGGTGTGGGTGTGTGGGGGGGTGGGGGCGGTGGGGGTCGGCGGATCGGGGAACTAGTCTTCGGATGTTCCTGCCGCGCGTTTCGCGCTTCTGGATGTGTGATACGCGGGTCCGTCTTGCATCTATCAGCAGCCGTCGAGGCTGTACCATCCCGACGTGCAGGCGCTCGCCGATATTGTGGTCCGTCCCGCCTCGCCATCCGACCGCGACGCGGTGACCGCGCTCACGCGAGCCCATACTACCAGTATGCGAGATTCCGCCGAGCCGCGTGACACCCACGCCCCGGAGTTCTCGCTTGACGGCACTTATCTGGTCGCGCTCCACAAAAACGCCGTTATCGGCGTCGCAATTGTGAACACACACCGTACGGAACTGGCCGGGTTGGTCGTTGCCCCGCACCTGCGCCGCCGCGGCGTCGGAACCGCCCTCCTCGCCGCCGCCCGCACATTCGCCGACGCCCGTGGTTTCGCCGAACTCACCGCCCCCTTGGAACCAACGGGATGGCTTGAACACCAAGGCTTCATCCCCACCGACGGGCGGCTCGCGCTCAATCTCTCCGCCCCCCGTGGCTGGCACATCCGTCCAGCGCAAACGGCCGACTGCCCCGCGATCTGCGAGGTGCACCTGCAATCCATCCGCGAACTCTGCGCCCCGCACTACACGCCGAATCAGGTGCAGGCTTGGTGCGACGGCAAAGACCCGGCGATGTACGAGTTGTTGATCCGCAAGTCGCCGTGGTTCGTCGTCGAGGAGTCCGGCCGCGTGCTGGGCTTCGGTGATGTCGGCCCCGCCCGCAGCGAACTGCCCGGAGAGTGGGAAGTCCACGGCCTGTACTTTTCGCCCGCCGCCACCGGCCGCGGCATCGGCGGGGCGATGATGCGCCGCCTGGAATCCCTCGCCCGCGAAGCCGGCGCGACATCCCTGTTCGTCCGCGGCACCGTCAACGCCGCTCCGTTCTACGTCCACATGGGCTTCGCCGAACTCCGCCGCGACACCCACCGCACCCGCTCGGGCGTGGAGTTGCCCAGCGTGGCGATGCGCAAATCGCTGTGACGCGGCGACCGATCAGGACGACAGGGCATGATGACGCATCGCTCCCGCTCCGTGGGGAGTCATGCGAACAAAGATGTGTCGTCACGCCGGCTCAAGCCCTCGCGTTTCAGCACCCTTGCGTCGTATCAGGCGCCGGTAGGTTCCGCAAGTTGAGCAGTTCCACCTCGATGGTCAGCGGCACGTTCTGCGGACGCGAAGGCGCCAACTGGGGGTTGGACTGATTGAACGCCGCGGGCACCGTGATCTTGCGCTTGCCGCCCTTTTTCATGCCCTCGATGCCGGCGTTGATCGGCTGGTACTCGCCCGGCACCCAGATGTAGGGGTCGCTGGCGTCGTGCTTCTCGATGACCTTGCCGTCCTTGTCGGTGATCGTGTACGCCGTGATGGCCACGCACCGCGAAGAGGCCGTCGCGTCGCCCTCGCCGACCTTGAGGTCCTCCGTCTGCAGCGAGTCCACGAGCTGGATGACGAAGATCAGGTCCGAGTTCGGCGGGATGTCAGGAGTGGGGGACTGCGGCCCGTACGCCATCGCCGCGGGCACCGTGAGCCGGCGCACGCCGCCGATCTTCATCCCCGGGACGCCCTTCTGCCAGCCCTTGATGACCCCCGAGAGCGGGAACGCCACGGGCTCGCCGCGTTCGAACGATGAATCAAAGACCTTGGACGGGTTGGACTTGAGCGTGCCGTGGTAGTGCGCCACCACCGCGCCGCACGCCTTGACCTCGGACCCTTCGCCGATCTTCAGGTCCTCGGCGATCAGGCCGCCCTCCAACTCCGTCTTCTTGACCACCGGCATGTCGGGCACGGGGATGCCCTTGGTCGCCGCGGGCTGAGCCGCCGCGGCGGGCTGCGCAGCGGCCGCGGGCTTTCCATCCTGGGCCAACACCGAGCACGCACATCCGGCGACGATCACAAGCGACAAGGCATGACGCATCGAACAAGCAAGACGCATAAGGATCCTTTCGAGAAGGCTGGAGGATAGTCCCACGGGTGTAGCCGGAGGTTTGGGGGTGTTGGCCTTGAGGCGGCCGTTTGGGTGCCCCGCCGCGGCGGGTGATGGATGAACACGACTCCGAGACCGGAAGCAGTCTGGGTTATTGACTCGGGAGCGACCGGTGTTCGGCGATTTTCGCGCCATCTGTGCTCGGTGTCCCGGCGGGCCGGTGCTTCGGACGTTCACGCCGCATGCCTTTCCTGATGCCCGATGCCCGTATTCCCCATGCCTTCCCGCATAACCTCAATCCGGCGCGGCAATCGCCCGCGCCGCTCGCCGCGGCGATTCACCCGCAGGTTCATCCATCGAAAGGAGTTCTGGCCATGGCCGTTCTTCAACTCGGCAGGGGTCTTCGTGCGTTCCTGCTGACCGCCGCGTGCGCCGCTTCCGCCGTCTGCTCCGCCGCGCCGCCCAACGACGACTGCTCGGGCGCGATCGAAGTCACCAGCGGCTCCACGGTCTTCAGCCTTGATGACGCCACCGCCAGCGCCGCCGCGGCCCCGACTTGCCCCACCGTCGCCCGCGACCTCTGGTACCGGTTCACCCCCGCGACCACCGGGCCCGTGAACATGTACGTCTGCGGCAACTTCCAGCCCATCGGCTTGACGGTGTACGCCGGGTCGTGCGGGTCGCTCTCTTTTATCACGTGCTTTGACATCCCCACGTCCACCGGCGGATCCTGCCCCCCCGGCTCTTCATCGCCGTACGTCGTCGTTACCGGCGGAGTGGAGCACTTCATCCGCCTGAGCAGCGCTGGGCTGGGCGCCCTGGGCGGGGGCAGACTGGTGATCGCCGGCGCATCGGTGGAGCCCGCCCCGTTCACGTACCAGGGCCAACTGAAAGAGTCGGGCGCCGCCGCCGCGGGCCCGGTGGATCTGCGCTTCACGATGTTCGTCGCCGCCACCGGGGCCGCGCAGCTCGGGCTCCCCCAGACTGTCCAAGGCGTCCACATCGCCGACGATGGCACGTTCACCGTCGATTTGGACTTCCGGCTCAGTTCGCTCCTCCCGGTCGATCCCGCGTTCCCCGACACCTTCCTTGAGATCGCGGTGCGCCGCACCGCTGAGCCGTTCGTCACGTTGTCGCCCCGTCAGCGCATCGCCAAGGCCCCGTACTCAACCCTCGCGACCCACGCCACGCTCGCGGCCCACGCGTCCACCGCCGACAGCGCCGCGTCCGCCGTCTCCGCGAGCAACGGCGGCTCGGGCGGTGTCCGCCTGTACGAACAGGTCGTCACCTCCGTGAACGCCGCCCCGCTGAACCCGTTGGACTGGACCGATGTCCCCTCGTCGTCGCGGCTCATCCCCGTCGCCGCGAGCGATGCAACCTTTGCGTGGAGCCTCTCCGGTTCCACCGATCTCCCCGCGTCCGTCTTCGAGGTCCGCCCCGTCTTCGGCGCCGTCACCGGAACCCCGGTCCGATGGACCTTCAACCCCGCCGGCACCCACCTCTCCGCCTCGGGCTCGTGCATCACCACGACGCCGGAAGGCTCCATCGCCGTCAAACTCCAGGTGCGCCGCATCAACGGCACCGCCCGCCTCCTGCTCGACAGCAACGACAGTGTGTCGTGGACGCTGACGACGTTTGTGCATCCGTGAGTGTTCGTGGCATTGCGGTGTCCGATGGCTGCAGCCATCGAACTTGCATGTGCACCAGAGGGCCAAGAAATGCCCGCGCGATGTACAGGCGTCCGCGACGCTTTTTCAGATGTCTGAGTTTCTCCTCGTCACCGACCGCTCTCCCACCGCGAGAAGAAATACTCGATGTCCGCTCCGTCAACGCCGCCGTCGCCGTTTGCGTCTCCGATCGCTGATCCCGTTTCCCACGCCCTGAAGAACGCTTCGATGTCGGCCCCATCTACACCGCCATCGCTGTTGTAATCCGCGATGCTGAATCCAACGGAGAGCGCTCCGGCCGCGGCGTTCAGGTACAGCGAACCCACGCTCGTGGCCGGGAGGGTCGTTTCCGTGAAGGCTGCCGAAACCGACCGCGCCGCCACGATCGTGGCGGAGAACTCCGGCTGCATCGGCGAACTCGGATCGAATCCCGCGACCGAAGATACCGTCAAAGCGCCCAGCAGTGTCGCCTCGCCCCCGACGGTGATCGTCGGAACGGATCGCACGCCGTCGAGCGATACTTCAAGCCTGCCGCTCGCCGTCTGTGTGAACCCGCCCCCGATGCTCAGAAAGCCCAGCGCCCTCAGCGTGCCCTGATTGGTCAACGTTCCCGAGACTGTCAGGCACGAGTTGTTGGGGATGTGCAAACTCCCCGAGACCACCCGCACGTCACCCTGCACAGAGGACGCGCAACTGCCGTCCAGGCTCAGCGTTCCGCCGGCAATCTCGATGGTCTCTTCGCTGTACAGGCTGCGGACCCGCCATTCGCCCCCATCGATGCGGATGGTGGGCGAGCCCGCGACGGCAATGTGCACGTCGGTGCCGGCGCCGGGCACGTGCCCGTTTGACCAGTTGCCCGGCAATGACCATGTGGCGCCGTCCGCGAGGCCCGTCCAGGTGCCGTCCACCAAAGCTGTCTGCACCGTGAGCCGCGCCGCGCCCGGCGGATACAGCATCGCGAACGCGCCGCTGGGGAGCGCCGGGCCTGTCACCCGGTCAAACGTGCACGTCACGCTCGTGGCGGTGACCACGTCGAACACATCTCCCAGCGCCGGCACGAACGGAGACAGCAGCGTGACCGTCAACCCGCCGTCGGTGCTCGCGGCGCCGTCGGCCGCGATGCGCCCGAACCCCGTCGCCGGTGAAGTGCCGGCCAGGGTGACCGCGAGCGTGCCCGTCTGCGACTGCACGAAATCGCCCCGCACCGTCAGGATGTTGCGGCCCAGCGCCAGCGTGCCGTGATTCGTCAGGTGGCGCGCCAGTGTCTTGTTGCCGGTCAGAATTGTTGCCGTCGCCCCGCTATTGATCGTGAGCCGGCGCAGCCCCGCGGCGGACGAGGCGAACGCGCCACCCGACCAATCGAACGCCGCGGCGATATCAATGTCGCCGCTCCCCTGCAGCGTGCCGCCGTTCAAAGTCAGCCGCGACAGGTGCTGCGGACTGTTGAACGTCGTCGACCCGCTCGTGATCAACACGGTGCCCCCGCCGGTCACGATCCCGCCGGGCGCAAAGATGTGCGTGCCCGCGAGCGAGAGCGTGGCCCCGGTCGCCGCCTGGATCTCTCCGACGCACAAACCCCCGCCCAGCAGCGCGAGCGTGCCGGCGTCGACGCGCGCCACGCCGGTGTTGTTGAACGTCACG
>JBGAMO010000107.1:0-16615 GCA_044222845.1 Phycisphaerales bacterium
GGGGTTGCCCATCGTGCCGGCATTGCCGAGCGAGCCCATGATGCCTTTGGTCGCGGCGACGAACGCCACTTCCGTGCGGCCGGCGCGGCCGACGCCGCCGGCGTCGCCATCGGCGCCGTTGCCGCCGCGGGTGCCGGAATCAAAGAAGCCCCCACCACCGCCTCCTCCACCGGCGCCACCGCCGCCGCCCCAACCGCCGGACCCGCCGCCGCTGCCGCCCGCGCCGCCGGGACCGCCGCCACCTCCACCGCCACCTCCGCCGCCACCACCACCGCCGCCGCCTGAACCGCCACCGCCGCCGCCCTGGCCACCGGAGCCGCCGGAACCGCCGCCGCCGGAGCCACCTCCGCCGCCGCCGCCCCAGAGGTTGAGGTCAGTGCCCATGCCCATGAAGATGATGCCGCGGCGGGGCGCTGCGTTCATGCCGCCGTTGCCCTTGGCGCCGTTGCCGCCGGGGCCGCCGGGGAAGCCGGGGCCGCCGGGTCTGCCGGGCCTTCCGTCCCAACCGTCATCACCAAAGTCGCCCGCGTCACCGTCGTCGCCGGGCGCGCCGTGGGTGCCGGGGAATCCCATGTTGCCCATGCTGCCGGCGGTGCCTGCGCCGCCGGGCTCACCGGGGAGGCAGCCGGGACCGCCAGCGCCGCTCGCGCCGCTGACGCCGCGGGTGCCTGTGTTGTCGACGCCCATGCCGATCTCGCCCGCGGCACCACCCAAGCCGCCGGCCCCGCCGGGGCCGCCGAGACCGCCCGCGCCACCCTTTCCGCCGAAGCCACCGAAACCGCCGAGGCCCGCGCCGCCCGCGGTGCCGCCGGCGCCGCCGGATCCACCGGGCGAACCGCCGAATCCAGAGGTTCCGGAAGAGCCGCCGGAGCCGGCGCCTCCCATCAGGCCGGCCGCACCGCCGCCGCCGAGACCGCCCATGCCGCCGTTGAGACCCTTGCCGCCCATGCCTCCCTTCTTGCCTTTCGCGCCCATGGCTCCCGGAAGTCCGGGCAGGCCGATGCCGGGGATGCCTTCCACTTCTTCGGTGAAGAAGCCGGGCATTCCGGGCACGAGCGGGGGCGGGCCTCCTTCGCCGCCGATGCCGTGCAGGCGGCCCGCGCCGCCCGCGCCGCCCAGGCCGCCCGCGCCGGGCGCGCCGGGGTTGCCCGCGAGCCCGCCCTTGCCCTTAGCGCCGCCGCCGCCGATGCCCCCGGCGAGGCCGCCGTTGGGAGGCGGGGGCACCGCTCGCGCGACACCGAGCGCGCCCAGACCTGCGCCGCCGCGGGCGCCGCCGCCGAGCGTGCCGGGCGCCACGTTGAGCGTGCCGGTCATGCGGATGTCTTCGCAGGCTTCGATCACGAGCGGGAGCGAGCCGCTGACGGCGAGCGGGCCGGTGATGGAGACGTTGGGGAAGGAGAAGACGGCGACGGGGCCGTTGGGGGTGGCGTCCACGCGGGTGCGCACGAAGACACCGGGGAGTCCGGCGGAGGGGCTCACGCTGAGCGCATCGGTGTTGATCGCGCCGCCGGCGAGCACATAGACGCCCGCGACGCACTCGCAGCCGTCGGGGATGAGGTTGCGGTTGTCGTCGGCGCCGCTGAGCGTTTCGATCATGCCCTGCACGCCCGCGATGCTGCCGCCGGAGCGGGTGATCTCCACCGCGGTGACACCGCCGATGGCGTGAAGGAACGCCCTGGAGCCCGACCAGGCCCACGCGTTGTGGAACGTTGGGTTCGCCAGATCGCACGAGGCGAGCGAGCCGATGGCGGGCACATCGCCGCCCGCGTTGGTGATGCGGACGGCGGTGGTGGTGCCCACGGCGTGCACGAGCCAGCGCGATCCGGTGCGGATGAACGCGGCGGTGCCGGTGTTCACCGTGGCATCGGGCTTGCGCATCACGCCCTGCACACCGGCGATGTTCACGCCGCTCTCGGTGACTTCAACAGCGCTCGCGCCGCCCACGGGGATGAGGTACAGGCGGGTGGGCGACCAGGCCCAGAGCTGTTCGCAGGTGCCATTGACGGCGTCAAAGAGGGCGGCCATGCCGCGGACGCGTGTGGTGTCGCCGCTGGGGAAGACGATGCGTGTGGCGGTGGTGGTGCCAGGGATGTGGATGTACAGGCTCGTCGCGGTGCGGATCCACACGACCGCGCCGGTGGGGCTGGAGGCGTCGCACTCGATGATGACCTCCTGCACGCCGGAGATGGAGCCCGCCGACGTCACTTCCGCGGCGGTGGTGGTGCCGACCACGTGCACGTAGACCCGGTTGGAATCCCAGAGCCAGACCTGGCTGCCCGTGGCGCTCGAGCGGTCCGGGCCGCTGGCGAAGCCCTGGCACGAGATCGGGCTGCTGGGCAGGCGGGTGATCTCCGCGGCGGTGGTCGTCCCGATCACGTGCACGTAGGCGTGCGAGCCGTTGCGGATCCAGACCGATGAGCCGGTGGGGCTGGTCATGTCCTTGGCTTCGAGCATCGCGGCGGTGTTGATGATCGGCGAGCCGCCGGCGGAGATGCGCGCGGCGGCGGTGGTGCCGACCTGGTGCACGAGCACGTTGCTCGCGTTCCACAGCCAGACGCTGCTGCCGGTGGCGCTGGTCTTGTCGCAGGCGGTGAAGAGCCCGGTGGCGGAGGCGGCGCCGGCGATGGAGGCGCCCGCGTCGGTGATCTCGGCGGCGGTGCTGGTGCCCGGCAGGTGCCGGTAGACGCGTGCGGCGTCGCGCCACCAGACCGAGGTGCTGGTGGGGCTGGTGTTGTCCATGCTCACCACGTGGTGCGTGGGCTGGCCGGTGCTGGAGCCCAGTAACGTGACGGGCGCGGCGGTGGACGAACCCAGCGCGTGGAGGTACATGCCGTCGGAGGCTTCAAACCAGACTGAACTGCCGGTGCTGCGCGTGATGTCGCGGGCCTCGAACATGCCCGCGGCGGCGAGTGAACCGCCGCCGGGCTTGGTGATCTCCGCCGCGGTGGTGGTGCCGGGGCTGTGCCGGAACGCCTGCGATCCGGTCCAGAGCCAGACATCCGCTCCGGATTGAGCGAGCGCAGCGCGGACGCCGCAGAGGGCGAGCGCGGAGCCGGCAGCCAGGGACAAGGCCAGAGCCGATCGAGCGTGCGGCAACATGATGTGCTCCCAAGAGAGAGGAGAGCGGCGGCGAGACCGCCGCGGGATCAAGATGAACGCTTCGGAACACGGCGAGAATGCCGCGCGTGAGTTCGATGGAACTTCGGGGAGGCGTTGGCGATGTTGCAGGGAATTCCCGGGGGCCGGCGATTTTTTGCAGGATTTATGCGGCGTTTGTGCGAACGGTGTGCGATCGGGGAGCGCGCGTGTGCGGTTGACTTGCCCATCTTGAAGCGCGGGGTGCGGGGGTTGGAGTCATTACAACGTTGGTGAGCGGATCCGAAGAGGCACCGGCGCGGGCGCGGCGGTCGCGGACATCAACGGCGACGGGGGCGTGAACGGGGCGGATGTCGGGGCGTTCTTTGATGTGTGGGTGCAGGGGTGTTGAGTTGGCGGTGTTGAGAAGGCGGTGCTGGGAAGGCGACGCGGCATCATGCCTCCTCTTCCAAGCCGGAGGCAAGCCATGCGCGGCACATATCATCGCGCGTGACGCAGGTCCCCCACTCTCACGACAGCGCCCGCGCCGCAGCGATGCGGGTGGTGGCGGCGTTGCACAGGGCGGGGTTCGCGGGGTTCTTCGCGGGCGGGTGCGTGCGGGACGAACTGCTGGGTCGCCGGCCGGAAGACTACGACGTGGCGACGGACGCGACGCCCGAGCGGATCGTGAAGCTCTTTGATCGCACGGCGGAGGTGGGCGCGCACTTCGGGGTGGTGCTGGTGCGGGACGGGCAACAGACCACGGAGGTGGCGACGTTCCGGACCGATGGGACGTACTCGGACAAGCGACGGCCGGACTCGGTGCGGTTCAGCACGGCCGAGGAGGACGCCGCGAGGCGGGACTTTACCGTCAACGCGCTGTTCCTGGACCCCACGGGGCGGACGGCCGGGGCCGCGGCGCCGAGCGGGGGGACGATCATTGATTACGTCCGCGGCACGCAGGACCTGGCGGCGAAGATCCTCCGCGCGGTGGGCGATGCGGACAAGCGGCTGGCGGAAGATGATCTGCGGAGCCTGCGGGCGGCGCGGCTGGCGGCGAAGCTGGGGTTTGAGATCGAGGCGGGGACGGCGGCGGCGATCCGTCGGCACTCGGCGGGACTGAGCGGGGTGAGCCGCGAGCGGATCGGCGATGAGGTGCGGCGGATGATGGGGCACGAGTCGCGTGCCACGGCGGCGCGGTGGATGTGGGATCTGGGGCTGGTGGCGGCGGCGCTGGGGTGCGCGGCGCCGGCGGGGGAATGCTCGACGCGGCACCTGGCGGGACTGCCGGCTGATTCGGGGAGCACGGTAGCGATGGCGGCGTGGTCGCTGGACCTTGGATTCAGTCACGATGGGGAGGGGGCACGCAAGACCGCGCAGGGGTGGCGGCGGGCGCTGTGCCTGAGCAATGAAGAGAAGGATGAGTTGCAGGCCATTCTGAGCGAACTGGCGAACCTGGAGACGGATTGGGCGGGGCAGTCGGTGGCGGTGCAGAAGCGGCACGCGGCGAGGGGTGGTTTTGACGCCGCGATGACGCTGCTGGGGATCCGATCCCCCGCGTCGGCGCAGGATGTTCGAAATAAGTTAGGATGGCTGGCGTCATTCGGGGGCGGGATTGCACCCAAGGCGCTGGTGACGGGCGATCATCTGATCGAGATGGGGATGAAGCCGGGCCCGGCGTTCAAGCGGGTTCTGGACGGGGTGTACGACGCGCAGTTGGAGGGGCGGGTGACAAACTTGCGGGAAGGGCTGGAACTCGCCCGGGGGTTTGGAGTCTCATAGGTGTGACGGGCGAAAACGGAAGGCCCGGAGCGGATTCGACCTACTCTTGGTCCATTCGCCGGCGTGGGAGTGCGGGTTGAGGGAAGGGGGGATGTGTGGCCACGCGGCGTGCGATCGCACGGCAGATGGTCGGGGTGGAACTTGATTCGAACACGGCCACGGCGAGTCCGCCGCGGCGCAACAGATGGGAACTGATTCATGAGAACACTTGCCCAGAACGGACGGACCTGGCTGATGGCCGCGGCGGCGTTGATCGCGGCGTGCGGATCTTTCGCGCCGCTGGGCTCTTCGCCGGCGCAGGCGCAGCAGGCGGCGAAAGTCGCGGTTGAAGAAGGGCCGGACACGCTGATCTTCGCCGACGGTCGGACGCTGCGCGGCACGGTGGTGTCGGAGACGGCGACGAACGTGAAGTTCAAGGGCAGCGTGAACGGGCTGTCGTTCGAGACCGACTACGACAAGAAGTCGATCCTCAAGATCGTGAAGGGCGAGCGCAAGGCCGACGGGAAGGTCGACACGACCAAGCCCGAGGCGGCCAAGCCGATGACCCCCGCGACCCCGGCGAAGGCGGAGACGCCCCCGGCGATGGACGGGGCGAAGCGGTACTACTGGATCGACCTGGAGGGCAACTTCGGGGAAGAGATCAGCCAGACGCCGCTGCGCGAGGCGATGGAAGACGCCCGCAAGAATAACGTCGACACCGTGATCATCTCGCTCAACTCCGAGTGGTCGCGGATGAAGTGGGGCAACAGCGAGAAGCTCTCGGACGACACGGCGTCGTTCGACGAGATGTTCCGCGGCGAGAAGCTGTGCGAGATCTTCACTGACGACGTGCCGAAGAACTGGAAGGACAAGAAGCCCCGGATCGCGTTCTGGGTGAAGCAGGCCATGGGCGGGGCGGCGCTGCTGCCGATGGTGTGCCCGGAGATGTACTTCGCGCCCGAGGGACGCATCGGCGGCCTGGGCAACCTGAGCACGATCTTCGGCAGCACGGGCGACGACGTGGTGCGTGAGAAGCAGCGGTCGCTGCGCCTGGCGCACGCCGAGGGCTGGGCGATCGCGGGCGGGTACGACCCGCGTCTGATCCGGGCGATGGCCCGCATCGAGTACGTGCTGTCCTACCGCATGGTGGACGGCCGGGCCGAGTTGTTCGAGGGCTACCCCACCGCCGGCAACGAGTTCCTGCTCACCGACGACGGCAAGGACGCGAACGCCGACAGCCAGGTGGCGCGCGTGAGCGGCGAGGGCAACGACGTCCTGACGCTCAAGGCCGACACCGCCCTGGCGCTGGGAATCTCCAAGAAGACGATTTCCACGCCCGAGGAAATGCTCAGCGCCATGGGCCTTGACCGCGTGGGCGTGAAGGTCGAGGGCAAGTCCAAGAAGATCATGAAGGATTGGTCGGGCGGCATCGAGAGCTCCAAGCGGCGGCTCAAGAAACTCCTGGCCGATTACGGCGAGGTGCGCGTGAAGGAACCGGGCGACTACCAGGCCCGCAGCGCGGCCCGGGGCACCCGCATCAAGATCCTGACCGAGATGAAGAGCATCCTGATCGGCCAGTACGGCGAGGGCATCTCGCAGCGCTGGCTGCAGGAGAACGGCATCCCCGACGAGGTCTCGATCGGCACCCGCATCGAGTCGATCAAGATCGAGCAGTTGAAGGACCGCAAGTAAGCACACCCGCGTTCGTCTCACGACCAGAGCGGCCGCGGGCGTTGAACACGCCCCCCGGCCTTTTCCGTTCCCCGCCCCCTGATGGGCCCCGTTTATCGAGGTTAGACCGATGAAGAAACTTCTGAGAAAAACCGCTTCGCTGTTCGGTGGTCTCGCGATCGCCGCGGCGGTGCTGTTCGCCGTTCCCTCCGCCCCCGCCGCCGACACGCTGACGCTCAAGGACGGACAGGTCCTGGAGGGCACGGTGGTGAAGGAGCTGGAGGGGTACGTCTGGTTCAAGTACACCGTCGCGGGCATCGAGCAGACCAAGATGTTCACCCCGGCGGAGTTCTCGAAGCTGAGCAAGTCCGACGGCGGCGCGGCGGCCGACACGGCCAAGCCCGCCGCGGTGACGCCCGCGGTGGCGGCGGACCCGGCGAAGATCAAGACCCCCAAGGGCCGGCCGGGCGTGCCCAAGGCGGCGGTGATCACGATGGGCAAGGAGCGCGACGACAAGCAGGGCGACATGGTGGGCGTCTACATGACGGCCTACGCCCTTGAGCAGATGCTCCCGATGCTGGAAGAGGAACTGGGCAACGACGGCACGGGCGTCGTGGTGCTGCGGTTCAACTCCGGCGGCGGCGCGCTGAGCGAGATCCAGAAGCTCAGCGACACCATCCACAACAAGTACAAGAAGAAGTTCCGCGTGGTGTCGTGGATCGACGCGGCGATCTCCGCCGCGGCGATGACCTCGCACTGCGTCGAGGAAATCTACTTCACACCGCAGGGCAACTACGGCGCGTGCACCGGCTGGTCGGGCCAGTTGGTGGCGATGAAGGGGCGCGAGCTGGACGAGGTGCTCTTCATGATGGAGAAGATCAGCGCCCGCGGCAACTACGACCCCAAGATCATGCGTTCGATGCAGATCCAGGTCCCCCTCTCCTGCACCAAGCTGCCCAGCGGCGAGGTGAAGTGGTACCAGGACACGACCTCGGGCGAGATCCTCGTCAACCGCGAGCGAGAGATCCTGACCTTCACCGCCGAGACGGCGCTGCAGGTGGGCTTCTCCAAGGGCACGGCGGCGACGGTGGCGGAGCTGGGCAAGCTCATGGGCTACAAGGAGCTGGAGTGGGTGGGCGAGGACGAGACAGGCACGCTGTGGCCGGTGAGCAAGGCGGAGAAGTGGAACAACAACTACCGCCGCCAGGCCAAGACCGACGAGACCCACATGAACGAGTACTGGAGCACGTTCCAGATGAACTACGGCGCGGCCCAGGCCGAGCAGGACCGCCAGAAGCGCGGCGCGTTCGTGAACAAGGCCCGCCAAGCGTTCGAGAAGATCAAGGCGATGGTGCGCAACAACCCCAACTTCCGCATGATGAACCTGAACATGGCGACGGAAGAGGAGTACCGCGAGTGGTGCGACAAGATCGAGAAGTCGCTGCGTGACCTGATGCGGTAAGGACCGCCCGCCGCTGAACCACGAACCGCCCGCAAGGGCGGTTTTTCATTGGGTGGGCGCCGCGGGCGGGCGCGGGAGCTCGCGGGATATCCCGAACGAGAGCGAGACGTAACAAGTGAGCGGCCCGTCAGGCCGGCTTGTCGCCCAGGGCCAGGTGAGCGTCGACCAGTCGCTGGTTCGCGTTGAACACGCCCTGCGTGAGCAGTTCCAGGGGCGTGAACTTGCCCAGGCCCAGCACCTCGCAGCGGTCGGCGAGAGTTTCGAGCAGCCCGGGGATGATGGCGGTGGGGCCGCGGGCGTCGAGCCCGAGGGTGCGCCAGCCGCCAGCGGAGTTGGGCGGGGTATCGAAGTCGCCGGACCAGCCCAGGTGGAGTTCGCGGCAGACGCGCTTGGCGACGGTCACGATCGAGACGATGCGCGACGCGGTATCTCCCGCGGCGTCGTTGGGCGGGAGCGCGTGCATGAGCGTCGTGGCGATGACCGCCGGGGGCAGCTCCCAGTGGTGCGCGAGCCGCTCGCCGACGGTGCAATGGTCCAGGCCGAAGACCTGGAGTTCAACCTCGGCGCTGGCGCGGCATCGCAGGCGGGCGATGCGGAGCACGTTGGAGTAGGCCTTGGGGAACATCAGGTCGAGCGCGAGCTTGCCGATGCCGTGCAGCAATCCCGCGAGAAAGACCTCGGAGCCCTGCACGCGGAGCTTGGGGTGCGCCTCCGCGATGGACTCCGCGGCGCACGCCACGGCGAGCAGGTGCTGCCAGTAGCCTTGGCGGTCGAAGGCCGGGGTGGCCAGGTCCAGCGCCCATGCCGGCGGCGGTTCGTGGTCGAGGGCGGCGCGGGTGGGGTCGTCGTCGCGCGCAGGTGGTCGTACACGGCCACCGAGAGCGGAACGGACGGACTCAAAGCCGAGCATGAGCACGGCCCGCTTCACGGTGGTGATGCGTTCTCCCAGCCCCTTGTCGGCGCGCCGGCAGAGGGCCAGCAGGCGCGTGGAGAGCGCCGGGTCGGACTCGATGAGCTTGACGATCTCCTTCATGTCCGCGTCGCGCGAGCGGCCGACGGCCAGCAGGCGCGTGGCCACGGGCGAGAGCGTGGGCAGATCGTGCACGCGCGTCAGGATGGACTCGACGCTGCGATCGCTTGGCGGATTCTGGCGATTGTGTCGCGCCGGCGGTCATGCGGGGTGGTTAGTCCTGTCTGGGCGGGGCGTTGAGCGCGAGGAGTTCGGTGACCTTGTCCATCAATGTGTTGAAGTCGAAGGGCTTCTTGAGGAATGCGTCGGCCCCGGCGGCCACGAGGCTCCTGACTTCTTCGGGCTTGGCGACGCCGCTGACGCAGAGGATCTTCATGTCGGCGTAGCGCGGATCGCCCCGCACACGCGAGCAGACCGCGGCGCCGCTGAGGTCCGGGAGCATGTAATCCAGGATGATGAGGGCGGGCCGGAAGCTCTCGGTGAGAATTCCGGCGTCGTAGGCGCTGGCGGCGGCCCGGACTTCCAGGCGCGGGTCACGTCCGAAAGCGTCCTGGTACATCTGGATCACGGCGGGGTCATCGTCCACGACCAGCACGCGACGTTTGGGAGATTCCAGCGCGTCGAGCGGGATGTTGTTCGCCTTCATGAAGCGGATGAGGTCTTCACGAGGGATCCGGCGGAACTTGCTCCCGGGGACGCGGAATCCGGTCAGTCGTCCGGCGTCGAAGCACCGGATGATGGTCTGCTGGCTCACGCGGCAGACCTCGGCCGCTTCGCCAGTGGTGAACACCCTCTTCTGCGAGAGATCCTCGGGCGGAGAAGTGTCTGTGGTATTCTCGTCCACTGCGAAACCTCCATGCACGCGCACGCGACGAACAATCGGGCGGGGTCTGCCGTCCGTGGCCACCCAAAGCCCGCTTGTTACCTAAGCGGCACACGCTGTGATCGGCCCCCACTCTTCCCAACTTCACAGAAGCACCGGACGATGCATCGATTCGCTGCGGATGGTTCTGGAGAAGACCGCCTGCTCGGGCCGCGTAGACACCGGTCTGTGGTAGACACATCCCCGCGCCGGGTGAGTCCGAGTATGCGAAGGCGCGTTTATCCGCCGGGGTGCAGGGCTCGCCACTTGGTGACGGCTTCGGGTTCGCGCGGATAGATCGGCGTGAGCGCGATCGGGTCGACAGCGGGGAAATCGAAGGAGGCTTCCAGGCACGCGGCGGCGTCGAACACCGGCGGAATGATCTGTACGCCGCCCGCGGCTTCGCGGATGGCGGGCGGGAGAAAGCGATCTGCGACGACCAGGCCGACATTGAGGCCGGCGACATCGGCGGGGCCGACGAGCGCGCCGGGGCGCGGGCCGTCGGGCGCGAACACGGTGCACCAGGCGGTCTGGCCCTTGGACGCTAGGAAGACCGCGAAGGGTCGGCCCGCGGGTTCAACGCGCCGGGCCACGACGTGGGCGGTGGGGACCGCGACGCACTCGGCGCCGGTGGCCTCGGCGATGAGCTTGGCGGTAGTCACGGCGAGGCGGACGGCGGTGTACCCGCCGGGGCCGGCGGAGACGGCGACGCGGGAAATGTTGCGTGGCGCGGCGGACGCCGCACGCATCGCGGCATCGACGGCGACCATGAGCGCGTCGTCGTGGGTGGCGGTCGGGTCGATGTCGGCGCGGCCGAGCACCTCTCCACGGCGGCCGACCGCGACGCCCGGCTTGCACGGGGCGCCCGGCTGCCACGCCGAGGGGTTGCTGGTTTCGATCGCCAGGATCAGGCCGCGTTCGCTGGGCACGTGCAACGCTAGGAGGCGTGAACTCGGATCGCGAACCCCGCCGCGGGCGCGGCGTTGCGGGCGTAGGCTTTCACGATGCCCGAGAACGAGATCCCGTTTGAACTGCCCAAGGTCACTTCGGCGGAGAAGAAGCGCGCCGCGAGCCTGCTGGAAGCGCTGCGCACGCATTATCCCGATGCGCACTGCGAGTTGGATTACAAGTCACCGCACGAACTGCTGATCGCCACGATTCTCTCCGCGCAGGCGACGGACGTTGGGGTGAACAAGGCGACGCCCGCGCTGTTCGCGAAGTTCCCGACGCCCAGGGACTACGCGAGCGCGACGCCGGCGGAGATCGAGCCGTTCATCAAGTCGATCGGGCTCTTCCGGAACAAGGCCAAGGCGGTGCACGCGGCGATGACGGCGGTGGTGGCGCAGTTCGGGGGCCAGGTGCCTCGGACGATGGATGAACTGCTCACGCTGCGGGGGGTGGCCCGCAAGACGGCGAACGTGGTGCTGGGCAACGCGTTCGGCGTGAACGACGGGTTCGTGGTGGATACGCACATCGAGCGGCTGAGCAAGCGGATGAAGCTGGTGCCCAAGGACACCACCGTGGCGATGGTGGAGCGGCACCTGATGGCGCTCTTCCCGCGCGAGAGCTGGTGCGACGCGTCGCACATGCTCATCTGGCACGGGAGGCGGGCGTGCAAGGCGCGGGGGGCGTGCTGCGCGGATCACGAGATCTGCCGGGAGTTCGGCATCGCGTGCGAGCTGCCCCGCGGGAAGCGGTCGACCCAATCAAAACCCGCATAGGCGCGGCAAATCCCGTTCATTTCACCCGGATTTTGCCTCAAAAAGTGCTCCGCGGCCCGGGAACGGGCGGTGCCTGATCGGTTCAACGCACGCGGAGCGACCGTGGAAGGAAGGCTGCGTATAGATTGCCTGTGCGCCCCTTGCACGGTCAACATAAAGTTCCTCGGCGCACCCACCCATGACCACCACCAAAGCGCAGACACAAGACGACGAAGCGGCACGGCCGCCCGAAGAGGGCGGATCGATCGCGACAGGCCCGGACCCGCGCGAGCAGGTGGTCGCGTTCCTTCAGAAACTGCTGGAAGCCCAGTGCGCGCTGGTCGAGGGCGTGGCGGGCGCGGTCTTCCTGGGGGTCGGGGGCGAGACGCCGGTGCCGCCCGCAGCGATCTTCCGTGCGCCGGCGATCAACCGCATCACCGACGGGGCCGATCCGCTCACGCCCGCAATCCTGGCGCGCCTGGAACGGCTCGCGGCCGAGACGGTGGCGGAGCCGGGGGCCCACGGGCGCGGCGACACGATCGCGCTCTCACGCGGCAACCGCGCGATGTACGGCGATGAGGTGCGCCTGCGGGCGCTGGCCACGCCGCTCGCGGCGGACGGACGCATCGAGGGCGCCACGGTGATCCTGGCGGCGCCCAGGCAGGGATACTCCGAGCCCGACGCGCTGCGCACGCTGGTCCTCGCGGCGGGGCGATTCGAGGCGTTCCTGTGGAAGCAGCAGTGCCTTACCGAGGCCGAGCAGAAGCTCATGCTGCGGCAGACGGTGGAGCTGCTGGACGCGTCGCAGCAGGGCGGCACGGCGGCGGGGATGGGCGCGATCCTGTGCCACGAACTCAAGCGCCGCTTCGGCGCCACGCGGGTGTCGATCGGGCTGGTGAAGGGCGATTTTCTGCGGCTGGTGGCGGTGAGCGGCGCGGACAGCATCGACCGCAACGCCCCGGCGGTGGAGGCCCTGGAAGCCGCGATGGAGGAAGCCGCGTCGCAGGACTGCGAGATCATTTTCCCCGCGCCGGCCGACGCGGAGGCGGACCCCGCGCAGCGCCGGGTGCGCCGGGCGCACGAGGAACTGTCGCGCCGCTTCGGGCCCGCCGCGCTGCTCAGCCTGCCGCTGCGGGTGGAGGGCGATCTGGTGGGCGTAGCGATCCTGGAGCGCGAGGCCGACGCGCCGTTCCCCTTCGGCGCGGTCGCGCTGCTGCGGCTGGTGGCCGAAACGGTCGGGCCCGCGCTGTGGACGCGGCGGCTGGCGGACCGAGGCGTGTACGAGGTGGTCCGCGACCGGGCGCGTGAACTGGCGGTGCAGGCGGTGGGGCCGCGTCACACCGGCGCAAAGCTGGTCGTGGCCCTGGTGCTCGCGGCGCTGCTGGGGGCGGCGATCCTTCCGGTGCCGTCGCGGATTTCATCGCCGGCGGAAGTGAAGGCCGCGGCGGCGAGGACGATTGTTCCGCCGTACTCGGGCTACCTGGCGGCGGTAAAGGTCAAGCCCGGCGACGAGGTGAAAGCGGGCGACGTGCTGGCGGAGATGGACACGGCGGAGATGCGGCTGCAACTGGTGCAGGCCGAGAGCGAGCAGGCGTCGCAGTTGACGCAGCACGCCGCGGCGCTGAGCAAGGGTGAACTGGCCAAGGCCAAGCAATACGAGTACGACGCGGCCAAGTCCAAGGCGGTGGCGGACATGGCCCGCGAGAACCTGGCGCACGCGGTGATCCGCTCGCCGATCGACGGCGTGGTGGGCAAGGGGGACCTGGAGCAGTACGTGCGTGCGAAGGTGGACCCGACGCAGCCGCTGTTCGAGGTGGTGACGGACAAGAAAGTCTGCGTGGCGTTCGTGGGAGAGCGCGACATCCTGCGCGTGAAGCAGGGGCAGACGGGCCGGTTCGTGGGCAAGGCCCTGCCGGGCGAGAAGATGCCGATGACGGTGGCCCGCATCACGCCTGTGGCCGAGGCGCGGGACGGGGCGCAGACGTACGAGGTTGAACTCACCCCCGCCGTGGCCGACGGCGACGCGGCGTTGCGGACGCTGCGGCCCGGCATGACGGGCACGGCGAAGCTGGACGACGGATGGACCACGCCGCTGGCGACGCTGCTGCGTCCGGTGGTGGATGAGGTCCGGATGCGCTGGTGGTGGTAGGCCCCCGCCGCGTTCATGCCCAACCCCCCACCACCGCCGCGAAGATCCTCCCGATGACAGACTGACTTTTCCGATGCTCGCACTGCTCCGCCAAGACCCCGGTTCATCGTTCAGCGATCTGTGGTATCGCGTGGGACCGACGCGCCCGCGGGTCTCCACGCACGCGCGCATCACGATGCAGCGGCGCGACGACTCTGTGTCGTACATCATCGAGGACCCGGCGGGAGGGAACTTCTACCGGCTCAGCGAGTCCGCGTACTTCTTCATCGGCTTTCTCGACGGGAAGCGCACGGTGCAGGACGCCTGGGACGCGTGCAACTCGCAGCGCGGCGACGATGCCCCGACACAGCGCGAGTGCATCGACGTGCTGAGCAAGCTGCAGTACTTCGGGCTGCTGGGCGGGGAACTGCCGCTCGCGGCCGACATGATCGAACGCCGCCACCGCGAGGCAGCCAAGCGGCGGATGAAACTGCGGACCGGCTCGGGGCTGTCGCTGGTGCTGCCGCTGTTCAACCCCGAGCGGATGCTGGAGCGGTGCAAGCACCTGATCACGCCGATCTTCTCGCGGGCCGGGCTGGCCGTGTACGTGCTGGTGGTGCTCGCGGGGCTCTACAGCGTGCTCACCAACATCCCGGCGCTGTTCAGCAGCCTCAACGGCGTGCTGGAGCCCGCGAATCTGGTGCAGATGGCCGTGCTGTTCATGCTGATCCGGGCGTGGCACGAACTGGGGCACGCCTGCGCGTGCAAGGCGATGGGCGGGCGGTGCACCGAGATCGGGATCATGCTGGTGGCGTACATCATCCCGTTCCCCTACTGCGACACCTCCGACGCGTGGCGCTTCCCGCCGGTGTGGAAGCGGGTCATGGTGTCGTGCGGGGGGATGCTCTTTGAGACCTTTGTCGCCGGCATCGCGGCGGTGATCTGGGCACACGCCGACGACAGCGCCAACACGCTGCGGACGCTCACGTACAACATCATGCTCATCAGCGGCGTGACCACCCTGGTGTTCAACGCCAACCCGCTCATGCGGTACGACGGGTACTACATCCTGTCGGACGTGCTGGGCTCGCCCAACCTGGCGCAGCGCGGCGGCGAACTGCTGCGCTTCCTCACGCTGAGGCACGCCTTCAAGGTCGCCTCGGCGCAGCCCCCGGCGGTGCGCGACGATACCGAGTTCTGGGTGCTGCTGGTGTACCAGGTGATGGCGACGCCCTACCGGATCATCGTGAGCATGGGCATCGTGCTCTTCCTGTGGAGCGACCAGAGGTACTTCACGCTCGGGGCTGTGCTGGCGATCGCGGCGGGCTGCATGTGGGTGGCGTGGCCGCTGCTCAAGGGGCTGGGGTTTCTGGCGGCGTCGCCGGTGCTGCTGGGCCGGCGGTCGCGGGCGGTGGGGATGTCCGCGGCGGTGCTGGCGGCTGTGCTGCTGATCACCGGGCTGATCCCGTTCCCCGCGCCGGCGTACGCGCCGGGCATCATCGAACCGGCGGCGCAGGAGCCGATCCGCGCGGGCGAGGACGGGTTCATCGAAGAGTTCAAGGTGCAGGAGGGCGACCGCGTAAAGCCGGGTGATGTGCTGCTCACCATGCGCAACCCGCAGGTGGTGGCGGAGTTGGCCCGGGCGCAGGCGGATTACTCCAAGGCACTCTCGTACAGCGACGCGGCGTCGGCGGATGTGCCGCAGGAGCACACGATCTCGGCGATCCGTGTGGAGCAGATGGCCGGCGCGCTGGCCCGGGCGCAGCAGAAGGCCGACGCCCTGACCGTGCGGTCGGGCATCGCCGGACGCGTGGCGCCCATGCCCAAGTCGCAGATCAGGCTGCGGGACCTGGCGGGCCGGTACGTGACGCGCGGGAGCCTGATGGGGCTGGTGATCTCCGATCAGCTCACGGTCCGCAGCGCGGTGGCGGACCGCGAACAGGCGTACATCTTCGACGCGTCGCGCCGGTCGGCGCCAACCGCCTCGATCCGGGTGCGCGGCGACGCGGGGCGCATGGTGCCGGCCTCGGTGATCCGCGTGGCCCCGGTGGGCTCGCGCGAGGTGACGAACCGGTCGCTGACGACAGACGCCGGCGGCGAAGTGGTGCTCGACCCGCGCGACCCGGAACGCAAGACTTCGCTCACGCCGCAGTTCGTGGTTGAACTGGTTCCCCAGACGCCGCAGGCGGGATGGCAGCCGGGGCTGCGGGCCAATGTCCGCTTCGATACCGCGCCGCGGCCGCTGCTGGCGCAGTGGTGGCGGTCGCTGCGGCAATACCTGGGCGACAAGGTGCGGGCATGAGCGAGGCGGGCGCCATCAGCATGCGCGCGGGCGCGAGGACGATCGAGTCCGCGCGGCTGTGGCCGTCGCTGGCGTCGCCGTGGAAGCGGATCGCCCCGGCCCAGGGCTTTGATGTGCTGGGCGAACGCGTGAGCGCATGGCGGGCGCTGCGGGCGGCGCGGACGTTGCCGTGGGCCCGTGCGCACGCGATCGTGAACGCCGCGGCAGGGTTCAGGAACCACTCGGAGGGCGCGCTGGACGAGGTGATCCAGGGCGTGCGAGAGGCGGTGATGATCTCGCGCGACGAGGAAGCGACGGTTGATGCGGCGTTCGCCGCGGCGTACGAGGTGATCCGCCGCGAGATCGGCCTCTCGCTCCATGTGGAACAGTTGCTGGGCGCTCTGGCGCTCGCCGCGGGCCGCTGCGCGGAACTGGCGACGGGCGAGGGCAAGACGGTCACGGCGATCCTGCCCGCGGCGATCGAGGGGTGGACGGGCAAGGGCGTGCACGTGGTGACCGTGAACGACTACCTGGCGCGGCGCGACGCGCAGACCACGGCCCCGGCATTCCGGCGTCTGGGTATCTCGGTGGGCGTAATCCAGGTTTCAACGACGCACGAGGCCAGGCTGCGGGGGTACGCCGCGTATGTCAGGTACGCGGCGGTCTCGATGGTGATCTTCTATCATCTGCGAGACCGGCTGGCTT
>JBGAMO010000108.1:0-15913 GCA_044222845.1 Phycisphaerales bacterium
CTCCCCAATTCTGCCCTCGCGACCTCGCCACTGGCCCTGTATGTTGGGCTTTTGAGCGTCTTCGCGATCGGTATGGCCCCGCCGGAGCCGGATATCGTGCCGCGCCGATGGCAGCTTGCGGTGGAACCGGGCCCTCTGCGTGTCACGATGATCGAATCCGCCAAGGGCGGCGCTCGCGCGTATTACTACTTCACGTACAAGGTCACCAACACCAACGCGGGTGACCTGCTCTTTGCTCCCTCCTTCGACCTCGTTGACGGTGAAGGCCAGGTCGTTCGGGCCGGGCGCGATGTGCCCGCAGACGTCACCAAGGCCATCTGGTCGTCGCTGGGCAATCGGGCCCTTCAGGATCAGATTGGCATGGTCGGCATGCTCCTGCAGGGAGAGGAAAACGCCAAGGAAGGCTTGGTCATCTGGCCCGCCAACAACCTGCACCCGGGCGAACTCTCGGTGTACGCCGCGGGTTTCAGCGGCGAAACAAAGTCCGTCAAGGTGCTCGACCCCAAGACGAACAAGGAAACCTCGGTCATGCTCCGCAAGACGCTCATGCTGCGGTATCAAACCCCCGGAGAGCTGCGTGAGATGAGCGCCAAGCCCATCGATCTCTCCGAACAGCGCTGGATCATGCGGTAAGGAATCGTTCGGGGCGGCCGGCAGCCGTATCCCGACCCTCGACTCGCCCGGGGGTGCGGCCTATCATTTTGGCCCCACGCAAGTCGCCTTGGGTGAGGAAGAACTCGAAAGGTTTTTTGTCATGGCACACAAAAAGGGGCAAGGCTCCACCAAGAACGGTCGCGATTCCAACCCTCAGTTCCGCGGGATCAAGCTCTACGGAGGCGAGATCGCGAAGGAAGGGTCGATCATCGTCCGTCAGGTCGGCACGCCCTTCCAGGCCGGCTACAACGTGCTCCGCGGCAAGGATGACACCCTGTTCTCCGTCGCCCTGGGCACCGTGGTGTATCGTGGCCGCAAGGTCCACGTGAACCCGCTCGATGAGAAGGCCCCGCGTCCGACGTGGCTCAAGGCCGCCGTCGCCGCGAAGTGATCTTCAGCGCACATCAAGTTGAACTCTGAACACCGCGCCCCGCGCGGTGTTTTTTCATGGCTCAGCCCGCGGACAACGCCCGCCTGATCGCCGCCACCTGCGACAACACCGCGGGCATCTCGTCCAGGCTGAGCATCGTGCTGGCATCGCTCATCGCCGTGCGAGGAGTCGGATGGCACTCGATGAAAAGTGAATGGACACCCGCCGCGGTCGCCGCCCGCGCAAGCAGCGGCGCACGCTCGGGACGTCCGCCGGTCGTCTCACCCGCCCCGGGCAACTGCGTGGAGTGGGTGCAGTCGAAACAAACCGGAGGAGCGCCGCCCTCGCACTTCAGTTCCATGAGGTCGCCAAGGCCCAGGAAGTCATTCACGAGGCGGCCATAGCCGAAAAACGTGCCTCGCTCGGTGGTCATCACATTGCGGCAGCCCGCCTCGGCAAGCTTGCGCACCGCTCCGCCCATCTCACCGGGGGAGAGGAACTGCCCCTTCTTCACATTCACGGCGCGATGGTGCCTCGCCGCGGCTTCGCCCGCGGCACAGAGCAAGTCTGTCTGCCGACACAGGAAAGCAGGAATCTGCAGCAGGTCGACCGCCTTCGCGGCGGGCTCGGCCTGATCGGGCTCGTGGATGTCAGTCGTCGCTGGGACACCAAGAGTCTCCTTAATTTGTGAGATCCAGTCCAGCCCCTGCTCCAACCCCGGTCCGCGGGGCGACCGGATGCTCGAACGATTGGCCTTGTCGAACGACGCTTTGAAGATGTACGCCAGACCCAGGTCGCGGCAGAGCCCCGCGACGCGACGACCAACCGTCAGACCTAGTTCGAACGACTCCAGAACGCACGGCCCGGCGATCACGGCGAGACGTTGCCCGGCCCCGATCCGAACATTTCCCACATCGCACATTCTCGCCGTTTCGCTCATGCGGCAAGGGTAGCGAGCACGAGGTGAAATCGCTCAGGCCTCTCCGTCAGCACCAACCCAATGAGATCAAGAACAAACGCCGGTGTCGGCCTTGGGTGTTTGCGGAACGGGCCCGCGATAGGTGACCGCGGCGTGGCACGCACCAGCCCACGCGGCTTTGCTCGCCTTGGATGCAACTCCGCAGACGCGAGAACCGGCCCCGCGAGCAACCGCGAGAGCCGGGGCGAGGCGTCCGCGGTTCGCAGACGCCGCCGCGACGCCGTTCGTGACCGCCTGTCTCACGGCGGCAGCCGCCTGCATGATCCCACGCCGCTTGGCTGCCTTCGCGGCCTGACGACGGGCAACGTGACGCACGGCGAAAAGGCTGGCCACGCCCGTCACGACCGATGCCCACAGCCAAACTCCCCATGCGGTCTGAGGGCTCGTCCAGGCATGGGTGGACGCGGTCTGGGCGGCGAGGGCGTACACGCCGGAGGAAGCAAGCGAACCGATAAACCCGCCGCGAAGAGCTCCTACTGGTTTGGGCGCAGCTTCCGAACGCGGCCGGGTATCCACAACCTCGAACGCGGCACCACGCTCCTGCTCGCGGGGCGCCTGCGGTACCGTGGTGTTGTCAAAGGCCCACCAGAGGACGCCGTAGAGCTTCCAGAGCACCCACACCGGCGAAAACACGACTCTCCACATGAGGGCAAGGACTTCGAGCATGGCGGATCTCCGTTCTCCCTCTTTGGGAATCCGCCGGACTGGGTTTCGACCCGTTATCAGTCCAACTGGAACGTGCGCACGGGAACGTGAACGGCTCCACCTGGCTTGAGGATACTGCGGACGAGCACCACCTGAGTGACGTCGAACGGTTCGGTATCCAACACACAATCCATCCGAAACTGCGCCCCCCCACCGCTGAATCTGGCGAGCGTGAAGTGCGGCAGGAACCTCTCGCGGTGAGGCGTTCTGGGTGGCAGGAGCAGTCTCTTGACGAGCCGGCGATGGATCTCAAGCAGCGATGGCGGGGCGTCGGTTTCCGCGGCGATGAGCCGTGCAAGGCCCCGCTCCGGCAGCGTGATGATCCGTTTCGGAGTGAGCCGAAAATTCGCGATCCCTGCGCAGGATCGTTCGATCGACTCGTCGACACCGGGCAGATCGCTCTCCCGCGTGGCGCCGAGAAAGTACAGAGTGAGATGCAACTGAGAGAATTCTGTGGGCCGATACGGGGGCAGTTCGGCAGTGGGAAGGCTCGCCAGCATCGCCGCGGCGGCGGACGGTGACGGATACACAGCGACGAAAAGCCGGAGCGGTTCGCTCACGAAGCACCCTCGCTGCCCGGTCCACCACCTCCAAGCCAAGGCGCCAGCCGCAACAGCGGCGGGAACTGCCCGCCCATGGCGGAGTGACATCCGGGACGACGAGCGGATATTACGCCGCCATCACCGACTCCCCGCCGGATCGGACCGACTCAGAAGTTCGGTGTGGGCGGTCGGAACTGGTCGAGGTTGAGGGCCCGGAAGTACGCGATCGTCTTCGCCAACCCTTCGCGCAGTTGAATCTTGGGCTCCCAGCCGCCCAGATTGGCTTTCGCGAGCGTGATGTCCGGCTGACGCTGGCTCGGATCGTCGGCGGGCATGGGCTTGTACACCAAACGTGACTTGCTCTGGCAGAGTTCGATCACGATCTCGGCGAGTTGCTTCATCGTGAACTCGATGGGATTGCCCAGGTTCACGGGCCCGATGAACGAATCCGGCCCGTTCATCATGCGAATGATGCCCTCGACCAGATCGTCCACGAAGCAGAACGAGCGGCTCTGCTTGCCCTCGCCGAAAATCGTGATGTCCTCGCCGTTGAGCGCCTGGCGGATGAAGTTGCTCACCACACGCCCGTCGAAGGGGTGCATGCGGGGCCCGTACGTGTTGAAAATTCGCACAACGCGGATGTTCACATGATTCGACCGGTGGTAGTCAAAGAAAAGCGTCTCGGCGGCACGCTTGCCCTCGTCGTAGCATGCGCGGATACCGATGGGGTTCACGTTGCCGCGGTACGACTCGGGCTGCGGATGCACGGACGGATCGCCGTACACCTCGCTGGTGGAGAACTGCAGCACCTTGGCCTTGCACCGCTTGGCCATGCCCAGCACGTTGATCGCGCCCATCACCGACGTCTTCATCGTCTTGATGGGGTTGTACTGGTAGTGACCGGGCGCGGCGGGGCACGCCGCGTTGTAAATCTCATCCACTTCGAGCCATAGCGGATGAGTCACGTCGTGGCGGATCAACTCGAAGTTGGGCTTGCCGAGCAGGTGCGCAACGTTCACCTTCTGGCTCGTAAAGAAGTTGTCAATGCAGATCACATCGTGGCCCTGAGCCACCAGGCGATCGCAAATGTGCGAGCCAAGAAACCCCGCGCCGCCCGTGACCAGAATCCGCCGGATCTTCATGCCAGTAAGCCTTTCATCTGAAACCCCCGCATGGGAAAGTTCCGCCGCGGGGCGGATGGTACGCGGCGGGCAGTGTTTGAGCGGGGCTATGGACCCCACGGCGCCCGCCGCCACCACGGGCTTGATCGGCCGCCTCCGGACGCGGGTTAAGCCGCGGGTATGGGACCAAGCCTTGAACGACCGTCGCCCGGTACGGCGGCACCCTGGTCGTGGGAAACTATGCGGCCGCGCGTTGACGCGCGGCCGCGAAGGTCCGTTCAGATTGACGCCACCCGACGCGGGGTTCAGTCTTCCGGCAGGGCGCAGTGGCCACCGTGCTTGGCGTGGTAGTCCTGGTGGTATTCCTCGGCTTCCCAGAACTTGCCGGCCTTCTTGGCATCGACAATCTGCGTCACGATGGTTCGGTTCTTGAAGCGTTCGCTCTTCTGCTGCTCGGCGATGAACGCCGCGGCCTGCGTTGCCTGCTCCTGGGAGTTCGTAAAGACCGCCGAGCGGTACTGATCACCCAAGTCAGGTCCTTGTCGATTCAGCTGAGTGGGATCGTGGAACTTGAAGAACTTCTCAAGCAACTGGCGGTACGTCACGACGGCGGGATCGAAGACCACGCGAACGGTCTCTGCGTGCCCGGTGTCGTGACCGCACACGTCGCGGTACGTGGGGTTATCCTTGGAGCCGCCCATGTAACCGCTCACGGCATCAACGACGCCGGGCAGTTGCTCGAACCGATCCTCAACGCCCCAGAAGCAGCCGCCCGCGAAATACGCGGTCTCGGTGGCGATCGGCCGGCTTTCTGCGGGCAGTTCCTGCCCCTTCTCGATGAACGTGAGCGACGCGGAGTTGAGGCAGAAGCGCAGGCCCGTCGGCTTGGGACCGTCATCGAAAACGTGCCCGAGGTGCGCCGTGCATCGGGCGCACAGGATCTCGTCGCGCACCATGCCGTGCGATTTGTCCTCGTGAGTCGCCACGTGCCCCTTGGCGAAAGGCTGGAAGAAACTCGGCCACCCGGTGCCGGAGTTGAACTTGGCATCGCTCGAGAACAGCGGCAGACCGCAGAGTTTGCACACGTACACGCCGTCTTTGTGGTTGTCGAGAAGGTTGCCGCAGAAGGCCCGTTCGGTTCCCTTCGCGAGAATCACGTCGGCCTCTTCCTTGGTCAGTTTCTTCGCCAGTTCATCGATCTTCACGGGCGAAAGGGGCGTGATGTTGTAACCGGCGGGTGAGTATTTCGGGTTCTTCATGGCGTCTGGGGAGGGACCGGACTTGGCCGGGGGATCATTTGTGACGAGCCAACGATGCACACCCATGGCGTGCGCACAGGTTGCCGCGAACACGACGGAGACGACGAACAAGGCCAACAGGCCCATCAGTTTCATTGCGATGACTCCAGAATCAACGTCGCGGCGGCGGCCGCGTGCCGTCGACTAGTCTTTCGATGCCGGTGAGCGAATGGATGATACGTCGCACCGGTGCGGAGATTGTTCGGGCGACTGAAGACCGACCCTGTGCCTTCCTCAAGATGAATGGTCGCCCTCAGCCCGAGCCAGGAACTTGGCCTTCCACTTCGGACACAGGGCGTCCACCGCCGCTGCACGCTTCCACGCGTCACGCTCGTCATTCGCCAGATACATGAGCCGCGTTACTTCCGGGCACGTGAGCCCCGCCTTGTCCTTGTGCAACACCTTGACCTCATCACCAACCCGCAGCGTGCCTTCCTGTAGCACACGGAAGTACGGCCCAACTCTCAATCTGGCAAGGAAGGCTTTGGGAAACGTCGGGAGTTCCATCGCCATCGCCAGCGTTGCGCACGGAGCTCGGGTCTTGGTGACCTGGAGTTCAACGGTACCGATGCCCCAGATATCACCCACGCACACGGTGGAATCGTCGAGCCCGTCGATCGAGAGATTCTCGCCCATCAGCCCGAGCGGGATATCCCGATTCAGTTCACCTCTCCAATGGTCGTACTCCTGCGTCGAAAGCGCGTAGACCGCTTGCGTGGGCCCACCGTGGTGACGCTTGTCCGACTGATCATCGCCTTCGAGCCCGAGCGAGTGCACGCGAACCGGGCCGGCCTGGGCGGTTTTGAAGATCGCCGTGGAGTATGAGCGATCGCCCTGTGTCACGTGGCGAACTGCAGATGCGTTGACGCTGACGATGCGCATGACACAACCATACGTCACGCACACAGCGCGGTTCGCCGACTACTCCGCTCCGACTCAGGGTGCCCAGACGTTGGCCACGCTGCGGTGCTCGAACACCGGCACCCGCCCCGGCACGCCGTTGGATGCGCCGTTCAGGTGCATCTTGCCCGATGCAAGCCCCGGGAAATGCTCGCCCTGCCAACTCGCCGGATACTTGTCGTCGTCAAGATCCAGCGCGGCCTTCGTGGGGAAGAGCGGGCGGAACGTATCGCACATTACCGCCAGTTCGCCGGTGTGGGTCGCCGAAAGCGACGCCTCGATCGTGCCCGGATGCGGGCCGTGCGGGATGCCTTGCGGATGCAGCGTCAGGCTGCCCACCTCGATGCCCTTGCGGCTGCCGAAGTTCCCCTCGACGTAGTACAGCACCTCGTCGCTGTCCAGGTTGCTGTGGTTGTACGGCACCTTGATCGCCTGAGGGTGGTAATCGAGCATGCGCGGGCAGAAGGAGCAGATCACGAAGTTGTGCGCTTCAAACGTCTGATGGATCGGCGGGGGCATGTGAAGCTGGCCCGTGATCGGCGCAAAGTCGTCGATGTTGAAGATGAACGGGTAGTAGCACCCGTCCCACCCCACCACGTCGAGCGGGTGATAGTGATAGATGTACGAATGGACGAGGTCGCGGGCCTTGATCCGCACCTCGAAGTCGCCGCGCTGATCCCACGTGAGCGGCATCTCCGGCAGGCGCAGGTCTCGCTCGCAGAACGGGCTGTGCTCCAGATATTGGCCGGTCGCCTTCGATACATACCGGGGCGGAGGCCCGATGTGGCTGCCGTTGACCGTCTCGATGAGCAGGTACTTGCCGAAAGGACAGCTCTCCACCGAGGGGCCGCCGTCCTTGGGCTTGCCCGTCGCGGGATCGTTCTCCCGCTTATCCCAGACTATGGTGTAAATCACGCCCTTGGGCATCACCAGGTAATCATGCGGCCCAAACCGCAGAGAGCCGAGCATGCTGTGGCACACGCCGGTGCCGAAGTGGATGAAAATGCACTCATCGCCCTGGCCGTTCTTGAAGTGGTAGGCCATCTGCTCGGCGGGATTGCAGACCGCCATCTCGCAGTCGGCGTTGCCGAACAACACAACGCGGCCCGTGACAAAGTCTCCCTTGGGGGGCATCGGTGCGCTCTTGAGGTGCCGCATGCGCATGATGTCGCGTTCGAGGTACTCCACCGTCGTCGAGTACTGCGGCTTCCAGCCGTAGACCTGCGTCGGCGGGTGGATGTGGTACATCGTCGAAGACGGCCCGGAGAAGCCCTCCGTGCCGAACAGCTCCTCGGAGTACAGCGCGCCGTCCGGGCGGCGGAACTGAACGTGGCGCTTGCGGGGAAGAAGGCCGAGTTTCGTGTAGTACGGCATTCTGGATTTTACACACCGAGCCGGTGACCCGAGGGTGCAATTCCAGCCCGATCTTCCCCCTCGCCGCCGGCCCGCGCCGCCGCGGTACGATCCTTGAATGGGCACGAACACACACACGCCGGGCGAACGACTGAGGGCCTCGATGAACGCGGGTTGCGTCGCCATGCCGGGGGCGTTCAACGCCCTGTGCGCAAGAGCCGTGGCCAAGGCCGGGTTCGAGGCATGCTACGTCTCGGGCGCCGCCACCAGCGTGTGCGCGGGAGTGCCGGATGTCGGCATCCTGACTCTTGAGCACTTCTGCCGCGTCATACGCGAAGTCGCCGACGGCAGCGGGCTGCCCGTGATCGCCGACGCCGATACCGGATTCGGCGAGGCAGAAATGGTCCGCCGCACCGTGATCGAATACAGCCGCGCCGGCGCGGCGGGCTTGCATCTGGAAGACCAGAAGTTCCCCAAACGCTGCGGCCATCTCGATGGCAAAGAGCTCATCCCCACCGACCACATGATCGAAAAAATTCAGTGGGCCGTGAAGGCTGCGCCCGCCGGCTTCGTCGTGTGCGCACGCACCGACGCCCGCGGCGTCGACGGCATGCAGGCCGCGATCGACCGTGCCGCGGCGTATGTCTTTGCCGGCGCCCACATGATCTTCCCCGAAGGCCTGACCACCGAGGCTGAGTTCGCTCAGTTCGCCAAGGCCATGCAGAATCTGTCGGGCCCCAACCCCCGCGGCGGTCCATACCTGCTCGCCAACATGACCGAGTTCGGCAAGACGCCCATCATCCCCGTCGACCGTTTCGCAACGATGGGGTACTCCTGCGTGATCTTCCCCGTCAGCCTGCTGCGGATCGCCATGGGCGCCGTGACGCAGGCCCTGGAAGTGCTCAGGGCCACCGGCAGCGCCGAGGGGTTGCTCAAGCAGATGCAGACCCGCCAGCAACTCTACGACCTAATCGGCTATACCCCCGGCACGCCCTGGGAGTTCCCCGACCGCTAGGGCATGCTGGTACCATCGCGGCATGATTCAACATTCCAGANAGCGAGGGCAGAATTGGGGAGTCGGTGGGTGTCGGCCATGGGCATCAGGGTCTCCAACGAAATTCGGGAAGTGCAGTGTACAACGCCTACTGCGCAGGTCAACCCGCCGTACCGTACCGATCGGTGTCCCAAACGGTTCCAAATCCCGGCCCGCTTGACCGCCCGTCCACGCCGCAGGGGCCGGGTCGTTGGCCGGTGACCAAGATCACCAGCGACCTGTTCCTGCCCGCCGCGATGCGGTTGGTCAGTCAGGGCCATGCGGATGTCGAAGCTGCCGGAAAACGGTTGGTCGCGGCCTCGGGCAAACACGGGATCGATCTGTCGCTCGCGTGGGGCACCGTTCAGCGGTTCACGGGGAAGCAACGCCCGATCGTTCGGCAGGCGTGTCTGGCGGTTCTGGGAGCCGGCAAGACGGCGATGATGTTCGTCAGTGAGCCGCCGCGGACGGGCGACGCGGGTGGGACTGAGGCCGGCATCGCGGAGAGGGCGGCGTGCATCGAAGCCGCGTGCGGATTTTTGACGGCATCGCCTCCGAGTGAAATCCGAATCGTGCAGGCGCTGCCGGAGCCACGAGACTCGTACGCGCTCGATGCGTACGCGCGGGCCGGTTTTCGAAACGTCGGCTCATTGACCTACATGCGGCGATCCGGGCTCGCTGTAGCATCCGGAACTGCCGATCCGTCCTGGCCGCAGGATGTGCGCGTCGTGGCGTATGACGAACTTGCGGCCGGTCCGGGGGGAACGGTTCGGGCCGACGCTCTGGTCAGCGAGGCGCTCGATCGTTCGTACGAGCAGACTCAGGATTGTCCCGAGATGTGCGGCCTGCGGGAGACGTGCGACGTCGTTCAGTCGCACCGTTCGGTGGGCACGTTCGATCCCCGTTTCTGGTGGATCGTGATGTGCGGAGAGGAGGCGCACGGATGCCTGTTGCTCAATCCGTGCCCCGAGCAGCGGTCGGTCGAACTGGTGTACATCGGACTTTCGGTAAAGATGAGGGGACGAGGGCTCGCGAAAGCGCTGCTCTCGTGGGGAATCACGCGGACGGCGCCGGGTCGTGCGGGCTGGGACGTGTCGTGCGCAGTGGACGATCGCAACACGTCTGCGCAGGCGCTGTACCGCGGCCTGGGATTCAAGGACGCGGGCAAACGCGTGGCGCTCGTGCGGCCGCTGGGCGAGCAGAATCACCGGTAAATGCAGTGCTGCACGTGGTTTTACACACCTTTATCCACAGAATACGTGCGGAAGTGGACAAGATTTTTTTGCGTCGTGCAACTCTCGAAAAACTCGGCACTTGCGGATGAACTCACGACGCAGACAGAGTTTTTGCTCTTGCTCTTTGCGCGGTGTTCACGTATCTTTTGCCCCATGACCCGACCGCATCGTGACGCAAGAATCGCCGCGGCAGAGTCATGGAAAGTGAAACTCAAAGGACTTTGGCGGAGGAACATTGGAGCGGTTCCAACCTGCGCCGAGCGAGGTTCGTTGGAAGGGTCATGGACGCGACCGCCGGGATGACGATGGAAGCGCGGAAGATCGGGCGTGACGCCCGTAGTTCGTGGGTTTGATCCGCAGCATTCATGAATTACCGTTCGGCACACTCGCCCCCGAGGGCGAGGCCGGACATCGTCTTGCCCGGAGTGAAGGACTCGATATTCATTCTCGATCGACCCGAGGTCGGCCCGCGTGCGTGTTCCGGTTTCCAGGAACGCGCTCCCGGGCCGGGGCAGTCGCTGACTGCCGTGCTCGGACGATCGCGGCGTTTTGTGCTGAGGTCGCAACCCGTGGTGACCGAACAGGCGATCGGAAAAGACCGCAAACCACTCAGAGCCACCCCCGCCGTCGTTGCGGTCGTCGGCGGCGATGCCGTGGCGTTCCTTCGTCGGGGATTGGCCGACGAGGTCGGCCCCGATCTGGTCGAACGCTACTTCGACGGCCAGACCAGGGTCAACATCTCGGACGGACGCGTCGAGATCGCCGTGGCGTCCGCGTTCCTGTCGCAGATCATGGAGCGCAGGTTCGGCGCGGTGCTACGTCGTCTGGCGTGCGAAATGCCGGGTCAATCCCCAAAGACGGAACTCACATTCCGCGTTGATCGCGGCGTGTTCGGCGCGTCAACGTCCGACACGGCCCAGCGGACGGACGTGAGCCGACCGACCCTGGGCGCCAAGCCGCGTGCGAATCCCGCAACGCTCTCTTCGCGGCACACGTTCGCGAACTTCCTGGTCGGCAAGTCAAACAAGCTTGCGCATGTCGCCGCGATGGGCATCGCCGAGGGCGGGCAGCACGCGGCCCCGCTCTTTCTGCACGGCCGCTGCGGCATGGGCAAGACGCACCTCCTGCACGCTATCGCCAACCGGTTCTGCGAGCGGCAACCCGGCGCGACGGTGCGTTACACGACGGCCGAGGCGTTCACCAACGAGTTTGTCGGCGCGATCAAGGCCAACCGGCTCGACGCGTTCCGCAAGGCGTACCGCCGAGTCGACCTGTTGTGCATCGATGATGTTCACTTCCTGGGCGGAAAGGACGCCACGCAGAACGAACTGCTCCACACGCTCGACGCCGTGGGGCTCGACGGGGCCCGCATCGCGATGGCCTCCGACGAACACCCCAGCGAGATCAAGCGGCTGAGCGATCGCCTGGTCTCGAGGTTCATGGCGGGCATCGTGGTCAAGATCGACACTCCCGACCGCGAACTGCGTGACCGCCTCGTACGGCACCTGGCCGAACGCCGCGGCATGGTGCTGGAGCCCGCGGCGGTCGCGCTCATCGCGGACCGCACAGAGCGTGCGATCGGCACGCTCGGCGGATTCGGCGGCTCGGTCCGTGAGATCGAGGGGATCCTCAACCAGATCGATGCGATTCACCGCCTTCTTCCCGAACTCTCTCCGAGCGGTGGTCGGATCGGCATTCTGCTGGTGCGGCGTGCGCTGGGGCTGAAGGACACCGAAGCGAACGACGCCGCGCCGCTCACGGCGGGCAAGCCGCGCCGCCCGATCGCGGGCGATGTGATCGTTGTGGAAGTCTGCAAGGCGCTCAGGGTGGAAGTCTCGGACCTGCAGGGGCGCGGGAGGCATCCTCGCACGGTGCTCGCGCGCTCGATGGTCGCGTATCTCTGCCGGACGCTGACGACGCTGAGCTTCCCCGAGATCGCCCGGGCCACCGGGCGCGACAATCACTCGACGATCATCACGGCGTTCAAGCGGTTCACCCGGCAGATGGCCGACGGGCTCACGCTCGAAGCCGACAACGCGCCCGGCATGGGCGGTCTTTCGCTCCGCGAGGCCACGGAGCGGCTCGCCAAGCACATCGCGCAAGTGTCCGCGCAGTAACGCGGCGGTCGCCAGGTCACGGGTTCATACGCCCACCGCGGCGGCGTCGCGATCGGAGAGCATGCCGCCGTCGCTGCGCTGCTTGACCGTGCCGTCCCGCTTCCAAGAGCGTTCGCAGCGGGGCCTGTCGCGCAGGTCGACGACCTTTGCCTGAGCGGCGCCGCGATCGAGCGTGACTTCGCTCACGCCGATCAGGTCCGCGAGATCGACCGGGTCGAACCCGCTCAGGACTCCCTGCGGATCGGGCAGGACAACGCCGGCGTCCAGCGGGTTCTCGACGCCGAGGGCCGCCTTCGCGGATTCCAGCGCGATCTTGGCGGCGTCGCGAGCGGCGAGGGCCGCGGGCCAGTGCGGGCTGGGTGACACCGGAAAAGACTCGATGAACTCGAGCGTGTGCACGCAGCGATCGTCGTCGTTGCCGCACTTCCAGAGGGAGCGGTGGGCCTCGTCCGCCGTGTGGCAGAGGAGGGGCGCGAGCAGTCGGCACAGCCCGTCGGTGAGTTCCCAGATCGTGGTCTGCGTCATGCGACGACGCGGCGAATCGGGCGCGTCGCAGTACAAGCGGTCCTTCGCCGCGGCGAGGTACTCTGCGGAGAGCGTCGTGTTGCAGAAATCAAAGAGCGCCTTCTGGGCGGTCTTGAAGTCGTACTGCTCGTACGCGTTCAGGACAGTCCTGGCCAGCGAGTTGTACTCGCCGAGCACCCACGCGTCCAGGCTGGTGGGCGGGTAGGTCTTGAGGTTCACGCAATGGCCCGCGGTGTCGCCGCGGGAGGGCGTGAAGTCGTGCAGGTTGCTCAGCAGGAAGCGCAGGGTGTTGCGGACCTTGCGGTAGCTCTCGCCCATCAGCGCGAACAGATCGAGGTCGGCCTTCACGTCGTTCTCGTAGGCGAGCGAAGCCACCCACCAGCGCATGACGTCCATGCCGTATTCGTTGCTCAGGCTGTCGACCTCGTAGCGGGCGGCGTCGGGGCGGCTCTTGCTGAGCTTGCGTCCGTCGCGATCGACGATGAAGCCGTGCGTCAGCAGCGTCTTGTACGGCGGGCGACCGACCACGCCCAGAGCGGGAAGGAGCGAGAGCTGGAACCAACCGCGGTGCTGGTCCGAGCCCTCGAGGTACAGATCCACGTTGTCCGATCGATCGGGCTTGGTGAACGCCAGTCCGCGTGCCGCGATGCAGGAATACCAGGAGGAACCGGACTCGAACCAGACGTCGAGAATGTCGGCGCCCTTCTTGAGGCGAGAGAAGTCGGCGTTGGCGGCGGCGAACTCTGCCTTGAGCGGCTCGGGAAGGTGCGGATCGGAAGCGGCGTTGTAGTGCTTGAGCAGGTCGGCGGGCGCGAGCGTGAACCAGGCGTCCGAACCCTTCTCGGCGACGACGGCCGCGACCGCGCGGACCGATGCGGGCGTCATGAACGTTTCGCCAGAAGGGGTTTCGAACGACGGGATGGGCAAGCCCCAGGAGCGCTGGCGCGAAATGCACCAGTCCGGGCGTGCCTCGAGCATGCCGCGCAGACGATTGCGGCCCCACTCCGGGACGAAGCGGACATCGTCGGCTGTGGCGGAGAGCCCGCGCTGGCGGAGGCTCGCGGCGGCTTCACCGAAGACGCTGTAGGGGCGGTCCACACCGACGAACCACTGCTCGGTGCAGCGGAAGATGGTGGGGGTCTTGCTGCGCCAGTCGTGGGGATAGGAGTGCGTGAACGTGTGGTCGTAGAACAAGTGTCCGCTGCGGCGCAGATGCTCGGCGACTTTCTTGTTCGCCTCCCACACGGTCTGGCCACGCAGCCACTCCGGGGCGGAGTTGTCGTACGTGCCGTCGGCACGCACCGGGCAATAGATCGGCAGGCCTTCGCGCTGGCCGGTCTGGTAGTCCTCCTGACCGTGGCCGGGTGCGGTGTGCACCAGCCCGGTGCCGTCCTCGAGCGTGACGTAGTCGGCGCCGACCACCTGGAAGAGCTTGGTGCGAGCGGGGATCTCCAGGCCTTCGCCCGAATTCATCGCGCCAACGCCTTCGCCCTTGGCGGGATCGATAAACGGATGGCGGTAGCCCAGCCCCAGCAGCCGATCACCGGACGTCCTGGCCAGCACCACGACCTGTTCGGACGCGATGCCGACGTTGGCGGGGAGCGTCCACGGGGTGGTCGTCCAGATCATGAAGCAGGGCCGCTGCATGGGACGCGTGCCGGGTTGGGGAGCTCGGGAGGGCGCCTCCTCGTTCGCAGATTCCTCCTGGTTTTCGTCCGATTCTTCGGCGTGGGGCGGGAGTTGGAAGGCGTCGTACACCGCCTCCGCGTCCGCGGCTTCAAAGTCCACGTACACGGAGAGGTCTTCGCGGTCCTCGTACTCGAGTTCTGCTTCGGCCAGCGCGGTCTGGTTGGCGATCGACCAGTGCACGGGCTTCAAGGCGCGGTAGACCAGCCCACGCTCCAGGAGTGTCGCGAGCACGTTGAGAGTCGCGGACTCAAAGCCGGGGGCCATGGTGAGGTAGGGGTTGTCGTAGTCGGCGAGTGCGAGGAAGCGCTCCATCTGGCCGCGTTGAAGTTTGATGTACTTCTCGGCGTGCTTCTGGCACTCGCGGCGAACGGCGGCGCGGCGGGTCCAGTCGTCGAGGGTCTTGAGTTTCTCGAACTTGCCGCTTTCCACCAGGTCGGTCATGACCTTGTGTTCGATGGGCAGACCGTGGCAGTCCCAGCCGGGGATGTACGGCACATCGAAACCCATCATGGAGCGGGAGCGGACGACGAAGTCTTTGAGGCACTTGTTGAAGAGGTGACCCAGATGCAGGGAGCCGTTGGCGTAGGGTGGGCCGTCGTGAAAGATGAACCCGCCGTGGCGCTTTGAAGGGCCGGCCTCCCGCAGTTTTGAGTACAGACCGAGCTTGGCCCAGCGCTTGATCGTGGCGGGCTCGTTCTGAACCAGATTGGCCTTCATCGGGAAGGAGGTCTGGGGGAGGTTGACGGCGTACTTGCCCTTCTTGTCGGCTTTGGCCGGGGGGGCGGGGGAGGCGGGTTGTGCGGGGGTTGGCTGGCTCATGTCTAGGCTCAAATTCCTCGACACGGCGGAGGCCGGGCGAGGTGGAAGTGCGGGCGGGATGATATGGGAACGACCTGGCTCAAGGCCCCGCGGAAGGCTAACCGGCTGCAAGCGTGGGTTCAGTGCAAACACGCCCGAGCGAGCCCCGTTCAGCGGGGCTTGGTAATTCGAGAGGCGAATCGGGCCGGGCGTTGCATGAAGGAAGTATAGACGCGGAGGTTCATGAGGCGGGGGCTTCCACCACGGTCATGGTCTTCCATTTGCCTCCGAGGTACCGAGCGAGGATGGCCAAGGCGAGGAGGATGATGTACGCGGCGGAAGTGATCCACGGACCGAGCGGGCCCAGACCCGGGAAGAGTCGGACGACCAGGAGACCGCCGCCGACGATGATGGTCCATGCCATGATTACCGTTGCGACGCCCACCCAGTGGGTGTCGCCGGCGCCTCGGAGCGCGCCTGAAAGGGTCATGGCGACGCCGTCGAACAGTTGGAAGGCGGCGCAGGCGATGAGGAACTGGGCTCCCAGTACGAGCACATGCTCCCGGGCTTCTGGCGGTGTGTCGGAGGGGATGA
>JBGAMO010000001.1:0-118914 GCA_044222845.1 Phycisphaerales bacterium
TAGCCCGTTGACGGATTCACCGGCAGCGGGCTCGAGCTCCCGAGCAGGGTGATCACACTTACGAAGGATGGGAAGCGCTCCCGACGGCATGAACGTCGCGTTCTTCTCCAAGGGCAAGCTGCGGACCAGAAAGGATCGATCGCCTCTTCGGTCCCCTGTAGGGGCTGCACCGAGAGAGTGTCCATGGGCCGGACCCAGAGGCGCGGCACCTCGCCCCTTGCGCCACCGGCAAGAACGAGCGTCTTGCCGTCGGGCGAGAGTGCGATCGGAGCATCGCCGTTCAAGTACTCCGGCGTGAGCGCGATGTTCGCTCGGACGACCGGCGCTGGTTGGGCCCTCACGGTCTGCAGCTTGATCCATGCGGCGGCCGCGATGACGGCGCACACAGCGGCCGAGGCGATCCATGGAGCCCACGACTGTCGCGCCGCGGCGTGAAAGGCGGGCTCAACACCCGCCGCGACTGCCTGCTCAATCGCCAGTCGCGCATCGCCGATGTCGTGCAGACGGTTCCTGCGGTCCTTTGCGAGGCAGCTGGTGAGCAGGTCGCGCACACGCAGTGGTGTACTTGGTGGGAGCAGGCCGAGGTCTGATTCCTTGTGGGGGTCGCACCGATGGCGTCAGCGACGGTCTCGCCGCGGAAGGGCATGACGCCGGTGGGCATCTCGTAGAGGACGCAGCCGAACGAGAAGATGTCAGAGCGTTTGTCGACGGGCTTGCCGCGTGCCTGTTCGGGGGACATGTATCCGGCGGTGCCCATGATCACGCCGCGTATCGTCGGCGAGTGCATCCGCGCTGGGGACGTCACCGTCGGCGAGTCGGCAAAGCCCTTCGAAGCGACCGATGACGGTGTCCCCTCCTCGGTGCGAGCCAGACCGAAGTCCAGCACCTTGACCACACCATCGTGCGTGACCATGACGTTGCCGGGCTTGAGACCGCGGTGGATCACGCCCTTCTCATGCGCCACTTCGAGGGGCTCGGCAACTTGCTTCGCAAAGTTCAGCGCCTCATCGACGGGGATAGCACCCTTCGCGAGGCGATCGGCGAGCGTCTCGCCCTCGACGAACTCGAGGATGAGGTACTGATGCGCATCAGCCTCTTCAAGGCCATAGATCGCGCCGATGCCGGGATGGTTCAGCGAAGCAAGGACCTTGGCTTCGCGCTGGAAGCGGGCGAGGCGATCCGTGTCTTGGGCCAGATGGGCGGGCAGCGCCTTGATGGCCACCTGACGGTCCAGCCGCGTGTCCCGAGCGAGGTACACCTCGCCTATGCCGCCGCGGCCGAGTTCGCGTTCAACTTTGAAAGGGCCAATGCTGGCAGGTTGCATGAGCGGAGAGTGTACGGGTTGACAGGGTCATTGTGCGCGTTCCAGCCCTCCGGAGGCCAGCAAACATCTGGTCCCGAGTTCTCACCGACCGGCTTTGTTCCTCACGCCAGTTCTCCGGCTCCTGTCGGTACGGAGGGTGGTGGGCGCGAGGCACCTCGGGCAAGACCTGTTCTGCGCACCCTGGCCCTTGCGGAGGCGGCTGGAGACCTGCCAGCTTGGTCAACGTGAATGACCCTTCATGATTTCACGTTCAGAAGGAGCCGCGTTTCTGAGCTCCAGGAGCGGATTCCCTCGACAAAGGGCTCAACCGCCGTCTCGGCACTCCGATTGAGCTACCGATGCTCGTGAGCACGTCCCGGGCGTTCATGGTTTTTGATGCGTGGTGTGTAAGCAACGCTGAGCATGGCCGAACAGCCGGGCGAGCTTGTGATTCTCCGAGTGTTGCTCCAAGAGGGTCTCGCGCTCTCGAAGCCAGGGTCCGTTGAGCGTGGCATGCCTGCGGCCTCTGCTTTGCCCACACGTTGCGCGAGGTTTTGAGCGGATTACCAGCCCTGGCGCGGAGGCAGCCGACCACGGAGGCGTGGAAAGGCCCCTCCTTGGCAGAACAGAAGTTGTGCCGTTGAACGGCAAGTTCAATCAGCCGTCGCCAACGACCGTCTTTCGGGCTCACTTCCTAGCAGGATTTGAACGTTCAAAGGATGTGTCTTCCATGTGCGCGTCGCCCATATCACCCTCAGAGGCGGGCGTGCCTGCGCGTTTGGGAAACGGAAGTGGCCTCTTCAGTGGTCACCTTGCCGCGAAAGCTGCGGGTCGCAAGGACATGCCAGAGACCGGCCAGAGGGAGCGCAACGGCGAACCACACGAGGCCGATGACCAGGCTTTGATGGCGGCTTGCCGCGTTGTAGGCGGACAACGTGTGAGCCGGGTCGAGAGTTGAGTGCAGTAATTCCGGGAAGGCCGCCGAGGCTCGCGCGCCGACGATGCCGGCGATGAGCGCGCAGGATCCCGCAAAGGCCAAGCCGTCGCGACCCGACAGATGCGCGTAGTACACGCCGGAGCAGCCCGCAGCGGCCAACAGGATGAACGCCCAGCAAAGGGGGCGCGAGACAAGGGCTGAGCAGAGGTCGGGGCGAACCACCCAAGTTTCGATGGCGACCAGGAGGCCGAGTCCGAGCGTCGCGAGCCACAACCAGCCACCCAGCGCGCGGCTTCGCGCCTGAACAAAGCCTCTCGTCTTGGTGGTGAGGAACGTCGCGCCGTGGGCCGAGAGGCCCGCCAGCGCGAGCAGCCCCGTTGAGAGCGTGAACCAGTCGAACAAACCGACGTTCCCGCGAACGCCGAAGTCCGTGAAGAGGGCGAGGCAGAACTCCCCCCGCTCGTTCAGAGGAACGCCCCGAACCGCATTGCCGAACGCCACGCCGAAGAGCAGGAGAAGTGCGGCACTGGAGGCGGTCAGGACGACATCCCAGAACGAGTTCCACAGCGGCTGCTCGAAGTGCCGCCCGAACTCGATCGCGATCCCGCGCAGGACGAGCAGCCACAAGATCAAGAAGAGGGCAAGGTAATATCCCGAGAATGCCGCGGACAGCGCGATCGGAAACGCGAGCATGAAGACGCCGCCGACGCCGACCAGCCAGACTTCATACCAACTCCACATGGGGCCGATGGCGTCGAGCACCTGCCGCCGTTCATCCGCACTCGAAGCCACCGTCAGCCGGAGGGCGCCAGCGCCCAGGGTCCGTCCGTCGAGGATTACGTAGACCCCGACCATCATCCAGAAGATGCCGTACCAGGTTTCAACCATGGGACACCTCCGGTCCTCGGTGAATCTCTCGCCCGACCAGTGCGAGGTAGAGAACGCCCAGCACGAAGTAGAGGCCCGCAAAGCCCATCAGCGTGAAGACCGTGCTTCCCTGACTCACCACGCGGCTGGCCCCCTCCTGCGTGCGGAAGAGCCCATAGATGAGCCAAGGCTGGCGTGCCAACTCCGTCGTCATCCACCCTGCCGTGTTGGCGATGAAGGGAAATGGAAAGGCCAGCATGAGGGTCCAGAGCAGCCACCGGGTCGACTCGAGCCGCCTACGCCAAGCCAGAACGTTGGTCAGGCCCATGATCAGGATGAAGATCGTCCCCAGCCCCGCCATGATGTGGAATGCGTAGTACAGCAGTTCGATGTTGTCCGGCCACGTCTCCTCGGAGAACGCGTCCAGCCCCCGGACTTCGCTGTGGAACGTCCCGTACGCGAGGAAGCTCAGCAGTTCGGGCAGTTCGATCGGGTTTTCGAGACGGCGCTCGGCGACATTGGGTTGCCCGATCAGGACGAGCCCGGCGTGGGTCCCGGTCTTGAACCGGCCTTCCATCGCGGCGAGCGCCACTTCCTGATGGCGGGCGACCATCTTCGCCTGCAGGTCCCCGGTGGGGAATGCGACGAGGATGGATGCGGCCAGCCCGATGCCCGCTCCCCAGCGGAGGTAGAGCCGGGCCTGTGCCAGGTGCACCTTCGAGAGGGCGTAGAACGCGCCCAGTGCTGTGATTGCGAAGGCGCCCGTCACCAGTGCGGCGGTCTGGTTGTGGGCGAACTGGACGAACGCCCAAGGGTTGAGAAGGTAAGCACCGACGTCCGCCAGGAACAGCGTGCCGTCCTCGGCGACCCCGTGTCCCACCGGATGTTGCATGAACGCATTGGTGACCAGGATGAAGTAGCCCGACAGCCAACTCCCCACTGCAAGCCCGAGAGCGGCCAAGAAGTGAGCTCGCGGGCTCAGACGTTTCTCCCCGTACAAGAGAACGCCGATGAACGCGCTCTCCAGGAAAAACGCAAACATGCCTTCCATCGCAAGCGTCTGGCCGATGATTCCCCCGGAATGTTTGACGAACCCACCCCAGTTGGTGCCGAACTGGAACTCCATCGGGATGCCGGTGACGACGCCCACGACAAACGTGAGCCCGAAAATCCTGGTCCACAGGTTTGCGGCTTTGGCATACCGCTGATCCCCCGTTCGCATGAACAGCCATTTCCAAGCGACGATGAACCAGGCCACCCCCATCGTGAGTTGCGGGAAGAGATAGTGATACGTGATCGTGAATCCGAACTGCAATCGATGCCAAAAGGCAGCGTCGTCGAGAGAGTTACTCATGAGGTCCGCACGCCCTTTCCGCGCAGGCTGACGGCTCAAGTCCCGTCGCCCGACTCTTTGAGAGACCGAGCCATTCGAGACAGCGGGTGTGAGTGCGTGGGACGATCCCGATCAAGACTCAATGCCGCTGGCACAGCAGAGTATCCTTCACCTTGTCGAGGATGAAGGTGCAGGCTTGAGAGGACAGGTGGGTGTCGATGACTTGCGGCTTCAATACGCCGACCACCGTCGCCGCTACAGATACCTACCCACCTGCCGATAGCGAAGCCGGACCACCGAACTGAAAGAGCCGTTTTCCGAATCGGTCGGGACCCGATGAGAGGGCTCCCGAGGGTTGGACGGCAGGGGTTTTCCAGAAGATGGACAGAGCCGTGGATTGAGAACCGAACTCCCTCCAAGAGAAGTTCTATTGGTGTACTGTCAACCCGACATTGAAGGCTTGATGGCCCCGGCGAGTGCCGGGGACATCGGCGTTTGGTGGAAGTTTAAACCACGTCCTGTCACCCTGGAACTGCGTGCCCGATTCGAAACTTGATTGTTCGGCCGCTTCCGGCGTGATGATCTTCGACGATGTCCCTTCTCGGCCGCACGTGTTGACCGAGCGAAGCATCGACGCCGCCGTCTTCACCCCCACCATCGACAGCGAGTGCCGCGGGCATGCTTCATCGCCCGCCCATGGCCGTAGGTAGTGCCAGGGCGCTACGGCCTGGGATCCCGAGCGGCAAGACTACAAGTCGTCCGGGCCCGTCTTCGATGCCGGGTGAGCCGGTCACATACAGATTCATGAGTGTGTCGCCGCCGAAGGCCGCGTTGCTTGGGTGTTCAAGCCCGGTGGGATACTCACGGAGGACCTCGCCGGATTGCGTGAAGACCACGATCACGCCCCGGCCGTAGTCCGCCATGTAGAGTTGGCCCGCCTGATCGAGCGTCATGCCATCGGGAATCGAGCGAGCGTCCGACACTTCAGCGAAGACGCGCCGACTGGTGAGAACTCCGGGGGATGCGATCTGAAACTCGTAGATCCGACGATCGCAACTGTCGTTGACCACCAGCGTCTTGCCATCGGGACGCACGGCGATCCCATTCGGATAGCAGAACTCCTCGGCCACCTTGTGAACAATGCGGCCGGAGTCGAGGTAGTACACTCCGCTCCGCCCTGCTCCGCGGTCTTGTTCGGACTCGGCGGGCACGGTGACGTACACACCGCCGTCGCCATCGAGCGAGAGATCGTTTGGCGTCACAAGCTGCGGGGCCAGCACTTCGATCAGCCTGCCGTCAGGATCGACATGGCGGACACCGCCTCTGACCGCGACCAGGTGAGTTCCATCTGGCAACACTCTGTGGCCGTTCGGCTCGATCGCGTGATGCCAATGCGCCGGTGGACTGGATCCACGGATGACATACACCGATTCCCGGTGGAGCGCAGACACGAACGCGGCTCCCTCTGCGTCAAAGACAATGCCCTCGCTGTAGCCCGCCAGATCCGCCGCGACTCTTGGTTGAACCCGAGACGGCGAGCAACCACACGCGAGCACGCTGAGGCCGATGGCCACGCCGCACCGCGTCAGTGTGATGCGTTTGCTGCACACAGGCCGGGTGTCCTGCCCGCGTCGAAGTCGGAGGTTCAGAGTCGTGTCTCGCATAGCGGGCATGTTCAACGTCTCACGCGGCCAGGACGACCGTGGGCAAAGGATTGAGACTGTAAGTACTCGGACGCACCCGGATCCGTCGCTCCCGACATCGCCCGCGTCGCCACCCTTTCACGGTTTCGCTCACAGCAAGAACCGCGTTTCAGGGTCCCAGAGACGGATTTCCTGGAGAAAGAGTTCAAACCCCGTGCTGTCACCCCGCTTCACGCATCAGTCCCGCGGGTCAATGACTTGCGGGGCCTTTGCTTTTGAGAGTTTGACCTCTCACTCTTCGCGCGTGTTCTCGGCGTAGCTGCCGTCCCGCCGGGCGATGACGAGCCCGGCGCCTTTGATTGGGTAGCATTCACACATGAGCCCACACGACTCCTACGACACGATCGGCGCGATCCTGGACATCCACGCGATGATCCGCGGGTTTCTCATCGAGGTCGTCGAGGACGTACCGGAATCACGCATGGCCGAGCAGCCGGGCACCATTGTCAACCATCCGGCGTGGACAATGTCGCATCTCAACGCGTACGCGGGGCTGTTGCTCTCGATGCTTGACGACCCGAGCGTGCCGACAGCCGATGCCGAGATGGAGCGCTTCGGGTATGGCACCACGCCCGTACCGGACCGCGCTGCCTATGCGACGAAGCACGAGTTGCTTGACCGTTTTAGGGACCGGAACGCGCGACTTGCTGCGGTTGTCGCCGAGAAGCACTCAGACTACTTCCCCAGACCATCACCGGAGAAGTTCCGCCCATACTCACCGACCCTCGGGCACATCGCCATCACGCTGCTTGTTGCGCACCCGCCGCATCACCTGGGCCAACTGAAGCAATGGCGCCGCGCTGCCGGAATCGCGGAAAGGGCGTGACGAAGGATGGACAGTTGTAGAAGTGGCATTCAGAGACGCCGGCGTCCGATCGTCCACACCCAAACGCTCTCCAAGAGAAGTTCTATTGGTGTACTGTCGCCCCAATCTGATTCAAAGCCAAGCCCTCCGATGAACCGATCGGGTGGCCTTGTCGTTGTAGGAACTGCCCTGTGAGAGCAATCGCTCGCTCGGTAAGCATCCAAATGAGCGTTTTCGTGGTGAGTGTTGGCAGGATTTGAACTTCAGCCCTTCGATGGCGTGTTCGGGTGTGGGGCGACATCCGATTGCACCGGGCCCGATTGATGATGGTCCACGCCGGGCACAACGCCGGCACCGCCGCGGGGGCGGTGGGGTACGGGAGCGCCTCGCAGTTCGGGCGGGAGTTCAAGCGGTTGTTCGGAGCATCACCCGCGGAGGAGACTGCGTTTATTCGGTCTCGGCTGGCGGCGGGAGTTGCGGAGGCCAGAGACCAGTGGGTGCCCGAACTTGTCGGCGGTTGAAGAGGCTCTACTGCGGCTGCGCGAGCACGGCGTCGAGTTGCTTGAACCCGGCTTCCATCCCTTGATCCATGCCCGAAGCGACCGCGCCGTCGCGAGCTTCCTTGGAGACATACACCTGGGTGATGCGCATCGTGGTGACGCCGTTCTTTTCCGCGAACTCGTGCGTCTCCACCTGCGAGCCGATCGGCTCTCCGGAGCCCAGCAGCATCGTTTCGGTGTGCACCATCCGTTCGTTCGCGACCGTCTCGGTGAAGACGCCGTGGAGCGTCATGACCGGGTCGGCCTGCTCGCTCTTCCACACCAACCGCAAGGCCCCGGCGGCGCGAGGATCACATTCGCAGACGGTCAAGGCCCATCCCGGGGGAGGCAGCATCCAGCGGCGCATCTTGTCCGGGGTGAACATCGCCTCGCACACGAGCCGACGCGGGGCGTTGAACGTGCGGTTGAGGACGATGGTGGTGTCCGTGGGAGTGGCGATCTTCAGGCCTGTGAGATGCATGGGTCGTTCCTTGTTCAGAGTTCGGTAAGTTCAATCCACGTGCGATTCGTCTGGCGTGTCGTGGCGACGGTTTCGTTCCGGTTGTTCGTCGTAGCGGAGCACATTCCGAAACCCGATGCGGGGCACTCCGCCACGCAAAGGGCCGGCGCGTGCTCGCCTCACGCGGGCTGTGCCAGCATTGCCTCCATCTGCTGATACCCGGCTTCCATACCGGTCTCCATGCCCCACTGGAGCGCGACGTCGCGGGCGGCCCTTGAGGCAAACGAGAGCGTGAGTCTCATCGGCGTGAGACCGCCCGAGTCGGAAAGCTCCAACGCCACGGTGAACTCCTCGAACGTGCCGCAATCGGCCATGTCCATGATCTGGGTGTGGACGATCCGCTCGTGCGGCTGGAACTCCGTCAAGACTCCGTGGAGCGTCATGGCCGGATCGAACTGCGCGTTCTTCCAGACCCATCGGTACCTGCCGCCCACACGCGGCTCGAACTCGCAGACCGTCATGATCCATCCTGGTGGCGCGAACATCCAGCGGCGCAGTTTGGCCGGGTCGGTCATCGCCTCCCACACGAGTCGGCGCGGGGCGTTGAACGTGCGAGTGAGGACGATGGTGGTGTCGGTGGGCGTAGAGACTTGCACGCCTTTGGTCTGGGTGGGGCTCATGGTGTGGTCCTTGTCACTGACGATGGGGGTGGGTGACTGCCGGTGAGACGCTCAACGGGCGGAGCGACGGGGGTTCGATGGCTCCGAGGAGTTCATTTCATCTGATTTCATCTGTTCCAAGAGCGAGTCCAGCGCCTCGAACCGGGCCTCCCAGTGACGCCGGAACTGCTCGGTCCAGAGCATCGCCTCCTTCAGCGGCGCGGCGTGGAGGCGGCAGAGATGCTGCCGCCCGACGATGCGGCGGCGGACGAGTCGGGCCCCCTCCAGCACGCGCACGTGCTTGGTGGCGGCGGGGAAGGTCATCTTCAGGGGCGAGGCCAGTTCGCTGAGGTTGCGTTCCCCGCCGCAGAGTTGCCGGATGATCGCGCGGCGGGCGGGGTGGGCCAGGGCGTGGAAGACGAGGTCCAGCCGGGACGATTGTTCTGCAACCATATGGTTTAGTATACCATTTGGTTTTACGATGTCAAGCAAGAGCAGCCCGCGCCGGTTCCACACTCCGCTCGACCTCCGATCAGAATCTCCGACGAGGCGGGTTTGCGATCTCGAACAATCGACGAGCGGGTTGATCACGGTGCCGCTCCCTCGGCTGGGACGACAGAGATAGTCCGGGCGACAACCGTGGATCGGGAATGCTTCGGCCATCCGGCCCCCGCTTTAACAATGTTCGCAACGCAGCGTCACGGGGAGTATTCCCGGCTTTGACCATCTCGCCGAAGAGCCTGACAATCGCCGATCGGGCGTCGCCGACTGACGCAGGCTGGATATCGGTACACGTACAGAATGCGGTAATAGCCCCGGCACACTGACTTGAAGGCGAAGAGTTGTCTCGGCGGCCGCGCGGCTGCTACTATCTACCCAAGCTTCCTGTTGGGGAGTAGCCGCCCGTTGATACGGGTGGGACGGGTCGTCAACACGGGTGGAGCGGTCTGCGTTCCTCCCCGGCCCTTCTGTGGGATCGGTTGTCGCTTCTGAGCGACGATCGACGCCTCTGGCGAGACCAACATTCTGCCGCGATGTGGCGCTGCGCCTGTGCTCTCCGAGCCGGCGTGGGCCCAGAATGTGATCTTCTCATGAATCAACTGCTGCTGCTTGCGACCGATGCGACATCGAATCCCGCCGACCTCAAGGTCTGGGCATATCTCGCGTTCATCGGGCTCGTGGTCGTTTTCCTGGCGCTGGACCTTGGAGTGTTCCACCGAGAAGCCCACGAAGTCAAGATGAAGGAGGCGATGACGTGGTCGGTCATCTGGATGACGTGCGGCATCGCGTTCAGCGGGTTCGTGTACATGGCGTACGAGCACCACTGGCTTGGGCTCGGGCTGGACACGGCCAAGTACAGCACGGCGGAGGCGATTCAGTCCGGCGCATCGCTCATCGTGTCGGGCGAGGTACAAGGGCTGGAGGCGGCCAAGCAGTACCTGGTGGGATACGTCGTCGAGAAATCGCTGGCGATGGACAACATCTTTGTCATCGCGTTGATCTTCTCGTTCTTTGCGGTGCCGGCGAAGTACCAGCACCGAGTGCTCTTCTGGGGCATCATCGGCGCGCTGGTGATGCGGGGCGGCATGATCTTCCTTGGCGCGGGGCTGATCCTGAAATACCAGTGGATCCTGATCGTCTTCGGCGGATTCCTGATCCTCACCGCGCTGAAGATGGCCCTGATCAAGGGGAATGATGATGTCTCGCAGAATATCGCGGTGCGCCTGTGCAGAAAGTTCTTCCGGGTAACGGATTTCTACGACGGGCAGAAGTTCTTCACGAAGCGAACGCTCAAGCCGACTTACAGCAGGGATGCCCATGGCAGGGAAGTGATGGACGCGGCGCCCCCGGGTTCATTGAGCGCCGGGTGGGCGATCACACCGCTGTTCTTGGCTCTGATCCTGGTCGAGATCACTGACCTCGTGTTTGCGGTGGATTCCATCCCGGCCATTTTCGCGATCACGCCGGATCCGTTCATCGTGTTCACGAGCAACATCTTTGCCATCCTTGGGCTGCGGGCGCTGTACTTCTGCCTTGCGGCGCTGATCCAGAAGTTCCGTTTCCTGAAGCCCGCGCTGATCCTGATTCTGGCCTTTGTGGGCGTGAAGCTCCTGTTGCTGAGCGTGCCACCGTACCTGGGATTGATCGGCTTGGACAAGGCCGATCCGATCAAGATCGATACGACCGTATCGCTCCTGGTCGTCGTCGGCACGCTGGCGCTCGCGACGGTTCTGAGCGTGGCGATACCCATGAAAACGAAGTCGGCCGGAGAGCCCGGACGCTAGAACTTGCAGGCTCGGCGGCGCGGAGAGGATCGCGCGGCCACGCGTTCACGCGCGAGCGAAACACCCGCAGCGAACATGCCGGTGCAACGCCCCAGGGGAGCGCCGCGGCAGGCCCGCGGAGTCTTGAAGAGCAGAGCAGCATGCCATGCCAATGAACAAACTGCACATCCGAAAGCTCGTCGAGTCGGCGGCCTTCAACAACTTTGTGGTGGCCGTCATCACGATCAACGCCGTGCTCATCGGCCTCGGCACCTACCTGACTGACTCGGCGGCTCTCCGTGCCATCGGGATAATCGAGACGGTGTGTGTCGCGATCTACTTCGTGGAAATCGTGTTGAGATTCATGGCTCGCTGCTCAACAGCGGCTTTCTTGCGCGACGGCTGGAATATCTTCGATCTGGTGATCGTCGCCGCGGCGCTCATTCCCGCATCGAACGGCATCGGGCCGGTGTTGCGCATCCTCCGCGTGTTCCGCGTTCTCCGGCTGGTCAAGACGATCCCGGAACTTCGTCTGATCGTCAGCGTGCTGCTCCGATCGGTAGCGAGCATGAAATACGTTGCCCTGCTGGCGACCATCCTGTTTTATGTCTACGCCGTCATCGGGGTGAAACTGTTCGGCAGCGACGGCCACCCGATGCAGTCCTACTTCTCAAGTATGCACGAGGCGTGCTTCACGCTGTTCCGGATTCTCACCGGCGACGACTGGACCCAGATGCGCTACGAGCTCGCCCAGACCGGCCGCCCGATGGGAGCGTTCACGGCGTACCAGGTGTCCTGGATCGTGATCGCGACATTCCTGCTTGTCAACCTCATCGTGGGCGCCGTCATCAACAACTATCAGAAAGTGCAGGACATCGAGGAACACCGTTCGATCGCGACGGATACCAGCGAGCGACGCGTCCGCGAGCTTGTCAGAGAACTCGATGCGATTCTCAACTCCCGGTCGAGGGAGGGCAATGTACAACCCAGTCAGCGATCGCAGGAGGTCGCCGCTCCGTGACGCGTCCGCACGATCGTCCGTCGCCGTCATTCCATTGACAACCCGTTCAGGTCGTTGCACCCCGAGTTCGCACTCAAGGTTCATCCACTCACTCTTCACATCAAGACGCGTATGACGGACCCTGAATCCAATCCGGCCAGATCCACGACTCTCCTCGACCGCATCGAGCGTGTGGGCAACAGTCTTCCCGAGCCCGCACTGCTCTTCGCGCTGCTGGCCTTGTTGGTCGTGGTGATCTCGGCGGTCGGCTCGGCCGCCGGCTGGAAAGTCCAACCGGTCACTCCCAAAGTCGTGCTCACGCCACAACTTGACGACACGGGCCAGCCCATTGTCGATGGCGCTGGAAAGCCGCTGATGGCGCCGAAGCTCAATGATCGTGGAAGGCCCGAAATCACACTTGAGGGTCAGTCCGGTATAGACGGTGAGCCGGTGGTGCTGCGACCCAGAAGCCTGCTCACCGGCGACGGGCTCTACTGGATGCTCTCCTCGATGGTCCGAAACTTCACCGGCCTCCCGGCCCTGGGCCTTGTGTTCGTGTCCATGCTCGGGATCGGCTTGGCGGAGAAGTTCGGCCTCTTCGGCGCGTTGATGCGATGGCTGTCGCTTTTGACGCCGCGTCGGCTCCTGACCCCCATGATCGTGCTCATCGGAGCGAATGCTTCGGTGGCGTCGGACGCGGGGTACATCATCCTGCCGCCGCTGGCCGCCGCGCTGTACCTTGCCGTCGGGCGCTCGCCGATCGCCGGGCTGGCGGCGGCGTTCGCGGGCGTGGCCGGCGGGTTTGGCGCCGGGATATTCCCCACCGCGGCGGACGGATTCCTGGCGGGAGTGGGCACTCAGGCGGCCCACATTATCGATCCCGAATATCACGCGGTCGACGCCACGCACAACCTGTACTTCAAAGCACTGAGCAGCGTGATCGTGATGCTGGCAGGATGGTTCGTGACGGATCGGATTGTTGAGCCTCGCTTGCAACGACAATCGCCGGTGACCGGCGGCGATACCTCGGCCATTACCGACCTGGCGCTCAAGCCGATCGAGAAGCGGGGGTTGGTGTGGGCCGGGAGCGTCGCCGTGATTGTGCTGGCCGCCTTCGCCTGCGCCATCCTCATCCCGGGGGCTCCTCTGCACGGCGCCGGACAGCCGACGCTTGCGAACGGGGCGCCGGCGCCTGGCGAACGTGCCGGGGATCGCTGGTCTCAAGTCATCGTGCCGATGATCTTCCTGACGTTTCTGCTCCCGGGCCTGGCGTTCGGGTTCGTCACCGGCGCGCTGCGAAAGCAATCCGATTTCATCGATGCGATCTACCACGGCATACGCACGATCGTGCCGGTGCTGGCCATCGCATTTTTCATGGGACAGTTTGTGAACTACTTCCAGTACACGGGGCTTGATCGCATGCTGGCGTACTCCGGCGGGTCACTCCTGGTGAAAACGGATCTTCCCGTACCCCTGCTCATTGTCCTGTTCGTGCTGCTGGTGGTGCTGGGCGACTTCGCCATGAGCGGTATGCTGAGCAAGTTTGGCGTGCTGGCCCCGATATTCATCCCCATGTTCATGATGGTGGGCATGAGTCCGGAGCTGACCACGGCGGCGTACCGGATCGGCGACAGCGTCGTGAACATCATCACTCCCTTGAACAGCTATCTGCTGATCATCCTGGTGGCATTGCAGAAGTACAAGAAGGACGCCGGTCTGGGCAGCCTGATCTCCCTCATGCTCCCCTATTCGCTGGTCTTCGGCCTGGCCTGGACGGCGTTCCTGATCGCGTGGTACTACAGCGGGCTTCCGCTCGGGACCGATGCGCCGCTGCACTACCTGCCGGGCACATGAGCACGCGGTTTGAAACATCGGCGCGATGCCGGGAGCGACCTCAATCCCCGACGACTTTGCCTTGAACATCATGCGAGCGCGATTGGCCGTCGCTGGGAGCCAGGGACCGGTTGCTACGTAGGGCGGAGCATGGATGACGAAGAGCGCTCGTCGGTTTCAATGGACGGTCTGGCCTTGGTCGCTGCAACTGTCCTGTTGAAACGCTGTGGAGCTCGGCTGACCACAACTTCCAGGTTCCCGGCCGGGAACACCCGCCGGGAGAAGTTCGCGCTACGTTCCATCGCCCCAACTCAACCAACTCGATTGGTCCGACAACTACAGAAGCGATCAGTAGTTGCAAACCGGTTCAAGTCCATTCAGATATCTGAAAGCAAGCGAATGCCCAGACCGAGCAAAACCGGATGGACGACCGTTTCAACCTCAACGACCATTCCCTGTCCGCGCGGCAACGTGGTCAGCGTCGGAATCCTTCGGGAGATCCGGTCGGAGACGTCCATTGAGTAGACGCCGCAAACAGTGTCGATGATGTCGCCCCCCCCACCACCCGGTTCCGTGGACGCTTCTCATCCAAACCTTCCCTTCCCTTGGGCCGCGACGCGCTTCGCTAGGCCTGTGAATTCGTTAGCGAGCGCACACCAATCGGACCTATGAACTCGCTCAGAGCGAGATCAGAACAATCCGTGGGTCCAGGATACCCAGGGTTTGGAATGAGTCCCCCGCGCGTGCTCGCCCCGCGGATCACCGCTCCGGGGCGTCGTGGACTTGAGCCCGACACTCGATGCGGCCAACACCCTTACCGATCATTGAAGGGCGTGGGTACCGTGGGTCATCGCCGCACCGGCCCGCAATGACGCCGCGACCAGAACCGCTTCGGCAATCTCCTGCTGGGTTGCTCCGGCCTGCCTGGCGGCGCGAGAGTGAATCTCTATGCAGTATGGACACTGAGTTGTCATCGCGACGGCCACGGCGATCAACTCCTTGTTTTTGTGAGAAATGGCGCCTTCCTTTACCGCGGCTCGGTCCAAGGCCATGAACGCCTTGAACGCCTCGGGAGCGAGTCCACCGAACTTCTCGAACTTCGACAGTTGCTGCATGTCGTACATCACCAACTCCGGGTTAACCACCGAACGGCCGGCGTCGCGAGACGCACGATCGAAGCCGAACGGTCGCTCAGAATATACAGTCGGAACATCGCGTCGAACAGCGTACTTCAAGTACACCCCCACCCCACGGCGTCCTTCGGACGCATCGCCGTGCCGAATGAGCAGCATTCACGTACCCGATGAGTGCGAGCGTCGTGGTCGAGCAGGCTTCTCTTCGGGACCCTCCTGGTTTATTGATGTGAGCGGTGAGACTGGTGCGGAAATGGCAGAAGTTGAAGCGCAGCGGGCCGGATGCCCAAGCGAATCTGGCCTCGACTCAGACACCGTCGCAGGATTGGTCGAGGGCGGGAAGCGGCGCCTTGCGACGAACGCTTGCTGATCACAGTCACACCAGTGTTGGTCGCGGGTGGATCACCACCGCTGCGAGCGAGATTCGGAAGGCGCGACCCGCGATAAGGCTGTACGCAGTTTCAATCATGTCAAAGCCAGAGGGCGAGCACGACCAGCACGAACGCCAGGACATGGATCGCCCAGACGGCCGCCGCGAACGCTCGCTGACGGTGCGCGGTCCAAGACATGAATCGGTGTCGGTGGCGGTACATCAGCCCGACTGACGCCGCGCTGAGAAATCCGAACGCGTCGGCGAAGACGACCGGCCATGGCAGCCCCTGGCCCGGGGGGAATCGCCGCCCGATGGTCATGCAGATCGGGACCAACACGAACAACGCCGCAACGCCAGAGAAGCATCCAGGCGCCATGGCGAGCACCAACCAACCGAAGCGGGCCCGAGGAGAGCCGATTTTCAGCACCAGCGGCTCGCCGCATTCCGGGCACTTGGCCGACTGGATATCGCGCAGGTCGTAGGAACATCGCGGACAGGGGACCGAGCGGCCCTTGAGAAAGGCCAGCACCTCGGCCTCCGGATCGCGGAGAGGCGGCGTGGACATCGGATTGTCCTCAACATGCATGATCGGATTCCGGTGGCTCGGCCTTCCCGGCGACGGGATCGCCTGATTTTCACAACGCTGCTCGCGAGCGCTAAGTTCGTTCGAACGCTCAATCTATCAACTGAAGCCGAATCGCCCGTCAGCGACGGTCACGCTCGCGGAAAGTGTATGGGATCTGCATCTATCGTCATTGCGGGACGATTTCCGCCTCGTCGGTAGGTCGGTGCCGAGTTGTTCATGCCAACGCGATGGTCGGTGGAGAATCACCGTGAACGCCGCGTCACGCGGGTCGGGCGGGGTGGTCATTCGCGCAGGCCTGTCTACGCTTCAAGCATGTCGAGCACATTCTGGAATCAAAGGTACTCCGGCGATGACCTCGTGTACGGCGAAGCACCCAACGAGTTCCTCGCCAGCGCGGCGGACCGGCTGGCGAGCGCGGGGACCGCTCTGGATATCGGCGCTGGTGAAGGCCGCAACGCTCTGTTCCTGGCCTCTCGCGGGTTGGATGTCCTGGCTGTCGACCAGAGCGAGGTAGGAATGCAGAAGGCGGCGAGGCGTGCCGATGCACGCGGCTTGAAACTCCGCACTCAAGCGGTGGATCTGCAGGACTTTGACGCCGCGCCCGGTTCGTTTGACGTTGTCACTTCCATCTTCGTTCACCTTCCGGCCGCGCTGCGCGCCACGGTACATCGGCGTGTCGCTTCGTGGCTGAAGCCCAACGGGGTGTACCTCCTTGAGGCGTATGCGCCGGATCAACTCGAACGCAACACGGGCGGGCCGAAGGACCCGTCGCTGCTCGCGCCCCTTGAGGTCATCTTGAGCGAGTTGATTGGTCTGCACATCGAGCATCAAGCGGCGTTGTTGCGGAACGTCACCGAAGGGCAGTTCCATACCGGGGAAGCCTCGGTGGTGCAAGTCGTGGCGAGGAAGCGGTGAGTGTTGGTGAAGCGTTCCACGCCGGTACCTTGACCACGCGACCGGTGATCTCACAGTACGAGTTGGCGTCAACCATGCCGTCGGCGCTTCACCCGGCATGGTATCGATGCGACAGCGAACTTCGACCCGATGCGTACGTTGTAAAGGCGGCGCGGCAAAGGATCTGAGCTTTCTCGCCTCTGGTGCCCCCTTTCGCATACATCGGGCGCAGCCCTGAGCGAAGTTGTCGCCCGTATCGGGGCATCAATCGCGTGCGAGATCCCGCGAAGTGCAAGGCTCAATATCCCCGCGGGCCGGGCTGAACGCCCTGCCGTTCAATGAACCAGGAGTCACTCCGGAAACTATTGGGTCGAAACGGAGCGGTGTAATCTCTGTCGTAGACTTCAACCGTGCGCCACTCAAACAAGTGACATGGGAATGTGTGCATTAACAAGAGTCACCGGGTTGCTGCTTCTGGCGATTTCGTCCGGAGCCTGCTTCGCGCAGGAGAAGTAGGGCCCGTCCCGCTCCAACGAGCAACAGACACATCCGGCCGGTGAGACGCTCGCCGCAGCTAAAGAACGCAGTCGCCGGACGTGACGACACACACCGAGCGATCGTCGCCGGACCGGTCGGTCCGTGCCGGCGCAAGAAGTCTGCGCCGAAATCGAGAATGACCGCGGGCTGGTGAAGATGGACGCGATGCTGACGATCAGCGACAACCGGTCAAGTCGCGTGCAAACGTGGGAGCAAAGCCGGAAGCCGCCACCGCAATTCTCCATCACTTCAATCGCGGCTCCCACCCGAGGACCGCGACCAGTCGGGCCCGGTCTTCCGCCTGTCCCGCGGCGAAATCGTCGGCCTCGATCTGCGTGTGGGGATCCGGGTAGCAAGACTGCGCCCACCGCAGAGCCCGGCCGAATATCTCTTCCGCCCGTTCACGGTCGGCGACGTGTTCACCGGCTTCCACGAGTTGGCGAAGTCGGCGTTCGTACATTCGGGCGATTTCGACGCCACCTTCGATCGATGAGTCCACCCGTGTGATCGCCCGTTCGGCTTCATCGAAGTTCCCCTCACGCAGCAGCTTCTCCGCCTGTGCAACGGCGGGCTTGCGGCCCTGCTCCCGCTCCCGGGCTTGTTTTCTCGAACTGGCCAGGTACTCCTCGGGGCTGATGCGCTTCCAGCCGGGGGCGTGGGTGCTGTCCAGGTCGTGCGTCTGCCCCTTGGGCGTGGCGAGCGTGATGGACCGTACCGCCGCCCTGAGAGCCGCGCCGTGACGGCTCCAATGATCATCGGGACACATGGCGTGAGCGGTGAAGAACCAGCCGCCATCTTCGAACGCGACGAGCGCGACGCGGCGAGATTGCCCCTCCACCGCTTGTGTGGCATTTGCAGTGATGGCCGGGTGGCAATCACCGTCGCCGACGTATGAGGGCTCCACCTGATCCAACTCCATCTCGAAGTGCTCGGCGAGGAACCGGATCCACTGGAGAACGCTCCCCGTCTCGTACGCCGGACGGGCGGCGACGGCGATGAGCGCCATCGCTTCGTGCGAGGAGAACAGCGCGAGCGGTGCGGATTGGGTGGGGCTGTCGAAATCGATCTCCTCGCCGGGGAGTTCTGATTGAACGAAGCCGTCGGGGACCATCATCGAGAATCCCAGTTCGGAGCGGTCGGGAGTGAAGATGCGGCGAGACATGGCTGTTGCTGTGTTCATGGCGATTCCGGATGAAAGCCGGGTATGGGACGGGGTTGGAACATTGAGCGGGTCATCCGAGCCTCCAAGGGAGGCATGCGGGTTCAGAGGTAGCGGAAGATGACCGCGGTCAGCGGCATCAAGGTCAACCCGATCACGATGTACGCCTTGGGGAACCAGGATGGCTCCGCGATCAGAAATGCCCGGGCGGGCACCGCCGGGTCGACATACGCCTTGACCGTGGCCCCTGCGGGGAAGGGCTTGATCTCATCCATCGCGGAACTCTGGCTCGCGAAGCCACGGACGATGATCGTCGGCCGGAGCATGTCGCTCTCGTACTGAACGCCGCGGATCGTGTATCGGAAACGTACCTCGGGTGAGTATGAGGTGGTGCTGTTGTCGCGGCCCAGTCGCGGATCGGTGTCGGTCGACGTCGACTGAATTACGCGTGAGGACGTGACGACGGCCTCGATGGGCGCGGCGTTGGCGAGGGTGCGCTGCTGCAGGAAGTACTCCCGCACTCCCACCAGCAGCAGCATCATTCCCAGACCGGCGCACATCGTCGAGAACAGAATTTTCATCACAAGATCGGTCATGGTTCGGACCCTTCGTGGTTTTGCGATTGTGTTCATCTCTGGGATCTGAGGATGAGAATGAAGGACAGGATGCAGAAGACGGTGGGCATGCCGCCCAGGCCCGCCGCGACCCAAGGACGCTTCGCGACCATGAACCAGATGGATGAGACACAACCGGCGAAGGCCACCACCGTCACGGCGATGAGCCACGCCCTGATCTGCGCCCACTGCGCCGGGGTGCTGTTGGGAGCGCTGGCGAAGAGGAGCACGATCATCAGGAACGAGGCAAACGCCCCGGCGATGTTGGAGAGGATGGCAAGGACGAGTGGCATGAAAGTGGTCCCCAAAGCGAGCAGGGGTTACACCATCAGTGCGTTGCCACATCCCGGTCGGGCTAGCCGCACGGCGAGGTCTCAGGAATCAGCCGCGCCCAAGGCAGCGGATGGAAGTCCGGCATGACGCCGGCGCCGAAGCCCCGTCGGCTGATTAGGGAATTGCTCGCTGTGCTCTAGTTCGGCGTTCGCGCGGAGACGCTGTGCACCGGTACTGTCGCGGGATTGATCAGAGGTGGCTCTTGACCACCGTCCCATGGCCCTGAATGAACTGAGTTCCACCGCCGAACGCCCATATTGACAATCAGCAGGCACTGGTCCGCGAATGAGCCATCGCATTTCGACGGGCCAGCCGACCCCCCAAGGAGGCGTCAACGATTTGCGCTCATTCTCACCGGCTTCAAGTCGCGAGCAATCGCCCGGTCTCGGCCAAGTTCTCGCCTTATCGGAATTGAGCCGTTGACTGCGGGGTGCATGAGCGGACAGGGTACGGGATACACTGCACACACACCGCTTCAGAACATTCATGGAAAGAGGCAGAACGAATGGCATCACTCGTGGTCATTGAGGGTCTGGGGGAGGGATCGCACTTCCCTCTCACCGAGCCGCTGGTTTCGATCGGGCGTGACGATACGTGCACGTTCCAGGTGCTCGACTCGCTCGTCTCACGCAAGCACCTGCAGGTGCGTTTGGACGCCACGCTCGGCAAGCACGTCGCCGGTGACTACCGCAGCGCGAACGGCGTATTCCTCAACGGCAAGCAGATCGTGCTCGACACAGCGCTCAAGAACGGCGACAAGATCCGGATCGGGCAGACCACGCTGATGTACCTGACGGAAGATCACGCCGATGCACCGGCCGCCCTGGCCGCGGCCAAGAAACTGGGCGAGTGGAAGCGTTCGACCATGATGGGGCCGGGGTAAGCAGCGCGGACCGGCACCAGGTGCCGGCCTGCCTCTGTTGGGCCATCACTTGGCGGCGGGCACCTTGGCCCGCAGTTCATCGAGAAAGTTCACGACCAGCCCGACCGACGCCGTGGTCTGTTCGCTGTCGCCCTGCAGAATCACCATGAGCCGACCATCGGGCCCGAACGCCCAGCCCCGCACCTTCAGGTCCTTGAGGCTGTACAGCACCTTGGGCTCGCTCGCCGAGAACGCGGGCTCGGTCTTGATCTGCACACTCATGATCTGCCAGTCGTTGTCAAGGTAGCGGATCTCTTTGCCGTCGGGACTCCACCACGAGGTCCCGCCGCCGCTCGTGGAGATCTGTCGCCGACCCGCGCGGCCGTCGGCGTCGCCGTCGCCGGTGAACGGCTGCACGTACAACTCCTGCCGCCCGGATTGCGACGAACTGATGATCGCCCACTTGCCATCCTTCGAGATCTGGTCCAGCCCTTCGCTTGCGGGCGTTTTCAGGTACGGCTTGGCCGTCCACTGATTCGACTTCTCATCGCGCTGCATCACATACGCGTCGGCGTCGTTTGTGGCCATGTCGACCTGCACAAACGCGACTGACTTGCCGTCGGGCGACCATGTCGTCGGAAACAGCAGCGTGCGGCTGTCGGGGCTCGACACCATCTTCATCGGCTCACCCGATCCGTCGTTGCGACGCTGCATGATCGAGAATCCACCGTCCCCGGCGAGGCCGTACGCGATCTGCTGGCCGTCGGGGCTCCAGAGCATCCCGAGCATCGCGCCCTTCACGGGGATTCGTGTCGACGTTTTTCGCGCGAGATCCTGTACCCAGCATTCGGAGATTAATTCGGTACTGCCGGCGACGTCCAGACTGACGAGCACGCGCCCGCCGTCCGGGGAGACCACGAACTGCCCGTACGACCGCGTCATGCCGGGGATGGGTTGTGCCTGTCCTTTGTCGTCGATCCAGGCCAGGCGGCGATCGACGACCTCGATCGGCCGCGTCGTCATCGCGAGCGTGCCGGAGGGTGTGATGCGGAACGCGGTGAGCACGTTCCCGCTCCAGACGGTAACGGGGTCTCCGATCGTGCGCGATGTCGCCAGATCAAAGCGAACGGCGATCAGGTTGGTTTGCGTGCTTCGCGTCGCGAGCAGGTACCCGCCGCCCTCGTCCGGGATGTACTGGGCCGCCCCCGCATCAGGCAGGACGAGTGTTCGCGTGCCCGTGGTGAGGTCGACGACTTCGGTACTGATCTTTACCTTCTGACCGACGAACGACCATCGCGACGCGAGGATGGACTTCCCGGGCACCAACGGCCGGAACTCCGCCCATGCCTCGATACCCTTGGGCCGATCCTCCTTCAACACCTCACGAGGCTCACCGCCCGACGAGCCGACGATGTAAATCACCGGCTCATAGCTCGGCGAGAACACGATTTCACGGTCCGAGGCCCAGCACAGACTGGGCGGGTTCCCGGACTGCAGTTCGCACACGGTCTCGGGCTTTCCCGTCGGCCGGCCGTTCTCAAGAGTGACCTTCTTCAAGACCAACGTGGTTCCGGCGCGATCTTTCGCGCACGAAAACGCGATCGTTCGGCCATCGGGAGAGAGCGCAGCATCTCGGGCACCCTCGGTGCCGTCGACCGCAATCGTCTCATCGCGGTCCAGACGCCGCACCATCAGTATCCCGGTGGGCTTCACGCTGTCGGGCGGGATTTCCGGGTTCGCCGAGTAGACCAGGAACCGCGCGTCTGGAGCGATCCCCATGAGATTGCTGAACGCCGGCTTGGACTCCACCGTCGTGGAGACATAAAACGTCTGCCGAGGCGCGGGGGGTGCCGGACGCGCGGACGATGTCGCGAACTTCCACCCCGCGAGGCCGGCGAATCCGGCCGCGGCGCACGCCAAGCCGATGGGGAGGAGCAAAGACCGTTTCCCCGCCTGCCCCGCGGGAGTGGCCGCGGTCCACTCGTGCCCGGCGATGGCCCGCTCGAGATCGAGCCGCGCATCGCCGATGTCGTGCAGGCGGTTCCTGCGGTCCTTTGTCAGGCAACTGCGGAGTAGTTCGCGGACCCGGACCGGGGTGCCGGGCGGGAGCAGGGCCCAGTCAGGCTCGCGGTGCAGGATCGCGCCCAGGGAGTCAGTCACGGTCTCGCCCGGGAAGGGCCCGGCGCTCGTGAGCATCTCGTACAGCACGCAGCCGAAGGAGAAGATGTCGGAGCGCTTATCGACCGCCTTGCCGCGGGCCTGCTCGGGGGACATATAGCCCGCCGTGCCCATGATCGCGCCGGGAATGGTGGGCGAGTTGATCGGGGCGGGAGAGGGCATCGTCGGCGAGTCGGCCTGGGCACTGATGCCCGATGTGCCCGGCACACCGTCGGCCGTTCGCGCGAGGCCGAAGTCAAGGACTTTCACCACCCCGTCGGGCGTGACCATCACGTTGCCGGGCTTGAGGTCCCGGTGGATGACGCCCTTCTCGTGCGCCACTTCGAGGGCCTCGGCGATCTGCCGGGCGATGGGGAGGGCCTCATCGAGGGGGATCGCGCCCTTCAGCAAACGGTCGGCGAGGGTCTCGCCCTCGATGAACTCCAGGATCAGGTACTGATGTCCCTGCGCCTCTTCCAGCCCGTAGATGGCGCCGATGCCGGGGTGGTTGAGCGAAGCCAGGACCTTGGCCTCGCGCTGGAAGCGGGCGAGGCGGTCGGGGTCGGTGGCCAGATGCCCGGGCAGGGCCTTGATCGCCACATCACGGTCCAAGCGCGTATCGCGGGCGAGGTACACCTCGCCCATGCCGCCGCGGCCGAGTTCTCGCAGAATCTGGTATGGGCCGATGTTGGCGGGGTGCATGGGCGGGGAGAGTAGGGTTTCACGACGGCAGTCGCTCGGGCCGTATCGGACTCGCGAACTACTTGCCCCCGCCCTTGGCCCGTAGTTCCTCCGTCCAGTGCAGGATCACGTGAATCACCGGCGGCTCTCTCTCCCACGCCGCCCGCTCGAGCATCAGGAACCCACCCTCCGGCAGAACCTCATAGCCGCCCCATCCGATCACTGCGAACGGGCCCGAGCTCTTGACATCGAACAGCTTCGTCGGCACTGAGACTTGAGGTTCCGCTCCGCGATTCTCGACCGTTGCTGCCATCAAGACGTCCTGGGCGTCTCTGAAGAAGAGGCGTTTGCCGTCGCGGGAGAATCGAGGGCCGCTTCCCCCGTTCGATGAGACCTGCACGTTGGGCCCGTTTGCGCGGAGCGGCCCCAGATAGACCTCGGAGCGGCCCGACTCGTCGGAGGCGTAGGCGAGGAACTTGCCGTCGGGTGAAACGCGAGCCTCACCCTCTGCGGCGGGGCGATTTCGTACGGGGATAAACGACGCCTTGGCGTAGTCGTACACGGCGATGTCCGGCTTGCTCGTGACATCGAGCACGCCGATCTGAACCAGCAATCCCGACCCATCCGGGAGTTCCTGCAGCGGGTTGTCGACTCTGCCGGTCGTGCCGGCGAGAACTTTGGGCTCGCCACCGCCGACCGGCCATCTCGCGATGCTGGGCACCCCGTCGGCGGCGATCTGCCCCGCCACGATCGATGCACCGTCGACCGACCACGTGGGCCCGTACACCTCCACCTCGGAGTTCACCAACTGCATGGAGCGCCGCTCGAGATCAAGAACCCACATCTCGACCTTGTTGCGGAGCGTGGTGAGCACCGCCTTGCGTCCGTCGGGCGAAACGACCGGGATCATGTTGTAGTTGTCCGTCGTCTCCAGCATCGGCGTGGGCTTGCCCGCGTCATCGACGCGGACGAGGCGCCGGTCCGCTCCGTAGCGGCCGCCGGGCGCATAGGCGAAGGAGCCGTTTGTCGATGCCCCGATGTACGCCGAGTCCATCCACTGGTCGGTGCGGACCCCTTCGAGCGCCACGGTCGGCTCGCCGACGACAACGCCGCGAATCGGATCGAAGCCCACCGTCATGACCGTGGTTCCGCGCATGAACAGCAGCCGGTCGGTCGCGATGAGCCGCGGCTCGGTCACGGTGCGGAGCACGGTGCGGATCGTTCCGTCGGTCAGAGATACCGCGACGAGGTTGTAGTCTTCGGTCGAGAATCCGCCCCAGGAGCCGGAGAGCAGATAGTCCGCGCCCCGGACCGCGACCGGGACATCAAAGCCGCCGATTGTCACGTCTCCATTGACCGACTTTGCACCCGGGCCGGCCTTGGCCAGTTGCACCGGCTTGCCCCCGCCCGCGCTGACACGCCAGAGGCCGGATTGCCCGGCCCCCCAGACGATCGTGCCGTCGTCGAGCCAGGCGAACGAGGAGGAGGTGGTGATATCGCAGAGCGTGAGCGCCGGGCCGCCTTCGGCGGGCATCTTCATCAGGCGGGACTTCGAAACGAAGCCCAGCCACTTTCCGTCGGGCGAAAAGAACGGGTTGACGCAGCCTTCGGTGTTGGGCAGCACACGAGACTGGCCGCCCGCCACGTCGCGTACGCACAGGTACGGCTTGCTGTCCGCCTCAGCTTCGAACACGATCTGATCTCCCGCGGGGTTGATCGCGATGCCCGACCCGTTTGAGATAAACGGCGGGAGCATGTACCCCTTCGGCGGCTCGATCGTAAACCGCACGACCTGCCCGGGAGCCTTGACCACGTCGCGTGGGTCGCGCGACGACCTCGCCACGATCACGGCCGAGGCGACGGCAAGCGAGATAGCGGCCAGGGACAGCAACGACACCGCCGTCAGCACCCGCGGTGACCGCCACCACGGACCGGCGGCCGCAAGCCCGTCCGAGGGACCACGCGGGTCGGCGATCGCTCGCTCGAGTTCCAATCGCGCATCGCCGATGTCGTGCAGGCGGTTCTTGCGGTCCTTGGCGAGGCAGTTGGTCAGCAGTTCCCGCACCCGCCGCGGCGTGCCCGCGGGCAGGAGGTTGAAGTCCGACTCCTTGTGCAGCGTGGCGCCGATCGCATCGGCGACGGTTTCGCCGCGGAAGGGTTGCGCCCCTGTGAGCATCTCGTACAGCACGCATCCGAAGGAGAAGATGTCGGAGCGTTTGTCCACCGGCTTGCCGCGGGCCTGCTCGGGAGACATGTAGCCGGCGGTGCCCATGATGACGCCGGGGATGGTGGGCGAGTGCAACCGCGCGGGTGAGGTGACGGTCGGGGAGTCGGCGACGCCCTGCGAAACGATCGAGGACGCCGGCCCCTCCTCGGTGCGGGCCAGGCCGAAGTCCAGGACCTTGACCGCGCCGTCCGGAGTGACCATCACGTTGCCGGGCTTGAGATCCCTGTGGATGACGCCTTTCTCGTGGGCGATCTCCAGGGCCTCGGCCATCTGCCTGGCCAAGTGCAAGGCCTCGTCGACGGGAATCGGGCCCTTGGCTAATCGGTCGGCCAGGGTCTCGCCCTCGACGAACTCCAGAATGAGGTAGCGATGCCCTCCCGCCTGTTCCAGCCCGTAGATGGCGCCGATGCCGGGGTGGTTGAGCGAGGCGAGGACTTTGGCTTCGCGCTGGAAGCGGGCGAGGCGGTCGGAGTCCTGGGCGAGGTGGACAGGCAACGCCTTGATGGCGACATGGCGGTCCAGTTGGGTGTCGCGGGCGAGGTACACCTCACCCATGCCGCCGCGGCCGAGTTCACGCTCAATCTTAAATGGGCCGATGGCTGATGGGTGCATGGAGGGATCGCCACAAAATCCGGGTTCACTTGCTGATCGATCGCTCGGCGTTCACGCCGGGTCGCCAGTCGCTCACGATGATGAGGCGAGGGTCTTCCCGCGGCTCGTCCTCTACCGCGACCAGGAACCGTTCGTGCGGGATGTCGTAGTCGAGGATGCGGATCTGCTTGTCGAGCGGCAGCCCTTCAAACATCGGCCTGGGGGGGCCGACATCGATCTGCGCATCTTTGGCGGTGATCGTCGCGCTCCACACTTTTCGGGATGGATCAACCCAGGCGAGTTCGCCGGGGCCGATCCAGAAATGGGCTCCGTAGAGCGCGGGGATCGTCGAGACCTGGACCGGGGCGGCAGGTGCCGGAAAGGTGACCACTTTGACCGGCCCGCCCAAGTCTTCCTCCCGTGCCACCATGTATGCGACGATCTCACCGGAAGGCGAAAGACGCGGCACCCATTCGCCCTCGGGCGTCTGCATGAAGTGCTTTGGGGTTTGGCCGTCGCCGAACTGAAGGGTCATGATGTCCGGGAGTTTGTCGGCGACAAAGGACTGGGTGAACAGGATCGACCTCCCGTCGGGTGTAAGAGAGCCCGGATCGTGTTCGAAACCGGAGTCACCTTCCCATATGCGAGCGCCCGGCCCGCCATTGATCGGTAGGACGGAGAGGCCCTGTTTGTCCGCCCGGACCTCGCTGCCGATGACGCTCTGATCGCCGGGGCCCCAGAGATTGCCCCATGTGAACGTCACCGCCGGATCTCCGAGCGGGGTCCGGATGCCTCGCTCAAGGTCGACCAGTGAGATCGAGTTCTCCCAGCGATTGCCCGCGAGTGTGACCGCGGCGCGCCGGCCGTCCTTCGACACACGTGCTCCGGAGTAGCCGATTGCCAGAGGCTCGACCGGTAGGATCGTGCGCCCGCCCTTGCGGTCCATGAACGCGAGTTTGAAGCGGGGTTGCGGGCTCACCAGTTGGTACACGAGCGTGCCCTCCAGCGAGGTGCCCGCGTTGATGAACGCGCGAGTCTTGTCGTAGTGCACATCGGCGGCGACGGGCATCGCGGCGCCGGTGAGTTCGAGCCGATGAACATCGAACGGCTGAGCCAGCAGGTTCTCATCGCGGGCGAACAGGAGCATGCCGGGCTCGACGAAGAACGCTTCCGTCCAGCCCTTCAGGATCAGGTGTGATTGCCTGGTCACCGGGTCGTAGGCGTACACCCCGTCCGCGGCGGTATTCTGGATGTAATACAAGAACCTCTGCCCGTCCGGCAGCATCTGGGGCAGGCGGTGCGACTCGCCGGGCGTTGCGGTCGTGGTGATGGGTGTGGGTGTGCCGCCGGCATCACTGACGATCATGAGGCCGCCGCCGGCACTGGGTGCGAACACGATCGTGCCTTTGGACCCCCATGACGCGCCGCGCGGAACCGGCGCATCGCAGAGCACTCGCACGATGCCGTCGGCCGGGTCAAGCCGCTTGAGTTTACCGCCGGCAAAGAACGCGAGCGACTTGCCGTCGGGCGACCAGAATGGGAACGACGCGCCTTCCGTGCCCGCCAAAGACCTGACCTCGAGGCGAGAGAGATCACGTACGAAAAGCAACGGCGGCGTCAGCCCGTCCTTGGCGACCAGCAGCAGCACGACCCGCGTGCCGTCCGGCGACACAGCGACCGCCCGATACCCTTCGCCAAACGTCATGCCCTTGGGCAGCGCCAGGCTCACGCGAAAAACCTTTTGATCGGCGCGGGTCGCCTTGAGCGGCGGCCTCAGCAGAAACGCCGAGGCCAGTACCGCGAGCGCGACCAGCGAGACCGTGGCCAGTGCTCCCGCCGATCGCCACCAGGGGCCGGCGGCCTGAATTCCCGCCGAAAGACCTCGCGGCTCCGCGATCGCCCGTTCGAGTTCGAGCCGCGCATCGCCGATGTCGTGAAGGCGGTTCTTGCGGTCTTTCGCCAGGCAGTTCGTGAGCAGGTCGCGCACGCGCTGCGGGGTACTCGCCGGGAGGAGATTGAGGTCGGAATCCTTGTGCAGCGTGGCGCCGATCGAATCCGCAACCGTCTCGCCCCGGAAGGGCATGACGCCCGTGAGCATCTCGTACAGCACGCAACCGAACGAGAAGATATCGGAGCGTTTGTCGACGGTCCTTCCACGCGCCTGCTCCGGGCTCATGTATCCCGCTGTGCCCATGATGACGCCCGGGATCGTCGGAGAGTGGATCGGCGCGGGCGATGTCACGGTTGGAGAATCGGGCGCGTGAGCCAAGTGCGTCGTGGACGGCGCGCCCTCCGCCGTCCGTGCCAATCCAAAGTCCAGCACCTTCACGACCCCGTCAGCCGTGACCATCACGTTGCCGGGCTTGAGGTCGCGGTGGATGATCCCCTTCTCGTGCGCGACTTCCAGCGCCTCGGCGATCTGCCTGGCCAGCGGCAGCGCCTCATCGACGGGGATCGGGCATTTGGCGAGCCGGTCGGCGAGGGTTTGGCCTTCGACGAACTCCAGAATCAGGTATTGGTTCCCCGTGGCCTCTTCCAGTCCGTAGATGGCGCCGATACCGGGGTGGTTCAGCGATGCAAGTACCTTGGCCTCCCGCTGGAAGCGGGCGAGGCGGTCGGGATCCTGCGCAAGGTGCGCGGGCAGGGCCTTGATCGCCACCTGACGGTCCAGCCGTGTGTCTCTCGCGAGGAATACCTCGCCCATGCCGCCGCGGCCGAGTTCTCGCTCAATCTGGAATGGACCGATCACGGCTGGATGCATGAGCGGAGAGGGTACGGAACGGCAGGGCGCTGGGGTGACCACGGGGGTCCTTCGAACACGCCAATCTCGCAACGGCGAGCAATCACAGTCCTAACAACCTCCGATAACAGGCCATGAATGCGCAACACGGAAAGCGATCACGGCGGTAGACGCCGATGGATCTGAACACGATGGCCTGGTGACAACCGAGTTCCCCTCACGCGCCCAGCAACTGTCCGCCGTCAACGCACACAGTCTGACCGGTGATCCAGGCGGCCCAAGGCGAGCACAGAAACAGCACGATGTGGGCCACCTCCTCCGGCTTGCCCATCCGGCCGAACGGGATGCCCTTGAGCACGGCATTGTAAAGTCCAGGGTCACTGGTCTTGCGCTGCTCCCAGGCACCTCCGGGGAACTCGATCGATCCCGGCGCGACGCAGTTCACTCGCACGCCCTTGCGGGCCAACAACGCGGCCTGCGACATGGTGTAGTTGATGAGGCTTGCTTTCACCGCGGCGTAGGCGGGCGTTCGTGTCGATGCCCGGAACCCGGAAATCGAAGAGATATTGACGATCGCTCCGGCCTTTCCCGCGACGAGGAACGGCTCGGCGGCCAGCGAAGCCCTTACCGTCGCCATCAGATCCACATTGAAACCGGCGTGCCACGCCGCTTCGTCGTTGCCGATCGCGAAGCCGGACGCATTATTGATAAGCACATCGATCCCACCCAGGGCCTGGGCCGCTGCCGGGATGTAGGTCGATATGTCCTCGACGTTGGCGAGATCGCACGCGGCGGCGTGCACTCTGCCTCCGAACTGTTCGAGGTCGCGCCGAGCGGCTTCGAGCGCATCGGTGCCACGCGCGCAGACCGACACGGCTGCGCCCGCTTCGGCGAATCCCATCGCGATGGCCCTGCCGATGCCGCGGCTTGCGCCACAGACGACAACCCGCTTTTCCTTGAACTGAACTTGCATGTTTCGCTCGACGTGAGGTGAAGAATCGATTCTGGTGAGAGGCATCGCCTCAATCCCCGGGTTCGGAAGATCGCCGGACTGGCGGGAGCTCTTCACGGAGTTTACGGGGACCGCGGCAACACGAGACGCGGCGAGTTTGTATCTCGCCCCGGATGTGTTGACGAAAGGCACCAAGGGTTAAGAACGTGCGGGGCCTTCGCTCGCCTTGCCACGCCCGGTGGCGTACAGCACCAGACCCAGCAATCCAAACACGATCATGATCGCGACGTTGCTGTCGGCCAGATCTGCGAATCGATGGCCGTTCGTGATGCGGTCGAAGAGGTTCGCGAGATTGAGCGACTGGGAGAGGTGTTCGCTGGCACCGGCGATGATGGCAAGGGTCATTCCGGCGATCGCGCCGCCGGCGATCAGCCCCGATGAGAGCAGCACGCCCGGAGAAGAATCGCTGTCGGCCTCCGACGCGGCGGCGTTGTTCTTCTTCTTCGCACGTTCAACCGCCCAGCGCACCATGCCGCCAATGAAAATCGGCGTTGACGCGGAGATGGGAAGGTACACGCCGACGGCGAAGGGGAGCGATGCAACCCCGGCGAGTTCCAATGTGATGGCGATGAACACCCCGATCAATACCAATCCCCACGGCAACTTGCCGCCCAGAACGCCATCGATGATGAGCGACATGAGTCGGGCCTTGGGCGCATCGAACTTCTTCACCTCCGCGCCGTGGGCGCCCGCGGGTGCGCCGGGCGGCGGATCGCGATGGTCCAGCACGCCGTTGATTCCAGGATCAACGAGATAGCGAATAGCGCCGGCATCGTCGACAAGGTACTTGCCCGGCGGCACACCGGGAAGCGCGTTGTCGGTGGTGAAGTGAACGACGTTGTAGATCTTGTTGTCGCGTGCGGCGTCGACGCCGCGGAGCGGTGACTTTCCCTCGAACCGACCCGATTCCACCGTGACGGTGGGGAACGCGCGGGCGGCGTAGATTGTCTTGGAGTCGTCGAAGAGTTTCAGCGTGAAGCCGATGACCAGAGCGGCGGTAAGAGCACCCACCAGGATGCCGATCTGCTGGGCGCGGGGTGTTGCTCCCACCAGGAACCCGGTCTTGAGGTCCTGCGCGGTCGTTCCGCCGTTGGAGGATGCGATGCAGACCACCGCCGCGATCGAGAGGGCAGCGAGACGGTCCGTCGGGCTGGTCCAACCGAGCGCGACGAAGACGAGGCATGTGAGCAACAGCGTCGCGACGGTCATGCCGGAGATCGGGTTCGACGACGAACCGATCTCGCCGGTGAGCCGCGACGAAACAGTCACGAAAAGGAAGCCGAACATGAGGATGAGCAGCGCGGCGACGAGCGAGACGTGCAAGCTGGGCGTCAGCATCAACGCGGCAACAAGGCCCAGGCAGCCAAGAGCCACAAGCCCCATGGGCAGGTCGCGGTCTGTACGCTCCGGTTCTGCTGATTTCACCGAGTTTCGACCGGCGATCATGCTCCGCACCCCCCGGCCGAACGCGGAAGCAATCGTGGGCAGCACGCGGAACATGCTGATGATGCCGCCCGCTGCGACCGCGCCCGCGCCGATGTAGAGGATGTACGCGTTGCGGACCGCGCCGGGGCTCATGTCACGGATCAACGTGGTCGCCGGCGCGAGCGGCTCGGTCTGGCCGTCGCCGAAGAGCCGGATGGCCGGGATCAGCACGAGATACGCCAGTACGCCGCCGGCGCACATGATCCCGGCGATGCGCGGCCCGATGATGTACCCGACGCCGAGCAGTTCCGGCGAGCACTCCGTAGAGACCGAGCCGCCCTTGTAGAACGAAAGCGACTTTTCCGGTGTGTTCTTGAGCAGGCCCAAACCGCCGTCGCCGTTGAGGAGCTTGAACAGGAACCCCAGCCCCAGACCGGCGAAGACTGTCTTGGCGTTGGTGCCGCCCTTCTCCCCCGCGATGAGCACTTCGGCGCACGCGGTTCCTTCAGGAAACGCCAGCTTTCCGTGTTCATGGACGATGAGACCCCGGCGGAGCGGGATCATCATGAGAATGCCAAGCACGCCGCCCAACACGGCGACCGTGATGATCCGAGGCAGGGTCATGTCGTGTCCAAGGATCATGAGCGCGGGCATGGTGACCGCAACGCCGAACGCGATGGACTCGCCGGCGGATCCCGTGGTCTGGACGATGTTGTTCTCAAGGATGGTGGCGGATCGGGTGCCGAAGGCGCGGCTGATCCACTTGAAGATGGAGATCGACATCACCGCGATCGGGATCGACGCCGAGATCGTGAGGCCGATCTTGAGGGCCAGGTAGAGTGATGCCGCTCCGAACAGAATTCCCAGAAGCGTTCCCACCAGCAGCGGCAGCGGGCGGAGTTCGGGGATGCTGGCCGAAGCAGGCACATATGAGCGGTGAACATGGGCGCCGAGGGTGGTCGGAGAGTCGGACATAATGGCGCAGTATACCGCGCGCAGCGAAAACGGCCCAGCACGGCTTCTGGCACTTGCGCCGCGATCAACGTCATTCCGGATGGGACTTGCCGGCCGACGCCGGCAATGCGATCAGGACCATGCGGATGAGCGCCGAATCCGCCGAAGAAGCGGACGGCGTATTCCCGGCGAGGTCGCCCGTTCAGACGCTGATGATGACCTGCTGCGGCGAGTTCTCGGGCTGATGAAGGGTGTTGCGCATGAACCCGGCGGCCCGGAGCATGCGGTCAAACTCGGCGAACGTGTACGCATCGCCGCTCGCTGTCGTCGCCAGCATCACCAATGGAAACGTCGCGGACATCGGCGGCGAGACGCGGTCCTCGTTGGGCACAAACTCGAGCGTGACCAACCGACCGCCGGGCCGCAACGCCGAACGCACCCTGCGCAGCAGCGTGGTGCATTGCTCCGGACTGAAATGGTGCAGCAGATTGGTCAGGAGCACCACGTCGTACGGGCCCTTCATGTCAACACTGAAGGCATCCCCGGCGATGGTGGAGTAGCGATCCCCCACCCCCATCTGCGCGGCGTGGCGTTTCGCCACTTCGAGCACTTTGGACCAGTCCAACGCAGTAACACTGATCCCTGGGTTCTGCTGAGCGAGAGTGATGCCGAACAGACCATGGCCCGCCGCGATATCGAGGGCCCGCCCGGAGACGGGCCCGAGCAGACCGGCGATGGCCTGCGCGGTGGGGAACATCATGGCGCCCATTTCCTCGGCGAAGGGAATCCATCCATCGAACTCTGCCACCATCGAACCCTCATCCTCGAACCCGCCGCGACGGACGGAGTCTGTGAGCGTGGCGAAGAAGGGCTTGATGGGGCCGTTGATGAATCCAAGCACACCACCGACGTAGGCAGGCGACTTGCGATCCAGAAACATCGCGGTTTCGGGCGACAGCCCGTAAGTGTCTCCGGTTTTCGTGAGCAGGCCGTGGACGACCCAGTAGTCGCAAAGGACCCGGACGCCCTTGGGGGACGCGTTGCACGCCTTCGCGGCTCGTTCCACCGTCGCGTGGCCAGCGGCCAACGCGGTGAACAGGCCGATGTCCACGGCTGCCTGCATCGCGGCAGTCTTCTGGTACGCGGAAAAACACTCGAATACGGCTGAGGGATTCAAGTTGGGTCCTCTGTTCCGGGTCTCGGCTGAACGTGGCACTGATCGCGGCAGCAACCGACAGCCGGGCGAATCCTATCGCGATCGCGAACAAGAACCAAGGCGCCGCGGCGCCGACCCTCGGTACTCCCGCGGGCCAATGCCGTTCGGTGAGCGTGCTCCTTCCAAATGTCCTGCGGAAACTGAACGAGCCCGAGCCGCAAGACTGACTCACCTCGGTGTGCGTGAGGGACCAATCATGGTCCGTGCTTGTAGAGAGATCGCGTAAACCCCGCGCGGAGTAGGCATCCCCCACTACCTCTTGCCCGCGGCTTCTGGTCCGATCGGCTTCATCGCATCCATCTTCGCCTTCCAATTCGCCGCGCTGGTGCCGTGACCGCCGCCCGGCTCCGCCTTGTCCCAAGTTGCGTACGGGTCGCCGATGGCCTTCATGCGATCACGCTGTTCTTTGGGGGAGGGACCTGGGCTCTTGGCGAAGATCGCGTCGGATTCGAGCAGATTCTTCTCTGCGAGCGCGAACCCCGCGGTGCTCTTTGCCTGTGACGTCCGGGCCCTGCCGAGCGCCGTCATGAGGTGCGTCAATCGCCACATGGAGTCGTCATCGGACCATAACCGGCGTACAGCGGGCTCGGCGGCTGGCGTCGGGACACGAGTTGTGAACACGGCGATCGGTGCGTGCAGTTGGAGAAAAGTCAGACGGGGCGAGGTCCCGGGGCACTTCCGGATGGCGCAAATGCCGGATCACGCCGCTCTGCGGTGTCTCGATCGCCTCGCCTTTGCCACGATCGGAGAGAGTAACATCAGAGTTGTAGAGTCCTGGTCAAACCACTCTTCCGGAGCCTTTGAACATGAGCCGATTCACGCTTGGCAATCGCACGCAAGGTCTGATTCTCATACTCGTCGCGGCCGGCGCGGCGATCACCGCTCTTTCGGTGTTGCCCGCCCACGCGGGCCAGCCCGCAAAGACCGCGGCGGAGTCACCCGACACGGTGGCCAAAGCGCTCACCAAGCTCGACGATGACTGGTCGAAGGCCGCGGCGAAAAAAGATGCCGCCCTCGTGGCGTCCTTTTACGCCGATGATGCGATCGCGTACCCGCCGAGCGAGCCGATCGCCATCGGCAAAGCGGCAGCGCAGAAGACCTGGGCGGCTTACTTCGCAGACCCGACTTTCGCCATTTCATGGAAGACTCTGCATGCCGACGCCTCAAAGAGCGGTGAACTCGGCTTCACGTCCGGCACGTACGAATGCTCGTTCAAGGGGCCGGATGGCAAGCAGGTCGCTGAAAAGGGCAAGTATCTGTGCGTGTGGAAGAAGCAGAAGGACGGATCGTGGAAAGCCGCTCACGACATGTGGAACACCGACACAAAGTGATTGAGCGGCGGCCACGTTGAAATCACGGCGCAGGCACCGAGCGAATCCACGGTCTTCGTTGGGCGGCATCGCACGCCAGAACGCCAATGCACTCTGCAGGTGCTTGGCCGTGCGGTCCGCCTTTTGGGAGCAGTCGAGTTGTCGGCGCATAGCCGCGAGTTCACCATGCGAAAGTGAGCGCTCATAGACCGGCCGTTCGCGCGTCGTGCCAGATGCCATCGCCCCTCGATCGCGATTTCGACAGAGTCAGCAGCAGTCAATGTGTCCCTGAGCGGCGGAGTGGCCGGTGGCTTTTCCATCGCATTCCGGAATCAACTGGAACCGGAAGCCGGCCGGATGGCGGTCGCGAAACCTCGCGACGCTGACGGATTCCACACACCGGGCAGCGACACTCGCGCAACGAACCGTTGTCGCCAGGCGATCATCGCCGACGGCGTCCAGCAGGGCACGCCAATCCAGCTCAAAGCTGGAGTGGTCGGATGCCCTCTGTGTCTCGATGTGTATCATGATCCCGTCATGTCCGCCCCCCTACCACTGCGGCTCTTTCGCGAAGTCTTCGGGATGTACAAACTGGCGCCGACAGCTCCGTTGCCCGAAGCGGTTCGTTCGATCTCACCCTGCTTCGTGGCCAGAACCGCCACGGAACTCTCGGTCATTGTTCCGCTTGGGATCATGCCCCTCGCGGCGGAGCGGTTTCGTTTGCTCAAGATCGACATGACCTTCGGCACGACGGAGGTAGGAGTTCTCAGACGAATCGTGGATCCCCTTGCCGACGCACAGGTCTGGATTCTTGCCCTCGGCACACACGACACGGATTACGCGCTCGTGCGCGAGGACCAACTCGCGGATGCATTGCTCGCTCTGCGACAGGCGGGGCATCGTGTCACGGAGCCGGACGAGGCCGAGCCGCCGGCCGGCGATGCTCACACGTGAACGAATCACTTCGGGCGGGAGGCGGCCGATCGCTCGGTGCGGCCATCACATCATGGCGGCCAGCCGGCACTCAAGACGGGCTTTCACTTCCGGCCACTCATCATCAATGATGCTGAAATGAACCCAGTCGCGAACTTCCGGCTCTGCTCGGTCGAGCGCCGGAGGCATGATGCGGGCCTTGCGGAGAGTTCCTTCCCTCACCGCCCCGAGCTTGGTGATCGCGGCCTGGCTGTGAAGGTTGGTGCCGTTGGTCGTGATCTGAACACGGATCGCGGTGGGCGTCAGCACCTCGAAGGCGTGCCGGAGCATGAGGTACTTGGCCTCCGGATTCACTCGGGTCCCGTGATAGGCGCGGCCGATCCACGTGCGGCCGATCTCCAGCCCCCGATGCTCGGGCTTGATATCCATGAACGTCGTTCGCCCGATGGCCCTTCCCTGATCCGGTCCGGCGGCGAGAACAATTGCGAAAGCGATTACTCCGGGCAGAGATATCACCTTCTGAACTTCCAGTTCGAAGCCACGGACGGACCATTCGGAGGGGGCCTGCATGCTGTGCCTGAAGAGCTCCGGGTCCGCCGCGGCAAGCAGATCTGGAGCGTGCGTGGCCTCCAGCGGGACAAGTCGGACTGACCGGACAACGCCCGGGCATTCGAGCGTCAACGGCTTCACCCACGTCGCGATCGTTGTGTCGGTATTCATGGTGACCTCGATGTTCTTGCGAGAGTGGAATCTCCACATACGCTTGCCTTACCGTCGAATCCTTGGGCGACTCCCCACGCCGGGCTTTTCGCGTTGCGTCACTCCCTATGGTGCGGTGGCGTGCGGAGGCGGCGGCACCGACGGTCCAAAGTGACCGAGCTGGCTGGCACGAGAACGCTGCCATTGGAAAGGAGCGAAGCCCTATGATCGCTGTGGTCAAGGGTGATCAGACTCTTCCGTGAGACGCCCACGGAAGCGTTGCATGGCCCTCGAACGAGATTGTCCCTGCGGATGATTCGCTCGACGCATCGGACCCGACCGGCTGAACTTCGAACCCGAAAGGAACTACTCATGAACAACGGCCAACCTCCCAAATCTGAAAGCAAATGTCCGGTCCTGACCACCGCCAACGGCGCACCCATCGGCGTGCAGCAGGCCCTGACGGCGGGCCCGCGCGGCCCTGTGCTCATGCAGGACGTGGCGTTGCTGGAGCAGATGCAGCATTTCAACCGAGAACGCATCCCCGAGCGGGTCGTGCACGCGAAGGGCTCCGGAGCGTTCGGCACGTTCACGGTGACGGGCGATATCACCAGGTACACCCGAGCCTCGCTCTTTTCAAAGATCGGCAAGAAGACCGAAGTCTTCCATCGCTTCTCAACGGTCGCTGGCGAGCGCGGCGCGGCGGACGCGGAGCGCGATGTGCGAGGATTCGCCCTCAAGTTTTACACAGAAGAAGGCAACTGGGACCTCGTCGGCAACAACACGCCCGTGTTCTTCGTGCGAGATCCGTACAAGTTTCAGATGTTCATCCACACGCAGAAACGCCATCCGCAGACCAACCTGCGCGACATGGACATGCAGTGGGACTTCTGGTCGCAGTGCCCCGAATCACTGCATCAGGTCACCATCCTTTTTTCAGACCGCGGCATCCCGGCTTCGTACCGGCACCTGCACGGATTCGGCAGCCACACCTACTCGCTCATCAACCAGGCGGGCGAGCGGGTGTGGTGCAAGTTCCACTTCAAGTCCCGGCAGGGGATCAAGAACTTCATGGACGATGAGGCGGGGCGGATCATCGCCGACGACCGCGAGAGCCACCAGCGGGATCTGTTTAGCGCGATCAAGCGGGCCGAGTTTCCGCGCTGGAGAGTGTGCGTTCAGATCATGACGCAGACTCAGGCCGACTCATTCCGTTGGAATCCGTTTGACCTCACCAAGGTCTGGCCGCACAAGGAGTTCCCGCTCATCGAGGTCGGCGAACTGGAACTGAACCGCAATCCGGAGAACTACTTCGCCGATGTGGAGCAGGCGGCCTTCAAGCCAAGCGCCCTGGTGCCGGGCATCGGACCAAGCCCGGACAAGATGCTGCAGGCCCGGTTGATGTCATACGCCGATACGCACCTGTATCGCCTCGGCGTCAACCACCACCAGATCCCGGTCAACAAGCCCCGTTGCCCAGTCATGAACTACATACGCGACGGATCGCTCGCGGACGCCGCGAACTACGGCTCGGCCCCGAACTACTGGCCCAACAGCATCCCGGCCGCGCCGAAGCCCGATCCGGCCTTCGCGGACCCCGCTTGGAGACTTGGCGAGACCATCGTCGACCGGTTCGACAGCACCGTTGACCACGATGACTTCACCCAACCGGGCAATCTCTACCGAATGTTCGACGACGCACATCGCGACCGCCTGACTCGCCGCATCGCGAGCGGGCTCGGTCAGGCCCGGCTGGAGGTGCAGATGCGTCAGTTGTGCCATTTCTTCCGCGCCGACGAGGATTACGGTCGGCGGGTCGCGGCTCACCTCAAAATCGACGTCAACGTGGCGATGGCCAAGCACACCCCGAGCCTCGCCTAACCCCATCAACCTAGCTGAACGCCGACGCATCCCCGCGCGCCACGGACTCGCGGGGTTCTGACATGATTTCCGTTTGCGCGGCGTCTTCTTCAGCAATCGGCCGAGTACGCGAGCCGCATCACACGTGGCCCATTACGCGGGCCACCTGCAGCGTGTCGGCATACTGCTGAAAGCCGACGACCTTGTCGCCGGAAATGCGCCACACGTGGACCAACTGCGTGTTCTGTCGACGACCGGTGGCCCGGCACGTACCCCGGTAGCGTCCGAGCACAACGATCGTGTCGCCCGCGTCCAGAATCTCCTCCGCGATCACCGCGAAACCCTCCCATTCGCCGATACACCGGGCGAATACACCCTTGACGACCGCATCTGGGCCGATGTACGGGTTCGCGTCCGCGTACGGAAAGTTCTCCGCCTCGTTCCAGACGATATTCTCGCTCATGCAGCCGAGCACGCCGCCGATATCGCCGCTTGCGAACGCTTCATAGAGGCTCTTGATGAGTTTGACATTCTCTGCGGACATCTGTTGGTCCTTCTCGTCTGTCAAGCCGGGACTTTGGCCACTAAAAGGCAACCGTAGTCCCTCGCCTTCGGGAACCGCGAGACCATCTCGTGCACCCATTCGACAGATCAACCGCGCAGGCCGCGGCGTCCCGCGTCGTGCTTCCTCCGCTTACGAACCGATTCAGGCACGGAAACGCTCTCCGCCATAGCACTCTTTCGTCACGGACACGGCACGGATATGCGCGTCGCACCAGAACAGACCGCTCCGATGGTGCGCAAAGGTGCCTCGCGTGCATTCGACGCTCAACAAATTCGATCCGTATCAAGCAGGTCAAACCCGGAGCGACCGTCTCCATCGCCCCGCGTCCGGCGGACGTGAAACACCGGGCGCGGCTACAGCGAGCGGTAGTAAAAGGTTGTACTGCACAATCCACCCCTCGGGAACAGCGCAAAGTTCGGGATATCCCCCACTTCCACCCAGCCCAACTGCTCGTACAAACGAGCGGCATCGCCGTTGGTCACGGCGTCGAGCACGAGCAGGGTCTTTCCGCATTCCCTCGCCACCCGCTCTGCCTCGCGCATGAGCGCCGCACCAATGCCCCGCCGCCGTGCACGGCGGTGCACGAGCATTTTGGCCACGTCCGCGCGGTGCGGCTGATTCTCAGGAAGATCGAACACCAGTTGCACAGTGCCGCAAATGCCGACCGAGTCCTCGGCAACCAGCAAGGCTCGCTCACCCGCGGCAACACCCTCGGACACCCGCCGCCAGAACGCCATCGCCCGCTCACGACTCAACGGGTGCATGAAGCTCACCGACGCGCCCCCTTCGACGCAATCGATGAGCACATCGCAGAGGCCCAGGATCTGCGCCTCGCTGACCGCGTGCAGCCGCCGCAGCGTCCATGTAATCGTCACAAGCACCTCCCTTGACCGCTGATCACGGCGCTTTCACCTCCACGCTGATCACGTGAATCGGCGTCGCGCCGACATTCTCCAGCGTGTGCGGGCCCATGGGCGACGACCAGACGGCCCGGCCCGCCGCGTGTCCCGACGTTGTGTTGCGTGTATCCACGAGCACCTCGCCGCGCTCGTCGCGGCGAACGAACTCACCCGCGCTCTTGATGTAGTACACCGCCGGCCATCGGTGCGTATGCAGGCGAACCCGATCTCCGGGTTGTACCAGCGTCTCAAGCACCCGGACCGAATCATTCTCCAGGAGCACCTGGTGATGTTCCGGCGCCGCGATCACCGCGTCGAGTTCGGCGGGCCAGTCTGAGGGGTTGTTCATCGCGTTGTCACCTCATCCGTTCCGCATCCGCTCGGCATTCGTCTTGATCCTCTCCCTCACCGCTTCCGGGTTCATGGTGAACGGCCAGCCATCGGCATCGAATGGCCTCGCGAAGTTGAAGGCAAACGCGGACGCTCCGTGATCGTGCAGGTGATCCAACCGGTCGCACGCCTGAGTCCAATCGATCCGGTGCCCCTCCTCAACCCACCACGCCACATGTGTCGGAAGGTTGTGTGCCTGAAACCACTCCCTACGTTTTTTCATCGCCTCACCGTGCACACCGTTGTAGGCGTACGCCGCGACGGATTCCAGATCCTCCCAGATCGAGAGCGTCGATGGCATGCGGTTGACATCTTCTACGCACGCGAAGCACTTCGGAACCCTCACCGGCCCCCACGAATGCTCAAGCGTCTCCCGATGTCGCTCCGAACGCTCTACGAATCCCACGCTCTTGTCCGCCGCTTCGTAAGCCGCGGGGATGCGATCGACAAAGCCCTGAACCCGTGGATGTCCAACCGGCTCGTGGAGCATCCCCACCGTCATGAACGCGAGTTTCTTCGCCATTGATGCAAGTGTACCGACAATGCTCACCCGAAGACCGTTGCGACTTCGTGCCGTCATTTTCCTGTCACTCAACGAAGTCGGTTCTCGCACATTCCCCGTCGCGCATACCCGCCGAGCCGTCAGACGTCGGCTCCGGTAACCCTCTACCCACACTCGGTCTGATATCTATTGAACGGTTGATGACCCAAAGTCGGTGCTCGCTCCCGCACTGGCACCATTCGTCCGCCCTGAGGTAACCGGCATGTCCAGAACGAACCCCGTACCCCAGTCAATCATGAGCCGCACCCAAACGCTGGCAATCGATTCCGCGCGAGCCAAGGCCGGTCCAACCGCCAATCTCGCACGCTATTTCTACACCGGCGCTTCGGTTCTCATGGTGCTCCTGGTGTTGGTCGGCTTCAACAAGTTCTACTTCCATGGCCGCGCATACCCCGACCGCGCACTGACCCCGCCGATCAAGACACTTGTGATCGCCCACGGCGCCGCCATGAGTGGTTGGATCCTGCTGATGCTGGTCCAACCGCTTCTGATCCTGCGCGGCAACCGGCGCCTCCACATGACCATGGGCCGCTTGGGCGCATTGTTCGCCGGCGTTATTCTGATCCTGGGTATCTGGCTTGGAGTCCGCTCGGCCGCGGTGACACCGCCCGAAGCACGAATTTGGGGCATGGCGCCCCAGCAGTTCATGGCGATCCCGTTCATTTCCGCCTGGGTGTTCGCGATCTTCGTGGCCCTGGGCGTGTATTACCGTCGCCGGCCGCACATCCACAAGCCCATGATGCTTCTGGCCACTCTCAGCGCCATGTCGGCCGCGGTGAGCCGTATCGACCCGCTCAACAACCTGTACCTGGGAACGATCTGGGAGCATCTGTTCGGTCCGTTCTTCATGACGCTGGTGCTGAGCGTGGCCCTGCTGTTCGTTCGCAGCGCGCTCCAGCGCTCTCTTGACCGGGTGTTCACGCTCGGCCTCGGGATGCTCATCGCGATCTCCGCCCTGATCATGCAGATTGCAGCGACCGATGCGTGGGGACGTTTCGCTTCGATGCTGGTGAACTGAGGCCCGCATACATCAGTTTGATGTATTCGACTTGAGACCGGCGGGCGCGGCGGCCAGCCGACAGTTCACCCGCTCAGCGGTGCCCGTCCGGTGTTTCCTTCATGGCTGCATCCGCGGACTGGCGTATGGGCTTGCACGCCATGGTTCTGCAAAGCCCTTTCTCGCCGGGCCCGAATGATCCGGCAGTGACATCAGTGACATCCGCCAACTATCACCCACGAATTCAACGCTACCGCCCGGAGAGCATCGCCCACACCGCCTCCGCCGGGCCTCGCTTGTGCCGCCGGAACCACAGCACCGACAGCGGCACCGCCGCCAACAAATATCCAATCCAGGCGCACAATCCCACGCCCACTGACCACTCGTCGTGCCCCAGGAAGGCCCGAAGGGGCACGTACAACACGCAGATGTGAAGCACGTAATGCGTGAGTGATGCTCGCCCAACGCTCGCGGCGGCCTTGATCACACGACCCGGACGCATCACCGCCGCCCGCCCCGCGAACGCGCACACCACCGCGACCGCGAACGCGCCGCTCACCAGCACGAACGGCACCGATGTCGGCACCCACGTGCTGCCCAAGTACGCCCATGCGCCTCCCAGCGAGTCCTTGTTGGCATCCGCCCACATCTCCCACGCCTGCGCGACGGTGAACACGATCATCGCCCACCCGAACCACATCTTCACCGACCTCAGGGTTCGCAGCCGCTGCGCCATCAGAATGCCCACCAGCGGGAATGCAAGCCACGGTACCAACGGATAGTTGCCATCGAACACAAGGGCCCGAATCGTCGCCCACCCCAAGGCGCTGTCCGTCACGTGGCCACCGTCCTCGTTCCAATCACCCTCGACGTAGTGACCGAAGAAGGCAGGCACCATCGGCGCCATCGCGAGCAGCAGCACCACCGCACCAAGCACAACCCGCCGCCCCATCGCTCGCAGCCCGATCGTGGCAGCCATCATCGCCGCGAGCGGCACCAGGATCTCCGTCGGCCAAGCGAACACATGCAGCATGACGCCCGCCGCGGCCAGCACCAACCCTCGACGCGCGAAATACCACCGACTCCGAGTTGCGGCACCGGCCCGCGAAGCTTGAATCTCCCACGCGGCACCGGCCAGCACGCAGAAGAGCGCGGCGGATTTTCCCTGCAAGAACTGCGACAGCATCGCCCAGACCGCTCCGACGGATGTGCTTTCGCTGGGCACAAAGTGCATGAAGATCATTCCCGCAACCGCGAGCCCACGGGCCACATCCAGAAACGAGTGCCTTTCGCTCCGCAGCCCGAACGCGGCGGCGGCGTCGGCCCGCTCTCCCCTTGCGTCAACCGCCATGGCTTCGTAGGGTTGAACCGGACATCCGCTATACGCAGCGCTCCGTTCGAGCCGCTCGTTCTTCATCACCACGCTATTCGCGGACACGGTGGCATCCTCCCCGATGTCCGCGCCGTAGAACACGACCGCCGACTCTCCGACGGTCGCCCCCTTACGCACAACCACCGGTGCCAGTTTCAGCACGCGGTCCTCAAAGCTGTGCGCCTGGTAGTTCGCGCACACCGTAGCCTCATCCTCGATGATGATCATGTCCGGATCGGCCACCTGGCCCAGACCGGGTCCGAGCACCACGCGTCGCCCGATCCGGGCACCCATCGCACGCAGATATGCCGTGAGAAACTGCGTCCCCTCGATCGCGGCCAACAACGGCAGGGCATAGAACTGCCATACAACGTACAGGAAGTCCCACCGACTGCACCAGCACGACCACAGCGCATGCTGCCCCGCGTGCGCTCGACCCAATAGAAGCCACTTGAACATGACCACCGCCAGGCACTCTGCGACCATTGCCGCGAACGTGAGGGCCGGCGCCATCACTAGCGCCGCCCATGGCCCGGAGCCACCGACGTTCGTCACCACCCAGAGCCATCCGCTCCCGACGACCATCGGCAGGACCGGCAGCGTGAAGCGCATCGACTCCCAGAAGAGCCGCGTGCAGTACCGCAGCGGGCCTGGATTGTGCGTGAGACGCCGATCGATGCTGACTACCTCACGCCTGGGCAGTTCGAGAGGCGGGTTTCCGAACCAGGAACTTCCCGCACGGGTCATCACCCCATCCGCCACGGTGCAGACACCAACGAACAGATCGTTCGGCAAGTTCGCGCCCGACGGGATGACCACGTGATTGCCCAGAAACGTGCCGCGGCCAATGATCGTCTCGCGGACTGCCACCGTACCTCGGTGAATCTGCGGCGCCCCCAGATAAATGCCGTCGGCGAAGAAGCTCTCCGGGCCGACGTGCAGGTTCTCCGGTACGACATCTGTGATCGTGCTGATCTCGCAGTTGGACCCGATCTTCATCCCGGCAAGCCGGAGCCACAGCGGCCAGAAGAGCGTGCCCGTGAGCCAGGCACCGACAGATTCCACCTCGCTCGTCTTGTACCAGACTCGGATGTACGCGAGGCTCCACCGGTTGATGACAGATGGCTTGATCGTGCCGACAAATCGGACCGCCAGTCCTCTGAACACGAGCCAGATCGGCACCATCGCTACCGCAGTCAGCACGACCATGATGGAAGCCCCGACGGTCCATGACGGGTGAAGCAGCCACGCCGCCACCTCCTGCGCGTTGAAACCTGCAGTCACTGAAATCGCAGCACATGCGAGAAGTGCCGGGATCCCGATGCCCACCCGCATCAGCACCGCCGAGGCGATCTGAACGACGGCGTGCAGAACAGGCTGAACCCGCCCGTTTCCATCCGTCTTGGGCGCCGTGGGTGCCGGCCCGACGTGCCTGGCGGGAACCCCACCCCACCGCTCACCCTTCAAAACCGTTGCCCCGTCCGCCAACCACGAAAGGGCGGTCAAATAGCCCTCTCGTTCGATCGTCGTGTGCGCGCCCACGCCGGCGCGAATCTCCAACGTCGCCCCATCCCCGATCGTGACCGGACCGATGCACAGGCATCCGCTGTCGAGCGTCACCAGCCCCAGGTGTGCATCGCGGCACAGCGTCACATCGTCGCCCAGCGTGAGCAGATCCCACCCGCCCTGATTCAGATTCACCCCACGGTGCACGTGCACGCGCCGGCCCACCTTGGCGCCGAGCAGACGCAGCACCGCCCCATACGCGACCGTCTCCGCGAACAGTCCCCACGGGATCGCCCGAGCTGCACTCTGAACGATCCAGTGCCGTAGGTACAGACCGCTCCATACCGGCGTCCGAATTGGCCTGTACTCGCCGATCAACGCCAGTTTGAGGATGAGAGTGGTGAATACTGCCAAGACGGCGTAACCACATACCCCCGCAAGCACGAGCGGAATCTCCAGCAGAAGCGAGCCCCACAGGCCAATCCGCTCCAAAAGCGCCGGGACCAGTTCGAACACAATCAGGTACGCCGCGCCGCCAAAAACCGTCACCCCGAGCAGCAACCAACACCCTTGCGCCAGCGTTACCCACATCGGACGCGCCGCGTGCAAGCGCGATGAACTCGGCGTCGCACCCGACGTCGGAGATCGTGTCGGGCTCGTCGGCAGCCTCGCGGCCAGCATTTCGGCCGTGCGAACCTCGTAGAGATCACGCGTCGTCACCGCCGCGGTTGCCGCATCGCGTCTCAATGCACAGATCACGCCCACAGCGGACAGCGAGTCGCCGCCAAGGTCAACGAAGAAGTCATCCCTCGTGGATATCGGCGAGTTCGTTCTGAGTGCCGAAGCAAACGCCGCGATCACCGCCGCCTCGATGGAGTTCTGAGTCCCTACAAACACGCCCGCGGCCTCAGTCGCGTCCGCCGCGAGATCTTTCAGGTTCTTTCGATCGACCTTTCCCCCGACGCTCCGGGGCAGGGAGTTTACCAGCCCGATTCTCGCGGGAATCATGTACGCCGGCAGCGAACGACGCAGTTCATCTTTGATCGTCGCGAAAGAAGGCGGCGCCCCCGTGTCGCTCGGCACGATGTGAGCCGCCAGCAGGGCGCCGGCCCCCTCCCCCTGCACGCGGCACGCCGCCTCACGCACTCCCACGCAACGCGCCAAATGTGCTTCGATCGCCTCAAGTTCGATGCGATATCCGCGGAGTTTCACCTGCGCATCGATGCGGCCCATATAGACCAGTTGGCCGTCGGGGCCGCGCTTCACGAGATCGCCCGTCCTGTAGATGCGCCCCAGGGCAGGGTGCACCGGAAACTTTTCACGCGTTACATCGTCGCGGTTGCGATAGCCGCGGGCGAGCCCCACTCCACCCAGGCACAGCTCGCCCGCCTTGCCCTCTTCAACCTCGTTGAGTTCGCCATCCACCACCCACGCCGTGTGGCCGGGCACAGGAGTCCCGATCGTCACCGGCAGGCCAGGCAGCACGTCCCCCCTCACCACCGTCACCGTGCATTCCGTCGGCCCGTACCCGTTCACCAGCCGCCGTCCGCGGCCCCACCGCGCCGCCAGATCTTCCGTGAGCGCCTCGCCGCCGACGTACAGCAACCTCAAGTCTGGAAGCGCCGATTCCGGATCGTCGCAGCCGGTAGTCCGCAGGAGCGTCGGCGGAGGACAGAACACAGTGATCCGCTCGCTGCGCAGCCACGGCACCAGATCAGGGCCCAGCCGGCTCGTGTGATCATCCAACACCACCAGCGTCGCGCCCGCCGCGAATGCGAGCCAGATTTCCTCGATCGAGGAGTCGTACGCCGCGGAAGACCCTTGCCCGACTCGGTCGAGAGGAGTAAGCCCGAACTCCTCGATATCCGACGCGACCAGATTCACGATGGAGCGATGCTCGATCATCACCCCTTTGGGCGCGCCGGTGGTCCCCGATGTGTAGATGACGTACGCGAGGTTCTGCGGCGGCGTCTCCACCGCCCCGACCCCCGTGGAGCCGACCTCCGCCACCGCAACTTCGCCTACGTCGATCGCGCGGCTTACCCGAATGCCCGCATCGCCAATTCGCTCCAGTCCTCCTCGATCCGTCAGCAGAATCGAGACCTCACCATCATCGAGAATCGCCCGAATGTGACCATCCGGAAAACTCGGATCGATGCACGTGAACGCACCTCCGGCCTTCAACACCGCCAACTGTGCGACGTACAGACGGTGCGAGTTTCGAGGCAGCAGCACCGCAACGACGCCATCGGCCGCCACATATCCGCGCAATGAGGCGGCCAGCGAGTCGGCCTGGTCCCGGAGCTCGCGATACGTCACGGTCACTCGATCCGGTCGGCCCGGGCCGGGCGGCACATCGACGGCGATCCTGTCCGGGTACCGCCCAACAGAAGCGTCAAAGAACTGATGGAGCAGGCGTATTGGAGTGGGAACGGCCCCTGCCATCGCTCAGCATATCCCGTCACGATTCAAAGTGCGGCGGAGATGAACCGCGAGCCGCGGATACAACGCACGTTGCTCCGCCGCCGAGAGGAACTTGAAGCCGCGCACCGGGACACCGCCGCAATGACCGCACCGACACATAAACGGCGCCGCCATTTCGAACTCGGTGGTGTTGTAGTCGAACGTGACCTCTTCACCTGTTCGGATGGGCGAAATGGCCAGCAGTTGGAGCCCCGAAAGAGCCGCGTTAGGCCGGCATGAGTGATTCAGGTACCGCCATGGATGGCTGTTCAACTCCCCCGATCGAATCGCGGCAAGTGGAAGTTCGATGTGCGCACCCGCTTCCACCTGAATCGTGTACCTGGAGGGGCGATCGACCAACACTCCGCAAACCTCCAGAACCTCCATGCCTGCGTCGATCTCCTCCGAAGCGACCACCCGATGCGAGCCATCCGCGGCTTCAACCTTGACGCGCGGTCCGTTCTTCGTGCCAACGCGCGGCGTGATGTTTGAATGCGACATGCTGATCACTGCAAGTTCCCACTGCTTGGTCTTCGCATTCTCGACCAGAACGGCCAGTGCGATGCACTCTCACCCAGCGCAAGGTGGCCGAGGCATGTTCAGAAGAACACCTGACTTAGGGCCCCATTGCGGGCAGCGCTCCGAATACTGATCGAAAACCCTATCGCCGCCCTAAAAGCGATTGCTTCAGCCGCCAACTCCCTGATCCCGCGGCTCATCCGGCCCAAGCCGTCCCCCACGGCGGTTCCGCGACCCGACGATCACTGTGCAACGGCCAACATACCCATCGAGCAGGATGGAAACGCCTCGCCCCAATAGTATACTTGCATGTCCGGAATACCCGGCGCCCGGAGCTACACAGTGAAGACCATCATCGAACCCTTCAAGGTCAAGACGATCGAACCAATCAAGATGACCACCCGCGAGCAGCGAGAAGCGATTCTCCGCGATGCCGAGTTCAACCCATTCCTGATCCATGGCGTCGACGTCATCATCGACCTGCTGACGGACTCGGGCACGACCGCGATGAGCAGCGAGCAGTGGGCGGGCATCATGCGGGGCGATGAGGCGTACGCGGGCAGCGAGTCTTTCTTCCGCCTGCGCACCGCGACGCTCGACCTGACCGGGTTCGAGCACGTCCTGCCGACGCATCAGGGCCGGGCCAGCGAACGCATCCTGTTTGAACTCGTTGGCGGCAAGGGCAAGGTCATCCCCAACAACGCCCATTTCGACACGACACGCGCCAACGTCGAGCACTCCGGCGCGGAAGCGGTGGATCTTGCCATCCCCGAGGCCTCCGACCCCCGCAACCGCCACCCGTTCAAGGGGAACATGAACATCAAGGCGCTTGAGGCCCTCATCGAACGTGTCGGCCCGGCGCAGATCCCGCTGGTGATGGTGACCATCACGAACAACACCAGCGGCGGCCAGCCCGTGAGCCTCGAGAACATCCGCGAGGTCCGCCGAATCTGCGACCGCTACAAGCTCCCGCTCTTTCTCGACGCCTGCCGATTCACCGAGAACGCCTGGTTCATCCGCACCCGCGAGCCCGGACAGGCGGGTCGCCCGCCCCGCGACATCGTGCGGGAAATGTTCGATCTCGCCGATGGCGCAACGATTTCCGCGAAGAAAGACGGCCTGGTCAACATCGGCGGCCTGCTGCTCATCCGCGACGACGCTCTCTTCCGCCGCGCCTGCAACCTGCTCATCCTGACCGAAGGCTTCGTGACATACGGAGGGCTGGCGGGGCGCGACCTGGAAGCCCTTGCGCAGGGACTGCACGAAGTTGTTGACGAAGACTACCTCGGCTACCGCATCCGCAGCGTCGAGTACCTTGGCGAGAAACTGCTCAGCGCCGGCATCCAGATCATCGAGCCGCCGGGCGGCCACGCGATCTATATCGACGCTGCCCATTTCGCGCCCCACATCCCGGTCGAGCAGTTCCCCGGCCAGGCGTTGGTGTGCGGCCTCTACCGCATCGCCGGAATCCGCGCCTGCGAGATCGGCAGCGTGATGGCCGGCCCAAACCGCCGCCCCGCGATGGAACTCGTCCGCATGGCGATGCCCCGCCGCGTGTACACGCAGAGCCACGTCGATTATGTCGCCGAGGCATGCGCCGAGTTGTTCGCCAGACGCAAGGAGTTGCGCGGGCTGCGCATCGTTGAAGCGCCCGATGTGCTCCGACACTTCACCGCCCGGTTCGCCGAAGTCTGACCGCACCGACCCCGATGCCATATCCTCATCGCCAAATGTGACCCTTGCGCATGCGCGGAACAAGCGTGGGGTTGCACTTACTGGCACACCCCGGGGGGCCGCGTATGCGAGGCAAGAAGACCTTCGCCACAATCGACGAGTACTTGCGCACGCTGACCAGGGAAAAGCGCGAGTCGCTGACTCAACTCCGGCGCGCAATCATTGCAGCGGCTCCGCACGTTCAGGAGTGCATCAGCTACCAGATCCCCGCGTTCCGCGTCAACGGCAAGTTGTTCATGGCCTTCTGCGCGGCCAAGAATCACTGCTCTTTCTTCCCCATGAGCTCCAAGCTCATCATCGACTTTCAGGACTCCCTGAAGAAGTACGAAACCAGCAAGGGCACGATCCGATTCCCGATTGACGAGCCCCTTTCCGCGGCATTGGTACGCAAGTTCGTCAAGGCCCGGCTGATCGAGCATGCCCGCAAGTATCCCAGCGTTTCCGCCACCTCCTCCCGCACCGCGGCTTGCTCAAACCTGAAGGCTCCTGCTCGATCCAAACCAGAAAAGCTGGCTCCGGGTTCCAAGATGGGGTCCGATGCCGGAGTCGCGGCGTTTCTCCGCGACCTCGATCATCCGCGCAAGAAGGACGTCGAAGCGGTCCGGCGGATTATTCTCGGCGTGAGCCCGACCATCACCGAGGGCATCAAGTGGAACGCCCCCAGTTTCCGCACCAAGGACTACTTTGCGACCGTGAACCTGCGAGACTACAAGGGCGAGACTCGCGTCTGGCTCATCCTCCACACCGGTGCAAAGTCCAAAGCCCGGTCGATGTCGAAAATCCCCGATCCATCCGGCCTGCTCACGTGGCTGGCGAAGGATCGTGCCCTCATGACCTTCGCCGATGGAAAAGACGTCCGGTCCAAACGTCCGGCGCTTGAGGCCATTGTGCGGAACTGGATCTCTCGCCTCTGAACTCGGAGAATCAGGAACCAACCCGACGGAGTCGGCTCGAATCGCGACGTCTCCAACTGCGCTATTCGGTGCATCGGCAGGAACGTCGGCCGGGCCGGCGGCGCCTGCCGATGATGTGCACCTAACAGATTCCTCCCCGCCGCGCCCGGTCGAGGCACGCACCGCGAAACATCGCCATTTCTGTAACAAACTGCAATATTGTTAGCGTTCACTTACGTATCTGCATAGAATGACTCGGCATGCCACGTCCAAGCCAGGCCAAACAGAAGCGTCTCGACCTGCTCCCGGTCATCGCCCGGGCTTTCGCCGAACTGGGGTACCGCCGCACAACCACCGCCGCGCTCGCCGCACGCTGCAAGGTGCAGGAGAACATCCTGTACCGACTCTGGCCCGACAAGAAGGCGATGTTCATCGCGTCGATCGACTATGTGTTCGACCTCTCGGAGCGCATCTGGGAGAGCCAACTCGAGAGCAAAGCCAAGGGATCCGCCGCGGAGAGACTCCTCGCGTACCTCCCGGATGTACCACCGATACCAGAAGTTCGTCATGAATCAGGTGGACGCCCATCGCTCGCAAAAGGATCGCCGGACATTGACGAACATCGCTTTGACCGCCTGGGCCTTCGTGGGCCTGGGGACCGTGGCGAGCATCGCCCGGGAACTTCAGCTTCTCACCGATCGCGACCGGCGCCGCATGATGTCGCAGATCGGAACACTGCTTCTGGACGGCCACATCGCGTGAACCCGCCGCTGCGACACGCGGCCGTCCTCTCTTTGGGACTGTTCTGTAAGCAATCACATACTCTATCAGGAGAACTCTCATGACTATCGCTTCCGGCAAGCACCCGTTCGCGTCTCTTTGCGTCATGGCCCTCAGCGCCGCCGTCAGCATCGCGTGCGCCCAAACGCCTGACCCCAAGCCCGACACCCCACGCGCCCCCGCCACGGCGGTCAACGCGGACGCCGCCGCGAAGTTCAAGGCCGCGGGCAGAGCCGCGGGCCTGACCGTGCTCCCGACCCGACTTGGACCCGGCCCCGTTCCGCAGGTCGGCGAGGTCGTGGCGATCATGCTCGAACGTGCGGGCATGACTGATCTGGAGACTTCGTCTCAGGCGTTCACTCCGCCGGAGAACGCCGGCGAGGCGGAGACCGCCAAGGCGCTCGGCGAGTTCGTGAAGGCCAACCCGCCAGCCACCGCGTACGTGCTGTACACCGAGTTCATGGGTTCGCCGCAGGCGGGGGTAGCCGAAGTCCGCTCCTTCGTGGTGAACAAGCAGGGGGATGTGGCCTGGCAGGATCGGCAGGTCAAGGGCGATGCGGACTTTGACCGCATCAAACCGCGCGAACCACTGCAGTGCTGCATTCTTGTTGCGGAGCGGCTGCGGCCGGTGTTGGGGCTGGGTAATCCCAACGACGAGAATGCGCCGACGGGCAAGATCGCGCAGCGGTGGCAGAAGAACACCGGGTTGCCCGACAAGGCGGAGACCGCGGCGATCGAACAGCGCGGGGAGGCGTTCAAGAAGTCCGCCGCGAACGCCACCCTGCTGATCTATCCGGCTCACGCGGGCGACTCGTTCAGCCCGGAGAGCGCCAAGAGCATTTCCGCGGCCCTGGTCGGGGCCAAACTCACCAAGGCCACGGCCGCGGAGAATGGACCGAAACTCGAGACTACACCCAACATGAACGAACAGAAAGTGTTGTGGGCCATGGCGCACGCGTTCAGCGAGCAAGTCAAGAAGAACCCGCCCGAGACTGATTACGTCATGTTCGCCGATTACCTGATGGGGAAGAACGCGGTGGGCGGGGTTCACTTTGCGATCTGCAACAAGAGCGGCGAGTTGGTGGTGGTCGATTTCCAGAACAACCACTGGCCGGACTTCAAAGAGATCGATCCGAAGACCCGCGAGGACTGCGATAGGCTGGTGATCAAGCGGATGGAGCGATTCTGCAAGTAGCGAATGATCGCCCGGGGCACGAGGTTAGAATATTCCCATGAGCACACTCCCCGCTGATCAGACAATGCTCGCGACGTTCTGGGACAACGCCTGGAATGAGGGCGTGTGGGCGGCTTCGTGGCGGAAGTCGCTGGAAGGGCTCACGGCTCAGCAGGCCGCGTGGGCTCCGCCCAGCGCGGCCGGGGTTCAGGGCACGCGGCATTCGATCTGGCAGATCGTTCTGCACGTGTGCTTCTGGCGTGAAGACGCGGTTCGGCGGTTGACGGATCCGAGCAAGCCCACGGAGGCAGCGCTGGCGGCGGGGAACTTCCCGGTGGTCACGGATGTGTCCGAAGCGGCGTGGTCGGCGGCGAAAGCGCGGTTCGAGAAGTCGCAGATGCGCATCGCCACGGCGCTAGCGACGGCGGGCACGGATACTTCGAGGCTCATGTACATGCTCCCCCACGACTGCTACCACTTCGGGCAGGTCAATCTAATCCGGGCGATGCTGGGACTGGCGCCGATCGAATAGAGGGCCGGCTCGGATGGCCTTCAAAAAAAGAAAAAGGGCCGCGATTTTGCGGCCCTTTTCATTGGCTCACAGAAACGGAATCAGAACCGCGGCGGCTTCTTGTCGCCCTTGTCGGCGGGCTTGTCGGCGTCCATGTCGCCGCCCTCTTCGCCGGCCTGCATCTGCTTGACGACGTCGGCGATCGATTTGATGGTGTCGGTGGAAACGAACGCGCGGACGGTGAGGCCCTGGTTCGCGGTGGTGCCGCCCAGGCCGATGGGGGTGATCTTCTCGGGGAGCTTGATCTCGGGGGCGCCGCCCATCATGCTGGCGAAGCCGATCGCGGCGTCCATGAGCGGCTTGATGCCGACATAGACCTCGAAGGTGCGGTTCGCGGGCAGGTTGGACTGCACCGACTTGATCGACTCGCCCTCGCTGAGACCCTTTCCGTTCTTGGCGGCCTCGATGGCGTTGGTGAGCAGCGGGGTGTTCTGGCTGTAGACCGTGATCACGCCGCCTTCGACGGGGGCGTTCATGCCGGTCATGCCGCCCTGGCCGAAGAGCATGCCGGTCATCATCTGCACCTGCATGGCGCTGGGGTCATTCTGGTCGATGTCCATGTTCATCGTCCAGGTGTCGACCTTCACGCCGCCCACTTCGGAGGCTTCGGGCTTGTAGGTCGCCTTGGTGGTGACAGGGCCCTGCTTCTGGCCGTCGGTCTTCTTGAACGTTTCCGCCATGAAGCCCATGTAGGCCTTGGAGTCGGAGGTGGCGGTGTAGGTCACGGTGTTGGCGAAGAGGCCGCCGCCCATCATGGCGTTCGGCGATGCGCCGAGGACGCCGGCGAAGCCGCTCTGCTTGTCGATGTTGGCGACCATGGCGTTCGCGGCGGGCTTGGCGTCTTCCTTCGCGTCGGCGGCCTGCATCGCGGCGGCGTTCTTGAAGAGTTGCTTGATTCCGGGGGCCGACAGGTCGAACGCGCCGGCGAAGAAGAAGGGCAGGGTGGGGACGCGAGCCAGGAGGCCCGTGGACTTGCCTTCGGCGTTGAAGAACTTGCCGACCTCGCTGCCGTCCTTGAACTGAGCGCCGATGTCGGCGGTGACACCGGAATCGCTAAAGGAGAGGCCGAGCACGCCGCAGGTGCCGTCACGGGCGAAGCCCTCGATCACCGTCTGCATGATCTTGAGGCCCGTCTGGGCCTGGGCGCCTTGCTCTCCCATCATCGCGGCCATCTGCTCGGCCTGCGTCTTCATTTTAGCGACGCCGTCCTTGAGCTGGTCCTGCATCTGGGCCACGTTGGCCACGATCAGCACGTCGGCGGTGTCGGCGATACCGCCGCCGTTCTTGCCGAGGATCTTGGCGTGGTCCTTGGAGTTGCCGGCCTTGCCCTCGAACTTCTCGAGCAGGCCGGAGACAGTGGTGAGGGCCGCGTAGCCGCCGCCGAGGTCTTTCACGAAGCCGGGCTTGTCATCGAGTTTCACGCTCGAGATGCCTTCGGGCTTCTCGGCGCCCATGGCCTTCACGAAGGCGGCGTAATCACTGACGGGGACGATGATGACGCCGGTGGCGTCGGGGCCCTCGCCCATGACGACCTTTCCGTCGGCGCCCGGGACGATCGCCAGGGCCATCGATCCGGTCTTGTTGAGGCCGGGGGTGCCGAGCATCTTGGTGGCCATGGCCATCGGGTTCTCGTCGCCGCCGGCGTCCTTGGGTGCGCCGACGGTTTCGAGGAGCTTGGAGAACTTCTCGCTGGCGGCCTGCATGTTGCGCAGACCGATGACGACGGGAGCGGAAGTGGGCACGCGGTCAAGTGCCGCGGGCGGCTCGGCCTGCGCGGGGTTGAGCCCCGCCATGACGACAAGCAAAGCGGGGGTCAGACACAGGCGGCCGGAGAGGGATCGCATTCGGAGTCCTTTCGGAAGGTAAATGAGGTTGCTAGAGCTATGTCAGGTGCCAATACGGTGTATTGGCTTGAGTTCTTGCGGGGTGCCGCGGCATGGGCGCGGGTTCCGACGGTTTGTTCGGAAACGGACGGCGTTCCGTTTCTCGGGCGTAGCCAACTGTAGGAAGGAATTTCAGGGGATATCGGGCTGGGTCTGACGGCCTGAGTGCACTCGCGGAGGCACAGGTCAACGGGAGCGAGACGGAACAGTCCAAGAGTGTTGATGAACTTTTGGTGGCATGCGCACGGCTCGCAGCCGGATGTTATCCGGACTCTGACGGCAGCGAAGCAATTGAGTGATCGAGATCCCCCGCGGCACTTGCCTTTTTGTGCGGATGAACTTTTGGTCGCGTGCGCGGTCCGAGCAACACAAGTTATCCGGACGTAAACGGCTTTGAAGAGGCTCTGGCTCAGATCTCCCGGGGCGAAACAGACCCGGTGCAGATGAACTTTTGGTGACCGCACGGGACATCGAACGCCGGCGGTTCTACGGGGTTGCGGCGGTGCGGATGAACTTTTGGTGATCGCCCGCGGCTGATCGAGCCTTGGGCGGCGCAGGTTGAATGGAGTGCGAATGAACTTTTGGCGATCGCGCGCGGCTGATGCCTTCCCTGTGAACTTTGGATGACGCGGTGGAGGACGGGCCCCACGCGCCAGTCGGCGGAGTTTTTTCAAGCAGCATCTGCGGTTGTCAAAGAAGGGCGGCGAACGGACGGTGCGTTGGTGGGTACGCCTTGAACCGCGGCGAGGTCCCCGCTTTGTTTGGATGAGCCCGATTCGTGCGCGCTTCGGCGGCTTCGCGGCTTCAGAAGGGTGCCGTGGCCCCGGGGGTTCACCCCGGGGGGGTTCGCACATACGCTTTTCGCCGCGCCACTCCGGCGCGGCCCCACTACTTCCCAGGAGACCCGCATGGCCAAGTACTCGATCGCGTGGATGCCCGGTGACGGCATCGGCAATGACGTCATGGAAGCCACCAAGATTGTTCTGGACGCGATGAAGCTGGACGCCGAGTACATCCCGTGCGATATCGGCTGGGAGTTCTGGTGCAAGGAGGGCAACCCGCTGCCGGACCGGAGCATCAAGGTGCTCAACAGCACCACGTGCGGGCTCTTCGGGGCCATCACGAGCAAGCCGCAGGACGAGGCCAAGGAAGAACTCGCCCCCGAACTCAAGGGCAAGGGGCTGGTCTACTTCTCCCCCATCGTCAAGCTCCGGCAGATGTTCAATCTGCACACGAACATGCGGCCGTGCAAGAGCTACGAGGGCAACCCGCTCAACTACCGCGGCACTCGCCTCTCCAATCCCGAAGCCAAGGACGTGATGATCGACCAGGTGGTCTTCCGCGAGAACACGGAAGGCATGTACGGCGGCGTGGAGTTCTACCCGCTGCCCGAACCGGTCTACACCGCGCTGTGCGCCAACCCCAAGATGAAGCCGTGGAAGGACAAGGGCCTGGAGAACGTCGCCCTCTCCACGCGCATCGTGAGCGTGCAGGGGTGCACGAACATCTGTCGCCAGGCGTTCGAGTACGCCAAGAAGACGGGCCGCAAGCGGGTGACGCTGGTTGAAAAGCCAAACGTGCTGCGGGAAACGGGCGGCCTCATGACGCGGATCTTCCGGAAGATGGCCGAGGAGTACAAGGCTAGTGGGATCTGGGCGGACGAGGCGAACATCGACGCCATCTGCATGTGGATGTTCAAGAATCCGCAGGATTACAGCGTCATCGTCGCGGAGAACATGTTCGGCGACATCGTGAGCGACCTGTGCGCCGGCCTGGTGGGCGGCCTGGGCTTTGCACCGAGCGCAAACCTGGGCGATAAATACGCCGTGTTTGAACCCACGCACGGCAGCGCGCCCAAATACGCCGGGCAGTACAAGGTGAACCCGCACGCGATGTTCCTGACCGCCAAGATGATGCTCGACTGGCTGAAGGAGTCCGACAAGGCGACGCGCCTTGAGAACGCGGTGTCACGCGTCATCAAGGAGGGCACCGTCCGCACGTACGACATGGGCGGAAAGAACACCACGTTGGAGGTAGCGAAGGAAGTGGCGAAGTACGCGGGGTGAGTCAGTGACGGTACCACAAGTAATTGACATCGAAAAACTCGATCGGCGGGAAGATCTCATCTTGAGGCAACTCGCGGCCGCAACGCCGACGGATGTTGTGGGGGGCGTGCATCAACTGGGAGTGTCCGGCTTGCAGGGTCGAGGGCAGAAGGACTGGTTTTTTTTCATGCAGTTCTCGGTGGGGCTGCCCGAAGGAGGCGACGATCGTGAGCAAAGTTCGCGTTGCTGGCTTTTCGGTCTCGATCGACGGATTCGCCGCCGGCCCGTCGCAGAGCCTCGCCGATCCGCTGGGCCAGCGAGGGATGGAACTGCATCAGTGGGCCTTCCACACCAAGACGTTCTGCGCGATGCACGGTCAGCCCGGCGGCGAGGTCGGTGTTGACGACGACTTCGCCGCGAGATCGATGAGCAACAGCGGCGCGTTCATCCTGGGTCGCAACATGTTCAGCCCGGTGCGGGGCCCGTGGCTGGATGAATCGTGGAAGGGCTGGTGGGGCGAGAACCCGCCGTACCACACGCCGGTGTTCGTGCTGACGCATCACGCGCGTGCTCCGCTTCGGATGGAGGGGGGAACGACGTTTTATTTCGTAACCGACGGCGTAGAGTCCGCGCTTGCGCAGGCACGTGCCGCGGCGGGCGAGAAGGACATCCGGATCGGCGGGGGCGTGGCGACCGTCCGTCAATACCTTGCGCTCGGTGCGATCGACGAAATTCACCTGGCGATTGCCCCCGTCGTGCTCGGCCGCGGGGAAGCGTTGTTTGCGGGGATCGACCTGCCTGGCCTGGGGTTTTCGGTCACGGAGCACGTCGCGACGGCGCGGGCGACTCATGTGGTCCTGTCCAAGTGACCGCTTTTCTGAATCTGCGCGTCGAATGGTGCCGTGGGTGAGTGATGCCGGAAGGCATCGGTCATCAGGCATCGGGCATCGGGCATCGGGCATCAGGGAAGCAAACCTCTGTGCTTCCCTGGGCTCGCGGCACCATCGGGAAGTACCGCACGGTTCAAGGGTCGGTGTGCAGCGGTCGCGGTGACAGGTGGGCGGGTGACACCCGGACACCGACGGCCATTGGCATGACAAGGACGCGCGGCACATTCAAACCAGAGAGCGACATGCCACAGTTTGGTCGCGTGACCGATGCGCCCGCCAACGGCATGACTGCGCGAGCGCACCTGCCCTGATGGGCGATCCATACGCTTGCCCATGCGGTTGGGGCTTCTATGCGATATTCACGAGGATGTGCGGCGGCTACGCCTCGCCATACAGCGTCTGAACGAGTTGAAGCCCGACCGCTATGTTGTCCTCGGAGATGTCGTGCGCGATGGGCGGCGGCTGGATGAGACCGTGGACCTGTTGATTGGGATCAACGCGGCGGGAGTCTGGGGCAACCATGATGTTGGGCTGTGCCTGGATCCGGACGAACGCGACACGGCGGCGTACGACCCGGCGACGCGGCGTCACCTTGCCGGCTATCAGCCGTCGCTCACGATCGATGGGTACTTCTTCCAGCACATACAGCCGCAGCGGGATCCCCGGTCACTCGAGGATCTCTGGCTGGGCGGGTCGGATATCCCCGACACCTCCGAGAAAGCCGCGGCGTGCTTTGAGACGCCGCACAGAGTGGCGTTGCTCGGGCATTATCACCGGTGGCTGTGCCTGACTCAGCAGGGCCCTCGCGACTGGATTGGCGAGCGACCAGTCTCACTCGCGGCTCCCGAACGATTCGTCGTCATCGTTGATGCGGTTGAGAACGGCCGCTGCTCGCTGCTCGATACCGGGTTGGCGGAGTTGATACCGATTGACCTGGCGGACGATGAATAGACCGCGTGCGACAGGACGGCCTTCGCGGGGCCGGGTAAACTTGCCGCCGCATCCGATTGGAGGACCCCATGGCCAACGATCCCGCGAAACGCCAATCGCTCATCGACTACTGCAACACCAATGCTCGCAAGCGGGGCATGGAGCTCCCGGCCGTCACCATCGAGCAGTTCTTTGACGGCAACGATGACTCCGGCTCGTTCATGTGCAATCTTCCTGACGCCGGATCGCTCGACGACATCCGCCAGCAATTGGTGAAGATGCGTGACCGGCCGGACGTGCAGGCCCTGATGATCCGAGTTTACGAGACCATGGAAGAAGATGAGGACAGCTGGCCGTTCGCCGAGCAGATCATCCTGGTGACGAGCCTGACCGAGGAAGAGGTTCGCGACCTATTCCCGGAGAACATGGCGCCGGACGAGGTGTGGGAACCTGAGGAGAAGATCCCCGGCATTCCGGCTCCGCCGCCCGGATCAAAGGGTCTTGTCGCGTGGTGGGATTGAGCGGGCGGGCGGCGTCGCGAGCGTCGTCGCCGGGCACGCTTGCGACTTCCCGACGAACCATTGAACACTCCCCCGACCCCATCACCGTGAACTCTCGCTTTCAATCGGCTGTTCGCTTGCCACCTCACGAAGAACTGGAGACTGCATGACACACCGCTCCATCGTTGTCGGAGTTGTCCGCCTCTCGCTGCTCGGCGCTGTCGCCGGGTTCCTCGGCGCGTGCGGCGGCATGACGATTCAGAACACCAGCGACCACGACGTGTCCTTCGTGCAGCACTTTGAGGGCGGGGACACCACGCACACACTTCGGCCGGGTTCCACGATGGACCTGCCCCGCGGCTCACGCGTCCGAATGCAGGACTTCGTGATCGAGGAGAAATGACGGAGACTGAAACAGCCGCCGCGGATTCACCGCTGTTTCGCGAGCAATCCCGTTTGCGTGATCGCATCGTCCAGCAAGTGTTCGCCCACTGACGAGATAAGCAACTTCAGGGGCGCTCCACCATCTGAGAACGGGTCAAAGTGCTCCGGGAGTGGCGTGAGCGACCATTGCCTGTCGCGAGCCAGCACCGTTCCGTTCGCCATGTCCGTCACTCGCACCATGACCTGAAGCAACAGGCCCTGTTCGGCTAGTTCGTAGTTCATGATGCCCACCTCGACGCACAGGCTGTCGGCGCCCGGCGCGATGCGGGTCAGGCCCGGGGTGATCCTGTTGCTGGAATACCAATCGGCGATCGGGCCGTACCAGTTTCGCATGTGCCACGTGCGATCGGTGATCTCGACGCCGGGCACCGGTATCACACCCTGAGGATGATCAACCTGCCGAGATCCATCGGCACGGAGCCTTTCAGCGGCATGGATCGCCAGCAAGGTGGTTGGGATCCATAATCCGGTACCATCCAACTGCCGCTGCAGTAGTTCGGCCTGCTCCGCCGCGACAGCCGCGACCACCGGCAGGTCAACCATCACCAGGATGCCCACCGCGACCACGAGACCGGGAGCAACTTCTGGAGGAACCATGGCGTCCAAGTGGCTGGGCAGGCTGGAAGGCCAGAACGTGTGCTGGTCCCGTGAGAGGATCAGCGGCGGCGGTTCCAATGCAACGACGATGACGCGGCGATGCTCCGCTTCATTGGATTGGTTCAAGCGCCTGGACCCCGCCACACATCCGGATGCGAACGCGGCGCAGATCGCGAACAGCCAAAGAACTCGCGGCCGCGGCTTCATCACGCACTGTACGGACACCGTCGACCCAAAGCCCCAAGTCCCGGGCATGTTCATCGACGTCTATGCTCATTTGTTGGTTATGACTTGGCACGCCATCCGCGCCTTCCGAGTCAGCCCTGAGGGTAAGGAATCCTGCATGTACGAACCGGTCTTCATCGACAAGGCCAAGCGCCCGACGGACGAGGATCTCGCCGAAGCGATGGGGAAAGCCAAAGCGCGATGGGATGAAGTTGTCGAGGCGTTGCGGCACGCATTCCCGAAAGCGAAAGCAGATTGGAAGCACTACGCGGGCGCGAGCGGATGGCAGTTCATATTCAAGGGAAGCGGTCGGAACCTGGCGTATCTGAAGCCTCTACGGGGACGGATGCTTGTGGCGACGGCGCTCTCTGAGGATGCGGTTGCCGCGGCCGAAGAGGCCGATGTGCCGGAAGATCTGTTGAAGGCAATCCGTGAGGGTCCCCGGAGCGTGGAAGGGCGTGGCGTTCGCCTGATGGTTGCATCGGCCAAGGATGTTGGAGGGGTTCAGGCATTGATCAGGTTGAAGGCGGGCGGGTGAGCCATGGGCCCTGGGTCTTGGGTTCTGGGTCCTGGGTCCACCGGACCGACGGCGCAGGCGGCAACAATGCGCGGCGATCGGACATTCCAGCGTCTTAAGCGAACTGGACCGGGATATGCGTCTCACCAGCCACCCCGCCGAAGCGGCGGGCGCACCTGAGGGGAGTACACATGATCTCAGCCATACACACCATCATCTACTCCGAGCACGCGGAGGCTGACCGAGTTTTTTTCCGCGATTGCGTCGGGCTCAAAAGTGTCGACGCCGGGCATGGCTGGCTGATCTTCGCGCTGCCCCCGGCAGAGATGGCGTTTCACCCGGTAGAGAGAGAAAGTCGCCACGAGATGTGGCTGATGTGCAAGGACATCACCAAGACTCTTGCCTGGCTCAAGCAGAAGGGCGGCAAGGGCCTTTCCAAGCCGGTCGACCGGGGTTGGGGCATCGCTGCCTCGTTCAAGACGCCCGCGGGCACGAAGTTCCTGCTCTACGAGCCGCGGCACCCCACCGCCGTCGCCTCGACCAAGAAGAGCCGTACGCGCAAACTGAAGTGACTTACACTCTGGGGATTATGGCGGCGGAAGGATACAAACTCGAAGTGTTCGCGCTTCATCGTGAGACCAACCGTGTGGCCGGGGCCCTTGTGCCTTTCACACAGACGCCCCCTGTGCGCAACTGGCATCAGGAAGACGGCGAGGTGCTGTGGACATTGAACGGGGCGACATTCATCAATCGCGATGCGCCGTTCTATCCGTTGGACCAGTTGGCGGCGATTACGGCATTGCTTGGATTCGCGATGCGGGGCAAGGCCCACTCGCTCCCGCTGCCGGGGTCGATCGTCACGATCGGATGCGAGCCGGTGGATGTGCACCGAGCGAAGTTCACGCTCGATATTCCGGCTCGGCGTGTCAACAGCCGGATCCACAACGAGGCGGAGCACCGCGAGTGTAACGCGAACGTTCGCAAGGCGGCGGAGTCGGTGCGGGAAGCGGTGCTGGCGATGATCTCGCACATCGACGCGAACACGCTTGATTCCGCGGGCGGCGCCCCCGCTACTCACGGGTACGGCCACGATCGGCTGGCCACGCTGGCGGCGGCTTTGGAGATTCGGCCGCGGGGATGAGGCCAGCGCGAAGATGCCCTTCCGGGCTCTCCGGGGCGCTGCGGACAGGCTTCCATTGAGCGATTGATACCGGAAGGCATCAGCAATCAGGCATCGGGCATCAGGGGAAGCAGTCCTTACTGCTGCCCGAGTCTCGTGGCACCGTCGGAATTTGCCGCACGATTCAAGGGTCGGTGTGCGGAGGTCGCGGTCACAAGTGGGCGGATGACGCTCGGATACCGGCAGCGGTTGATATCACCGCTGCTGGTCGGCGAGTTTGGCCGCGGGCAACGAAGCGGGTTGCCCGAAAGGAGTCATCGCGAAGGGGATGTGTCCGCATTACGGGACGCGGCGATTCCAGAGTTTTCACCGAATTGCGTCATCTGGGTCTTCGGACTTGACCACCCACACCGCATGTCCGAAATCTCTTTGTCGCGCGACCGCGCGGTTGTGCCGCGTGGTCACACCTGTTCAGAGGATCACATGACTCTTCAGAGGCAGACCGGGCTCATCCTGCTCGCCGCGTGCGTGCTCTTCACGGGCGCCATCGAGGTGATTCAGAGGTTGGTGATCTATCCGGGCTTCGTGACGCTCGAACGAACGGACGCGGCGACGGACGCGGACCGGTGCGTGGAGTCGATCTCGCGGGAAGTGGAGCACCTCTCCTAGTTCTGCCTCGACTGGGCGGAGTGGGACGACATGTACCGGTACATCCAAGATCGCAACATGGAGTTCGAGAAGGCCAACTTCGACGAGCCGGACTACTTCAAACGGTGCAACCTGCCGGTGCTGTTCGTGTGCGACGCGGAAGGCAACGTGGTGTGGGGGCGTGTCTTCGATCTGGAGACGATGAACACAACCACGCTTGCATCGCTGCCGCAGGACAAGTTCCCGGAAACGCACACACTGAGACAGTCAACTACGGAAGACGGTTCGGTCGTGGGGATCATGCTCACGGAGCGCGGGCCGATGATGGTGTGCTCGCGGCAGATCGTGAAATCGAACCTCGAAGGGCCCGCGGTGGGGCGCATCATCTTCGGCCGCTTCCTCGACGCGGCGGCGCTGGAGCAGTTGTCCGCCCAGACGAGCGTGAAGTTCGCGACATGGTCGGAGGGTGAACTTCCCGATGAGGCCCGGGCAGAAGTGTCGGCGCTCAAGACCTCGCCGAAGGAGGCGATCATCCGCGACGGCAACAGCGATGCGCTGGCGGTGTACCGGCTGGTTCCCGGCGTGCGGGATGAGGATTCGCTGGTGCTGCGGTCCAGCGTGCCGAGGGACATTACCGCGGCGGGCAAGACGACGATGACGTTCGGCCGGCTGTCGATGATCGGCGCGGCGGGCTTCACGCTGCTGCTGCTTGTGACGTTCCTACAGACACGGATCGTGGGGCCTCTGACTCGGCTCACCCGTCACGCCACGAACGTGAGCGCCACGGCGGACCTGACGTCCAAGCTTGACATGGACCGCAACGACGAGATCGGGACGCTCGCGAACGAGTTCAACCTGATGATCGGCCGGCTGGCCGAGTCGCAGGCATCGCTGGCGCGTGCATCCCGGCAGGCGGGCATGGCGGAGGTTGCGGACAGCGTGCTGCACAACGTGGGCAACGCCCTGAACAACGTGGCGGTGACGGCGGGCGTGATGCGGCAGACCCTGGCGGGATCGCGTGCGGCGGGCTTCTCGAAAGTAGCGGCCCTGCTGCGTCAGCACGAGAACGATCTGGCCGCGTTCCTCACGACCGACCAGAAGGGCGCGCAGATTCCGCGGTATCTCATCAAGGCCGCGGACGATCTGTCGCAGGAACGCGACGCCCTGACGGCGGAGACCGTGCGTCTGGAGGCATCGCTGCAGCACATCCAGGAGATCATCCGGGCGCAGCAGTCCGTGGCGTCGGGCCCGGCAACTCACGAGCCCGCGATGCTCTCGACACTGCTTTCGCAGGTGCGGATGCTGGTGTCCCCCTCGTATCAGCGTCACGGCATCACGTTGACCATCAACTCACCCGAGGACATCCGTGTCGCTCTCGACAGCGGCAAGCTCCAGCAGATCCTCGTGAACCTCCTCACCAACGCCAAGCAGGCGATGGAGCATTGCGAACCGTCCCGGCGGGCGGTGAGTGTCACCTGCGGCTGCGGTGATGGCGATCGGTTCTGGATCGAGGTGCGTGACCGGGGCGCCGGCATGCTCCCGGAGGCGAAAGAGAACCTGTTCAAGCAGGGGTTCACCACTCGCAAGGACGGCCACGGGCTGGGGCTGCATTACTGCGCCGTTTCGGCACGGCAGATGGGCGGATCCATCACCGCCGACAGCGACGGTCAGGACATGGGCGCGGTCTTCCGCCTCGAACTGCCCCGGGTCACCGCACTCCAGAGGGCCGCAGCATGAGCACGGACGGTGGGACCAACCGCAGGCTGCTGATCGTGGACGACAACGAGTCGATCCATGACGATTATCAGCGAATACTGGGAGCCGCGGCGAAGGCGACGGACGTGGACGACCTCGAAGCGTCGATCCTGGGCGAGGCCACGGCCCCCGCGTCGGCGCCTTGCACGCAGTTCTCGCTCGCGCACGCTACGCAAGGGCAGAAGGGGCTGGAGCTTGTCGAGGCGGCGATGGGCGATGGCAAACCGTTCGCGCTGGCGTTCGTGGACATGCGCATGCCGCCGGGCTGGGACGGTGTCGAAACGGTCGAGCGCCTGTGGAAGGCTGACCCGAACCTGCAGGTGGTCATCTGCTCTGCGTTCAGCGATTACAGCTGGAACGACGTTGTCAAGCGACTGGGGCGATCGGACCAGTTGCTGTTTCTGCGAAAGCCGTTCGACGCGGCGGAGGTGTTTCAGTTCGCGCTGTCGCTGACGCAGAAGTGGGACATTTCGCAGCGGCTGGTGCGGGACCTGGAGTCCACGAACGCGGCGTTGGCCCGGGAACTCGACGATCGCAAGAAGGCCCAGGACCAGCTGCGCCATGACGCGTTGCACGATCCGCTGACGGACCTGCCGAATCGAGCGCTGCTCATGGACCGTCTGGCCTATTGCCTGGAACGGAGCCGCCGCGCCACTGGGAGCGCGTGTGCGCTGCTGTTCATTGATCTGGACAACTTCAAACTCATCAACGACAGCATGGGCCACAAGGTGGGCGACGGGGTGCTGCTGGAGGTTGCCCAACGCCTCCGCCAGGCGGTGCGGGCGAGCGACACGATCGGCCGACCGGCCGAGGCGATCGCCGCGCGGCTTGGCGGGGACGAGTTTGTCGTGCTGCTCGATGGCTTGGCCGATCCTCTGGACGCCACGCGAGTGTCGGAGCGGGTGCTCAAGACGCTCGCGGAGCCGATGAATGTGGATCGGCACAAGGCGCAGATCTCGGCGAGCATCGGGATCGCCGTGAGCACGCCCGAGCACACCGCCGACCAACTCTTCCGCGAGGCCGACACGGCGATGTACCGCGCAAAGTTCACCGGCAAGTGCCGGTGCGCGATCTTCGATCAGCAGATGCACGCCGCGGTGGTGGAGCGCCTCACGATCGAGGCCGATCTGCGACAGGCGTTGTCGCTGAATCAGTTGGAACTGCACTACCAGCCGATCGTGAACCTGGATTCCGGTGCTTCGGTGGGGTTCGAGGTGCTGCTGCGGTGGACACACCCCGAACGCGGACGCGTCTCGCCGGACGTGTTCATCCCCATCGCGGAAGAGGCCGGCCTGATCAACGCCATCGGCCTCTGGACGCTTGAACAAGCGTGCCGGCAGATCGCGCGGTGGAACGAAGCGAGAGCCGGCGCGCCCGCGCTGTACGTCAGCGTGAATGTCTCCCGGATTCAACTTCGTGATCCCGCGTTCATCGATCACGTGCGTGACGTGCTGACCGCGACGGGCGTCCGCGGCGGTGACGTGGCGTTCGAAGTGACCGAATCGGCCGTGATGCTCGACCTGAAGGCCGCGGCTGCGACGCTGTCGCAGCTTCGTTCGCTGGGCTGCCGCGTGATGATGGATGATTTCGGCACGGGTCATTCTTCTCTGTCGTGCCTGCACCGGTTACCGATCGACGTGCTCAAGATCGACCGTTCATTCGTGATGACGGCGCAGACCAACCGGGATTACGCCGCGGTTGTTCATGCGATCATCTCCATCGCGCACAACCTCAATGCTCGCGTGGTGGCGGAGGGTGTGGAGACCGCCGAACAACTGGCCCAGCTTCAATCCTTGGATTGCGATCTGGGTCAGGGTTACTACTTCTCCATGCCCGTCCCGGCGGCGGCGATTACTCAGTTGCTCGAGAAGAACGGCACGTTCGCCCGCGCCGCGGCCTGAGAGTCACCGACTTCGCGCAGATGCGCCCGGGTACGCCTGCGAGAGCCTGCGGTATAGCGATCGTGCACGCGCCGCAACCCCTGGGACCCAGGAATCTCCAAGCCCCGGTTCATCGGGGACTGATGTCCGCCCTGGCCAATACCTCAGTCCGTGGAGTGGATGCGTGTGCGGCGTGTCGAGGCGCATGGCAACCTCAATTCGCTCTGCCCGCCGGACGCCGCTGCGCACGCGGCGGGTGTTCGAAGCAGAGCAAGCCTGTGCAGATAAGACGGCCGCGGCATCAGCGACGGTTCCACGGCGCGCGGTTTGGCAAGACTCGTGCGGACCGGCTCGTCGCGAGGACGTTCGCTTCGGAATGAGGAAATTTCCGTGTTTGATCACGCAATCGATCGGACCTCGCTTCTTCAATTCGAAATGAGACATACGCTTATTTCAACCACCGATGGCCCGCACGTATGCGTCGTCGCCGTCGGCTGTGCGAACAGCAACACTTAACACAAGGACGAGTTCATGACACCCAGAATACTGACCGCTTCGGTAATCGCCTCCGCACTTCTCGGAGCCGCTGCTTTCACAGGCTGCTCTACGGCGCCTTCGTCCGAGGGCGGGAAGTTGGATGTCCGCAACGGTGCGGCCAACACGGTTTCGACCGCTCAGAAGAACGACCCCACGCTCTCGAAAGTGCTGCAGGAAGCGGCCGGTTACGCGGTCTTCCCGACCGTGGGCAAGGGCGCGGTGGGCGTTGGCGGCGCGTACGGCAAGGGCGTGCTGTACGAGCACGGCGATGTCGTCGGCTATTGCGACCTGAGCCAGGCCTCCATCGGCCTCGCGCTGGGCGGCCAGGCGTACTCGGAGATCGTCGCGTTCTCAACTCCTGAGGCCCTTGCCAAGTTCAAGTCGGGTAACTTCGCGTTCAGCGCACAGGCTACAGCGGTGGCTCTTAAGTCTGGCGCCGGCGCGAACGCCAAGTACGCCGACGGCGTGGCCGTGTTCACGATGGGCGAGTCCGGCCTGATGTACGAGGCGTCCATCGGCGGCCAGAAGTTCAGCTACCAGCCCAAGTAAGTCGGTTCACCGATTGATGTAGAGAAAGCTCCGCCATCTTCGATGGCGGGGCTTTTTTTCGTTGGCGGCCCGGGCCTCGGGCGTCTTCCGACCCCGCCGCCCGGGAGTTCACCTCGGCACTCAACATAGCACGCACCGACCGATCCCGGTGCGGTGCGTGCTCTTGGAAGAAACCGAAGTGATGGAGGGGCCCGGTCTTGCGTTTGACCCGGGACTCGCGGCGGCGGCTGGGTATGGGCCGCTGCTTATTTGGCCGGCGTCTGCGTGTCCTTCGGAGCGTCGGTGTCGTGCACGAAGTGGCGCAGGGCTTCGCGGTAATGCTCCATGGCTTTGGCCGAATCGCCCTTGGATTCGTAGATCCGGCCGAGGTAGTAGTGGGCGTATTCGGGGCTGGGGTTCAGCTTGAGGGACTCCTCGAGCGAGACCATGGCCGCGTCGATGTTGCCTCGGCGGTACAGGATGATGCCCTGGAACTGCTTGGCCCGCCGGTGATCGGGCTGCATCTTGAGCACCTGATCCACCAGCACATCGGCGCCGTCGAGGTTGTTCATCTGGATGTCGAGCTCGACGAAATCGAGCATGATCTCACGGTTCTCGGGGTCCTGCTCGCGTGCCTTGTTGAGTTCTTCCTTGGCGGCGTCCAAGCGGCCCTTCTCACGCAATGAGCGGGCCAGCGCCCGGTGGGCCGAGGCCAGGCTCTTGGGGGAGGCGTCGTCGGAGGCCCGGGCCTCCAGCGCCTGGTGCAACTGTTCATCGTTGATCTTGCCGCACGCGTGCTTGATGTACGCCTCGAGCGTGTGCTTGTAATCGCCGCCGTGCAGCGAGATAACGTTGGCCAGCTTTCCTTCCTTGCTGATGATCACCGTCGTCGGGAAGACGATCAGGCCGAGTTTCGCGTACCACGCGCGATCGGCGTCGAACGCCAGCGGCGCGTCGATCCCCCGCTCCTTGCGGAACTTCTCGAAATCGGCCTTCTGCACCACGTCCGCCGTGACATGGACGAGCTTCACGTGATCGGCGGCGAACTCGCGGACGACCTCCGACGACTCCATCGCGGCCAGTTCCGAACGGCGTTGATTGGCCGAGACGCACACCATCACGACCACGGATCCTTTCAGGGCATCGCTGTCGACCACCGATGCGTCCAGGGTCGGGAGTTTGCACGCGGGGATCGGCTCGCCGCGCTTGACGTTCCGCAGGTCGTCGGCCCTCGCCGGCATGGCGAGCGCGAATGCGATCGTGATCGAGGCCAGTCCGAGAGTGATTGCGCGTTTCATGTTCATTTCGGGCTCCTTCGGTGTCGGTCGGCTGTGCCGCCGTTCGGTTTCCTGTGCTTACTTGCGGGGTTGGTCCGGGGTTGTTTCCTTGGGGGTGGCCCTGGAACCGGGCACGAGATCTTCTCCGTTCCACTTGGGGGCCGGGGCGGAGGTGTTGTTCACCACCGGTGTCACGCGGTTGTACTCGTACGGCGCGTGGCAGCCGGCACCGCAGCGTCCGCCTTCGGCCAGGGCTTCGTACTTGATGGGCAGCTTCCAGCCCGCGGCGCCGTACGACACCGTTTCGCGGATGTGCTTGTCGCGGCTCGCGGCGTGGGCGTCGTGACACACCTTGCACGACCGTCCTTTCTTGTCGCTGTTCACGTGCACGAAGTGCAGGTTATTCTCGCCGTTGCGGAACGAGGTCACGTTTGCCGACTTTGCCTGCAGCACCATCTGCTTGTCGTGGCACCCGAAGCAGAGCGCGTAGGTGTTCTCGGTGAAGGGGTAGTAAAGGTCCGAGGGGTACTCGTTGGTGAGGAGTCGCCGGTGCCCCCCGCCGTGGATTTCGTGGCATTCGACGCACCCGCGCTGCGTGACGGCGCCGTGCAGGCTCGCGCCGGTCTCGATGACCTTCTTCATGTTCACCAGCGTCGTGCCGTCCTTCATGGCGATGGGTTGGTTGTGGCATTCAAAGCAGAGTGATTTGACGTCGCTCTTGAGCAACGCCACGTTGCTGCTCGCGTGCGGGTTGTGGCAGTTGAGGCAGGCACGCTTGGTCGTGACCGCGGCGTGCGGGTTGGTCGCCTCCGCCATGGTGTGGGCGACGTCCTGATGGCACTCCGTGCAGAGCGTCGCGGCGTCGGACCGCAGCATACCGGGGTTGTCGGTGGCGTGCGGGTCGTGGCACACCCCGCAATCGCCCAGCACCGGCGCGTGCACCACCGGCTTGTTTTCAATTTCCAGGTCGGTCTTGATGTGGCACCGCAGGCACAGATCTCGCCCCTCGGCGTTGAGGAGCTTGGGAAGACGCGAGGTGTGGGGCTGGTGGCACGCGCCGCAAGCGCCGGCGGAGGCCGGGCCGTGCACCCGGTCGCGGGCGCCGGTCATGTCCTTGTGGCAGGAGAGGCACGAGTCGACGTACTTCTCGCCCCGGAGCAGCTTTCCTTCCTTGCTGCCGTGCGGGTCATGGCACGCCAGGCACTCGCCCTTGGCGAACGGTTCGTGGGAGAATGCGCCCAGGTGCTCGTCGGGGTTGTGGCAGAGCCCGCACAGCTCGTGACGCTCGCGCACCGCCTTGAACTTGTGGGTCGCCGCGTCGGTCAGGGAGTGGCACCCGTCGCACCCGTTCACGCGGACAGGGCCGTGCAGCACCGGATGTTCCTTGACGCCGGGGTGGCACTCCGCCGTCACGCAGCCCTCACGCTGCACCAGCACCGTCGGCGCATGCGCCGTTGAGCCCGTGCGGTCCAGAACGCCGGGGCGAGCCGGCTGTGCGACGGGCGGTTCGGTCTGCCCCGCCGCGGCGGCGGAAAGCCCTGCCAGCAGCAGGAACCCAATGAGTGTGCGCGGTGTCACGGTGCGCCTCCGTTCTTGTTCGCCTTGTAGCCGCCGGGACGGCGGTCGTACGCGAGGACCTCGTGACAACCCGGCGAGCAGCTCCCGCCGGTCGGGGTGATCACGAAACCCATCGGCATGGCCCACGAGGAGCCCTGGTAGTTGACGGTCTTGGCGATCAGGCGGGGCGTTTCGCCGGAGTGGATGGCGTGGCACGCGGCGCACCCGCGCGACTGGTCCCCGGCCCGCAGGTGCGATTGATGCAGGTTCTTGTCCCCGTCCCTGAAGCTCGTTGCGCCCGCGACCTCCGCCAGCGACGGATCATGGCAGGCGAAGCACAGGGCGTAGTTCTTGACGTCGAAGGGCCCGGCGAACACGTCGGTGTTGATCTGCCGCAGCAGCCGCTCGTGGGTCGCGCCGTGCACGCTGTGGCACGCGCTGCAGTCGCCGGCCTTCACCGCGCCGTGCACGACGGTCGCCTTGGAGAGTTCCTCGCCCAGAGCGATCACGGTGTGCCCGTCGGCCGCCTTCACGGGCTTGTCATGGCATGAGAGACAGATCACCGGCTGCGTATCCCGCAGCATGCGTGGATGGGATGAGGCGTGGGGTTCGTGGCACGTGACGCACTCGTCGCCCTGCATCACCGGCGCGTGCCCGAGGGTCGCCTGCCCCACCGTCGTGCCGACGTCGTTGTGGCAGGTCACGCACAGGTCCTTCGTGCGGGCGGTCAGCAGCCCCTTGTGCTCCGATGCGTGGGGCGAGTGGCAGGCCATGCACTGCCCTTTGGCGGTGCCGTGAGAGTGCTTGGAAGTCTCAACACCGTTCACGAGCTGCGAGTGGCACATGCGACAGTTGTCGGGACCGGCGCCGCCCAGGAGCAGGCCCCGGTTGTCCGCGCCGTGCGGATCGTGGCACGCGTCGCAGCTTCCCGCGCCGTACGGCTTGTGCACCACCGCTCCTTCCGAGCCCGGGTGGCAACGGACGCACGTCTCGCGTGTGGAAGCCCCCAGCAGCAGCCCCTTGGCTTTCGAGGTGTGGGGGTCGTGACACGCCAGGCACGAGTCGCCCGTCATGGCCTTGTGCTGGAACGTGCCATGGGAAGAGGTGTCGTGGCAGGACGTGCAGATCGCCTCCTTGGTGTCCCGGAGCGGGAACTTGTGGTCGCCCTGGTCGGGCTGGTGGCACGCCTGGCATTCCGATCGGGCGAAGGGGGCGTGCACGACCAGAGCGCCGGTCGCCGGCGCGTGGCACTCGGCGGTCGAGCATCCTTCGCTGAATTCAACGGGGCGTGTGGGGCGAGGGGCCGGCTTGACGGGCTGCCGGGGGTGCTGGGCTGTTTCGGTGACCGGCGCGGCGGGCTTCGGCGGAGCCAGGAGCTCGGTCCGAGGACGCAGGTACGCCGCGACGATCGCGGCAGCGATCACCGCCAGTCCGCAGAGTACCAGCAGCACTTCAAGCAGTGCCCGCCGGCCGGAGAGCTTCTTGCGGATGTCGCTGAGACGGAGCATGCGTGTCATCCCGCGTTCAGGCGAGCCCTCCGTAAATGATCAGCCCCAGCAGAATCAGGCCGATGCCTACCGACACGATCGCGACAATCAGGATGCCGGGGCGGCGGGATTTGTCGGGGGCCGCGACGCGCAGTGCGTCGAGCTTGCCGGCGGCGACCAGACGGTCGTACTCGTCGGGCCGCTGCTCCTTGAGTTCGTGCTCGGGCACACTGCCGGTGAAAATCACCTCATCGACCGGGAATGTCCCGGGTCGCAGGTGCGCGTTGAAGAAGTGGATGGTGAAGATGAAACCGATCGCGAGCAGGGCCTCGTATCCGTGCACGATCATGGCGATGTTGAAACTCCAGCCCGGCAGAATCCGCGACGCCAGTTCGGGGAACCAGAGCAGCAGGCCGGAACCGCCGATGATCATCGATCCGCCTACTTCGGCCCAGTAGTCGAACTTCTCCCAGTAGGTCCAGCGATCAAACCGCGGGCGGGGTCCGAACCCGAAGAACCAGCGGAACATGCCCCAGCAATCCTGGACATCCTTCCAACGGGGAAGCAGCGAGTTGGACCCGAACATCCACTGGGTCCACGAGCAGTCCCTGCGGAAGAACGCCACACCCAGGCCGATGAAGTGCAGACCGAAGTTCATGATCAACAGCACGGCGAAGAAGCGGTGCCACAGACCGGCGGCCTCGACACCCCCCACCATCTCGGCGAGGTGGCGTGCCCAGGGCTGCTGCGAGAAGACCAGCGGGATACCCGTTGCGGTGAGACCGAAGAATGTCAGCGCGACGAAGATGTGGTTCACCCGGTCCAGCACGGTGAACCGGCGGATCGCCGTGGGCTGGTGCGGGTGGGCGTGGGGCTTGCCGTGCCTGATGCGGTCGACCATCGACCTCGCGAACCACAGCAGCGTGTGCACACCGAAGAAGGTGAACACCGCGCTCATCATGATCATGAAGTAGAGCCACACGCCGTGCAGGATCGGAAAGTTCTTGCTGTCCCGGTGGTTCGCGTGCGGGTTGAACTGCACGAAGCTCGCGTTCGACGACGGATGGCACTTAGCGCAGGTCTGAACGATCTTGTCCTTGCCCACGCTCGATCTAGGGTCGTCCAGAGGCTGGATGTCGTGGTAGCCGTGGCAGTCGCTGCAGCGAGCGGCGCGGGTCGCCCCGAGCTTGGTCACCTGCCCGTGGTAGCTCGCGGCGTAGGTCTTGTAATAGGTGCCCACCCGGTCGCCGTTGGCGTCGGGGCTGTCGTGGCAGCGCCCGCACTCCTTGATCACGTCGGTGATGAAACCGGGGGCCGATGCCAGCGTGATCTGGTGGGCCGTGTGGCAATCGGTGCATACCGCCGCCTTGCCGTTGGCCTCGGCGTGCTTGCGTCCGTGAACGCTCTGGGAATACGTCTCGATCACCCCGACGTGGCACTTGCCGCAGGTCTCCGGCACGTTCGCCCGGTTCACGGTCGACGTGGGATCCTTCGAGGGCTTCACGCCGTGCGCGCCGTGGCAATCGGCGCACGTCGCCGCCATCGGCAGACCGGATTTGGTCACCGCACGGGCGTGCGCCGAGTCCAGGTAGTCGGTCACCTTCGCGTGCTGAGACGAAACACTCTGCGATTCGGTGTGCCGCTTGTGGCAATCGCCGCACAGGTGGACGGAGTTGAGCTTGTGCTGCGCCGCCTTGCGGTCGGACACCCGGGGAATCTGGTGAGCGCCGGTGTGGCAGGTGGTGCACGTGGGCGCCAGTGGTTCGTTGCGGAGCAAGGCCGCGCGGTGGGCGCTGCCCTCGTATTCCTTCACTTCGGCGGCGTGGCACGAAGCGGTGCATGAAGCGGGCGCGAGTTTGGGGGCGTGCGGCAGGTTCGCCGCGTCCTGGTGGCATTCCACGCAACCGAGCTTCTCGTGCGGGCTGCCGGCCAGCGCGTTGGCGGAGACCAGTAATCCGGGCCGCGTCGCGGGCGCATCCGCCGACGGAGGCTCCGCCTGCGTGGGCGCAGGGGCCGGCGGCTTGTCTGTGTCCAGCCATGTGCCCACCATCGAGCGCCGTTCGGCGGGCGATATTTCCGCGATGTGAGCCTGGCCGTGGCATTGCAGGCAACGACGGTCCGCCGAGCCTTCTCGCACGGGCTGGGCTGCCGCGGCGGCCGCGGACAGAACGAATACCGAGAGCAGGGACAATGTGGTCCGCTTTGTTGTCAGCCCCGGACGCCGCCGTCCGGCCGAGTGTTCCAGGTTTTCTGTAGGTACTTTCACGGTGTTACCGGGTCCGATCAGTTGAGACGCCACGGCGATGGGGCCATCGCGGTACTCGGGCGGTCAGGGTCCTCCGATGAGCCGGGACGACATGGCGTACACGATGAGCACCAGCAGTACGAGCCCAAGCCCGAACGCGAGGAACCCCAGCGGGTGGATCACGCGGCGCCACTGCGACCATTCGTCCTTGATGCGGATCGTGTCGAGGCGACCGGCCTGGGCCAAACGGTCATACCAGCGCTTGCGTTCGTGGAGCATCTCGGTCTTGGAGATGCGACCGGAGAAGATGACCGAGTCGATCGGGAACTTCTCGAGCCGGAAGTGCACGTTGAAGAAGTGGAACGCGAAAATGAAACCGGCCGCGAGCAGGGCCTCGTCGCTGTGCACGATCAGCGCGACGTTGATGATCCAGCCGGGCAGCAGCTTGGTGAAAAAGGTGGGGAACCACATCACCAGCCCGCTCAGGCCGATGACCGCTACGCCCCAGAAGACCGCCATGTAATCAAATTTCTCCCAGTACGTCCACTTATCGAACTGCGGACGCGGGCCACGCCCGAAGAACCACTTCTGGTGCGCCCACCAGTCCTTGAGGTCCTGAACATGCGGATAGGGCAGTTCGGGGCCGAACACCACGCCGAGGAACCTGCGAAGGCTGAACCTGCCGGTCTTCTCGTGCATGAACTGCGAGCGGTTGGCGTAACCCCGCTGCACCAGGCTGCTGATGTGCAGGAAGAAGTAGGTGAAGGTGATGATGGCGCCCAGTCGGTGCAACTGTGCCGCGGCCTGGAGGCCGCCGATCCACTTGACGACTTCCTTGGCCCAGTCAGTGTAGTAGAACTTGAGCGGCATTCCCGTAGCCACCAGCAGCAGGAAGCTGGTCATGACCAGCACGTGCAGGAAGCGGTCGAAGGGTTTGAAGCGGACGAACGTGTCTTCGTCGGCCGCGGCCTTGAGCTTGGCTTCGCGGAATGCCTTGCGGTCCATGAAGTAGAGGATCGCGGACCGGCCGAACCAGAGGATGGTGTGGGCGCCGAAGAAGAGGAATGTGCCGACGACGATCGCGGTCATCACCACGAACGTCCAGTAGAGCACGGGGTAGAGCTTGCGGTTGGTGTGGTCGGCGTGGGCGATGTAATCGGTGAACTTGATGCCGGCGCTGGGGTGGCATTGCTGGCACGTCTTGAGTTTGTGCTCGCCGTACAGGCGGCTGGTGGGGTCTTTGATGGGCACGATGTCGTGGTGGCCGTGGCAGTCGTAGCACGCGGCGACTTTCGAGTACCCCAGCGCCAGGGCCTTGCCGTGGAAAGTCTCGCGGTAGTGCTCGACGCGGTCGGCGTGGCATTTGCCGCAGCGGTCGCCGCTGGCGAGTTTGAAGGCCACCTTGTCGTGCTGGATGATCTCGTGTGAGGTGTGGCAATCAGTGCAGACGGGGGCCTTGGGGTCCCCCTCCATCGCGAGCTTGCCGTGCAGGCTCTTCTCGTAGATGCTCAGAATGCCGACATGGCATCGGCCGCACGTGGTATAGATCTTGTCGCGGTGCACCGGGGAAGCGGGGTCGCTGACCGGGTGCACGGCGTGCGCGCTATGGCAGTCCGTGCATGTGGGCGCGGCGACCAGACCGGCCTCCGCCACGGCCTTACCGTGGGCGCTGTTCAGGTACGCCTCGATATGGGTGCGGGGCTTGTAGCCCCCGGGGGTGTCCTTCATGTGCCGTTCGTGGCATTCGGCGCACAGGAAGATGCTGTTGAGACGGTGCTGCGGGGACTGGCGATCGCCGATCCCGCGGATGTTGTGGCCGCCGTGGCAGGAAGCGCACGTGGGCGCCAGTTTGTCGCCGTTCTTGAGCGCTTCGTAGTGCGACCCCGTCGGGAAGGCCTTGGCGGGTTCGGCGTGACAGGTGGTAGCGCAGGTCTTGAGGTTCAGTGCCGGCTCGTGCGGTAGTCTGGCCGCGTCTTCGTGGCACTCGACACACTTCACACCCTTATGTACGCTCGCGGCGACGGCGTCCCTCTTGATGAAGAGCCCGGGGCGGACCGCCGGTTCATCACCTATCGGCTTGCGATCGGGCGCGGGGCCCGGCGGCGGCTTGGTCTCGGTGTCGAGCCAGGTGCCGACCATCGAAAGCCGTTCGGTGGGGTTCAACTGGCCGATGTGCTCCTGCCCGTGGCACTGAAGGCAACGGCGGTCCGGATCGGCGGTGGATGTGGGCTCTTGTGCCGGCGCGTACGTAGACAACCCGAACGCGAAGATCGCGATCGCGGCGGTTCTCACCCAAGTTTGTTTGCAAGCGTCCGACGCCCGATGGGGCATTCCACTGGTCGTGGTTGTTGACAGCGAGGTACGCATGTCATTTCTTCTTCACACGAAAAATCAGCGTGTAGTTCGCAGGGACGTAGTTCGCAATAATATGGATAAGTTGACTCGCTTGTCAACTTTTGAGACACTATTCTGGCCGGCGGAGCCTCCTATGAACTGGCGTAACGCCGCCCACTCGGCGACCGCTCGATCAGGCACGCGTTTATGGTCTGTCAGTATCGCGGCATCTGATTCCACTTCACCACGCGTGGTTTCGGGTCCGGTTCGCCGCTCGAACAGAAGTCGGGCACGTTGCCGAGAACTCCCCCTGACGATCCGCACATCGGCGTCACGGATCTGGGCGCCTGCGTGCGTGATTGCCGCGAATTGCGGTGTGTTTGAGGTGCCGATCGGTCGAGGCGTTCAGCCGGAATCGCCCGCATACCTCGGCTCGCGGAGGTGTCTTGCCGTCGCCTCATGGCCCGCGTCTGGAGTTCGGATCGACCTCGCCTTAAAGGCGTCCGCGAGATGACCGAAGCCGGCTAGTTGCAGGGACGCAGCACCCGGCGCGGACGCATGCCGAACAGCGTCGCCGGTGCGCATCGAGCGCCGGAACAATCCGGGCTTGATCACCCGGCCCCGATCATGTACCGTCGAATAGCGGATATGATTATCCGTTATCTCTCACGAGGAAGTCCCATGACCGCCACCGCGCTCGTCCAGTCCAGAACTCCCACCGATGCGCTCCACGGCATGGTGGGCCGCACCCCGCTGCTCGAGATCACGTACGAATCCCGCGGGCAGCGCCGCCGTCTATTCGCCAAGTACGAGCAGAAGAACATGACCGGCTCGGTCAAGGACCGCATGGCGCTGTGGATTCTGCGTGAGGCGTATCTCAGCAGCGAGCTTCGGCCGGGTGACGAGATCGCCGAGGCCACGAGCGGCAACACCGGCATTTCGTTCGCCGCGATGGGCAGGGCGCTGGGCCACCCGGTGCGGATCTACATGCCGGATTGGATGAGCCGCGAGCGCGTGGCGCTCATGCACTCCTTTGGCGCGCAGGTCATCCCGGTTTCACGTGAGCAGGGCGGCTTTCTGGGGAGCATCGCCCAGGCCGACGCGTACGCGGCGAGTCACGCGAACGTCTTCCTGCCGCACCAGTTCCAGAACCCGGCCAACTGCGAGGCGCACGAGCGCACGACCGCGCCGGAGATCATCGCACAGCTCAACTCGCAGGGAGTGCCGTGCCACGCGTTTGTCGCCGGCGTGGGCACGGGCGGCACCGTGATGGGTGTTGGACGCGGGCTGCGTGCCGCGTGGCCGGATGTGCGCATTCACCCCCTGGAGCCCGCCAACTCGCCCACGCTGCGGACCGGCAAAAAGATGGGCCACCACCGCATCCAGGGCATCTCGGACGAGTTCGTTCCCGCGATCGTTGACCTTGACTCCCTCGATGAGATCGTGGATGTGTGGGACGGGGACGCCATTCTGATGGCGCAGGCGTTGGGGCATGTGGGTCTGGCAGTGGGGATCTCATCGGGGGCCAACTTTCTTGGCGCCGACAAGATCGCCTCGCAACTGGGCGGCGATGGAGTCGTCGCCACGATCTTCCCCGACAGCAACAAGAAGTATCTCAGCACCGACCTCTACCAGCCCGAGCCAGAACGCGACGACTATCTGAGCCCGCACATCCGCATCGTTTCGTGGCGGGCGATCGGGTGCGAGCCGTGCTGCGGCCGGCCATGTCCGTAGAGGCGAATGCCCCGTGGATATTGTGATCGCGCTCGTTCGCGTTGCACTCTGCGCCCTGGCATCTCATGGCATCGAGAGCGCACACCGTTCATCAGACATGATGGTCGTCAATCCCCCCCTTGATCAGCCAGGGACCGGACGACGGCCGACGTTGACAGGTATGGAGATTCGGCCGGTCTTCCCGGATCTTCGAACTTGCGCATGGGCCCCATGCCCTGTTCAGGGCCTGAAACACGGGTGTTATTCCAGGAAAATGACCTTGCACTTTTCGGGCTCTTGCGGTATATTCGCCACATCTATGACGGCCGTTCGGCCGGGGCGTGCCTGCCGGATGTGTTGTCTCACCGTTCGGAGTCCATCGATGCGAGCATCTATCCCTGTGGGAATGATCGGTCTGGCCTTGGCCGCGACGACCAGTGCGTGGGCGCAGACTCAGTACCAGTCCCGGCAGACGCCACCAATTAAACTGGGCTGTTCCGGCGGCGAGAACAACGACGCGAGCAGCATCTACTGCTGCGGCGGAACGCTCGGCGCCCTGGTGATTCGCGATGGCGTACCGTGCATCCTGAGCAACAACCACGTGCTCGCGCGATCGGGCTCGGCGACGCAGGGCGATGACACCATCCAGCCCGGCCTGATCGATGTCGGATGCCGCGCCGCCAACGCGCAGGTCGTTGGAGACTTCGCGGGCAATCTCGTGCCCCTGGGCACGGCCAACGTGGACACCGCGCTGTCGATCGTGCGCCCGGGCATGGTGGATTCCAACGGCTTCATCCTGGGGATCGGCGTGCCCTGCGCGTCGACGCAGAACGCGGCCCTCAACATGCCCGTAATCAAGAGCGGCCGCACCACCGGCACCACCACCGGCACGGTCACATCGCTGAACACCAGCGTGAGCATCCAGTACCAGAAGGGCTGCAACTCGGGCAAGAGGTTCACGATCAGTTTCACCAACCAGGTCGTCACCACCGCGATGAGCGCGGGCGGCGACTCCGGCTCGGTCCTGCTCTCCAACGACGGCACGCTCAACCCGGTCGGCTTGCTCTTCGCGGGCAGCAGTTCCGTGACCATCTACAACCCGATCCAGTCCGTCGTCAACGCGTACACCGCCGGCGGTCACTCTTTCGCCTTCGTCGGCAACACGTGCTCCGGCTTCGTCGCGGACCCGGTTCCTCCGGGCCCTGCGCAGGCTGAGTTCGACCGCGCATTGGCCGTGAAGGTCGAGCACGAAGACGAGATCATGAAACTCGACGGCGTCTGTGGCGTCGGCGTCGGCTGCGATGCCGATGTCGTCACCAAGGCCGCGATCGTCGTCTACATGCAGAAGCCCAAGCAGGACGCCCAGCCGGGCCCCGCGCCGGCGCCGAAGCTCGCCAAGTCGTACGACGGCATCCCCGTCCGCGTCATCTACACCGAACCGTTCGTCGCTCAGTAAGACATCTCGTTCGCGATCCAGCAAGGCCCGCGTCGATCATGACGCGGGTTTTTTCATGCCTTGTGTCAACGGCTCGACCGCGAGATCGGCTTACCTTCCCTTCGCGGGCTCGCCGGCGGCGTCGGGGCTTGCTCGAATCTGTGCCCGAACCGCCGCGGCCTCCTCGGGACGTCCTTGCCGATCCAGGAACTTCGCGAGTTGATTCGCGGCGTCCCGCGTCCACTTGTTCGCCGGGCCCGCCGCCTCGAGGTTCGACGCCAGGGAACCCCGCAGCGCCGCCTCCGCTTCCTGCTTCTGCCCGGCGGCCTCGAGCGCCAGACCCAGCATCGTGCCGCTGCGCAGGCGGAGCACGTGGGTTTTGTTGTACGACGCGGTGGCTTCACGAACCTCGCGGATCAGGGTCAGCGCCTCCAACGGCCTGTCGGGGATCGCCAGCATTCCCAGTTCGAACGTGACGTGCAGCGACGCGACGTGGTTGCGCCCGACGGTCGCGTGGTACCGTGCCAGGGCATCGCGGTACACAGCCTCGGCCTCCTCGCGTCGGCCGGCGGCGTTGAGCACCGAGCCCACGGCCTGCTGCGCGTTGAGCGTGCTGATGTCGTCGGGCCCCAGGTTGCGGGTGTTGAGTTCGAAGATTCGCCGCTGGGTCCGCACAGCGGCATCGTCATCGTGCATCAGCGTGTACAACTGCACCAGCGCGTTGAGCACCTGCTGCTGATCGGCGGACCCATCGCACGGCTGTTGCTCGTACGCCGCGGCGGCCATCTCCAGGATACGTTTGGCCTCTTCGAGTTTGCCCGCGTCCATCGCGCGGCCGCCCAGCCAGCCCATGGCGCGAAGACCGTCGGCATTCTTGATGGCGCCGGCCTCGCCCAGCGTGCCCAGAATCCGTGAGTAGGCCTCTGTGGCTTGCTCCCTGCGGCCCGTGACCGAGTCGAGTTCCGCCACCTGCCGCATGGTGGCGAGGGTGTCGGGGTGACTTTCGCCCAGGTGTGTTCGACGCAACTGCAACGCGCGGTCCAGTTGCACGCGTGCAGCGTCGAACCCGCCGGCGCCGATCGCGGCCTCTCCCAAAAAGTGCCGCACCGCGGCTTCAACCTGCGGGCGATTCGAAAATGTCCGCCCCACTCGCTCGGACGCGAGCCCGATCGCGTCCATCACGGTCACGTTCCCGGTTGACTTCTGCCCGCGGGTGGAGTTGAACGTTCTGGATACGAACCGGTTCATCAGTTCGATCGTGTCGTGAGCGGCGATCGCCGCGTCGCGCTGGGCCTCCGCGGCGAGCTCCGCCTTGACGGCCCTTGACCGCTCTGCGCTCAGGCGAATGACGAAGGCGGTCGTGGCCGCGGCGATGAGAAGCAGCGACACCGCCGCGACCGTGACGCCGGCGCGGTGGCGTCGCAGCCAAAGGCCCGCCGACCTTGCCGATCCCGGAGGGTCGGCCTGAGTAGGCATGTGATTCAAGAAGGCGGCGAGGTCCGCGGCGAACCGATCGGCCGAGGCGTAGCGATCTTCGGGGCGGTGCGCCGACGCCCGGTCGCAGATCCGGCACAAGGTCGCGGGCACCCGCCCGGCGATCATCGGTGGCAGGGGCTGCTCGCTCGCCATCAGCAGAACTTCGGCGAAAGAAGACTTCCCGTCCCCCCGGATCGCCTGACGCGGCGGGCACCCCAGCAACAGGGCGCGGAGTGTGCACCCCAGAGAGAACATATCCGAGAGAGGCGTGCCCGGTTCACCCCGCGCGATCTCCGGCGCGATGTACGCGGGGGTGCCGGCCACCCGCCGCCGCGTCGGTGACGCCCTGCTCGGTTCCTGCCCCCCGGCAATTTCACGCTCTTCGCTCTGCGCCAGACCGAAGTCCGCGAGCAGGGGCGCATCGTCCGCGTTGAGCAGGATGTTCGCGGGCTTGATGTCGCGGTGAGTGATCCCCCGCGCGTGCGCAGCGGCGACGCCTCTCGCGACCGCCGCGATGAGCAGCGCCGCCCGGCGTGGCTCCAGGGGCCCCTTCGCAAGAAGATCCTCAAGCGTCCGCGTCGAGGCCATGATGCCGCCGGAGCGATCTTCGCTTTGCGTCAGGGTGCCCACGAACTGCGCGTCGATGTAGAACTCACCAGTCTCCGGGAAACGTCCGGCCTCGTGCACTCGCACGATCGCGGCGTGGTCCAGGCCCGCCGCGGCGCGGGCTTCGGTCATCACCCTCTCGGCCGCCTCTGACTCTTGCAGGTGCGATGCATCCAGCAACTTGAGCGCGACATGCCGCCGCAGAGATTCGTCCCACGCGAGCCAGGTGTGCGCAAAGGCTCCGGCGCCGAGCAACGCGTCCAGCCGGTACTTGCCCAACCTGGTCCCGACCAGGTGCCGCGGCCGCGAGGCGGGCCCCTCGCCGCTGAGCAGCATCGAGATCGCCGCCACGGCTTCGATGTCCTGCGCGATCTGGGGGAAATGCCGCACGAGTTCCGCGCGGATGGCGTTCAGAGGTTCATCGGCGCGGGAGATGAGTTCCCCCATCAGGATCACCCGTCGCACGGCCGGATGCGAGAGCACCCCCGGGCACGCCTGCACGTACACGGCGAGCCCGGCGGGAAGACCGCGCGACCGCCGCTCCTCGATATCCGTCGCGACCACGTCGGCCAGCAGTTGCTCGTCGGCGAGGATCGCCGGCGTCAGCAACTGGTCCAGCGGGGGCGGGGCGGAACCCGACCACATGGCACGGACCGCGGCCACCACGTCGAACCGGTCCGGGCCTTCTTGGGGTTGCTCCTGGGGCTCTGGCATCATTGTCGCTGGAAGACCCTTCGCTGTTCGGGTTCGGTCAATACTATTCGCCGCCAAGAGAGTGCGTTCCAGGTGTGGGCGTGACGCATAGATGATCGGGTTTCGGGGTTTCGGGGATGCAATAGCATGCAAGGCGATGGATTGCACAACCTGCTCGCGCGTGCTGATTCCGGGGACCCGAAGGCCGACACGCAGGTCTATTCGGAACTGCTGCGACTGGTCCGCCTGTTCGTGCGAACCAGCATGGGCGCCCGCCTCCGCGACCACCGAGATTCAGGCGATGTGTGCCAGTCCATCGCCCGCTCCTTCGTGCAGGATTACCGGGACCGGGCCATCAACTTCCGGTCGGAAGGTGAACTGGTGGCGTACCTCAAGACGGTGGTGCGGTCCAAGCTCGCCATGTTGGCCCGGGCCGACGGCACCCTCAAGCGGGGCGGCGACATCGCCACACACGCGATGCCGGACGGCGACATTCACGCCGATTTGTCCGCCGGCCACCGAGCGGTCGTGAGTGTTGAAGCGGCGGCGCAGGCCCGGGAGGAAATCGAGTCTGTCCGCAGCAGGTTGAGCGACGAGGATCACGAGGTCGCGCGCCTTCGGCTCGCCGGCCTGGGTTGGGATCAGATCGCGCAGCGCATCGGGCAAGAGCCCCAGGTGTTGCGCAAGCGGTGGAGCCGTTTGGTGGCAAAACTGGCGGACGGCGGCGCGTGATTCCGGGACGCGGGGAGTTGGACGTCATCCGGTTCGAATAGCGACTCGTTGTTGTACACAGTGCCGGCGACGCTGAAGTTCATTTGCGACAGCACTTTAGCGGCATTCTAATCCCGCGAAGAGGGGAACCCCGCCGCGCCGTGCGCTATGATGCCCGGAACGCGTCGGCGTGGACCTTCTCATACCACATCTATTTCAAGGAGTCTGCCTATGAACCTTCGTCTGCTCATCACCGCCACCACCACGGTCGCGATGCTCGCCGCGTGCTCGTCGACCGAGAAGGCCGAATCGACCACCAAGGCGCCGGAGAAAGTACAGACTTCCGCGGCCGCGGCTCCGCTCACGGCCGAGGACTCTGTGCTCGTGACGGCGACCGCGACGGTGAAGGCGATCGACCACGCCAAGCGCGAACTTACTCTCAGGAACGAACTGGGCAACGAAACGACGTTCACCGTCGACAAGCGGGTGCAGCGCCTCAACGAGATCAACGTGGGGGATCGCGTGACCGCCGATTACTACATCTCTATCGCCGGCGAACTGCGCCCGCCGACGCAGGACGAAAAGGACCATCCGCTCGTGCTTCTTGAAGGAGGCGCACGGGCGCCCAAGGGCACCGATCCCGCCGGCGGCGTGCTCCGAGCCTTCCGCGTCGTCACCACCGTCAAGGGCCTTGATCTGACGGCGCAGACCGTGACGCTCGAAGGGCCGATGGGAAATCAGTTGACCATCCGGGCCCGCCACCCCGAGAATCTCAAGAAGCTCAAGCTGGACGACACCATCGTCGTCACCTACACCGAAGCCCTGGCGATTTCGGTGGACAAGATCGCGCCTCACAAGTAACGCGGGCCCGCGTGAGCGTCCGCCATTCACTCTCGCGGCGGCCGGGAAATACACGCGTTCCCTCGGCTCAGCTCATGTTCATCAACGGGTCATCCTCGTTCGCCGTGGCGGCGGGATTTGACATGCGCGAGGGCGCGTGCGATGAAACAACTCGCCGGCGGCGATGACCCTGCGATCACCTTGAGATCAGGGAGTTATTCCATGAACTTTGACTTCATGTCCGCCAAGCTTAAACACACGATGTGGAAGTTGCACCTGCGCGACTTTCTTGATGGAAAACCGGGCCTTTCCGCGACGCAGGCGACCAGCCACCGGGACTGCGACCTGGGGAAGTGGTACTACGGTGAGGGTCAGTCCAAGTACGGCGCCATCACCGAGATGAAGGCCCTGGAAGCAGACCACGAACTTCTCCACAGAACAGTGCAGAAGGTCATCGATCTCAAGAGCTCGGGCAACGCCGCCGAGGCGGAAGCCGAACTCGCCAAAGTCGACGCGATCAGCAAACGAATCGTCGGCCAACTCACGGTGATCGAAGAAAAGGTCAAGGCCCAGCCGGTCTAGGGCCACTCCGGCCTCCCGGGAAACACGGGCGCAGGCGGGCAATCATTGACCATGCTCACCCGGCGCCACTTCCTGGGCTCGATCCGATACCCCGCCGGGTTCGCCGGCCTGGCCGCTGTCGCTTCACCCGCGTGGACCGCCGAGCACGCCGCGGCGTTGCTCGATGAACTCGCCGGCGAGCCGGTTGATCCCGCCAACCCCGCGGGCGCAGAGGCCTACTGGGGACAGGTGCAGCAGATGTGGACGATGGACCGCACCTGCATCAACCTGAATAACGGCGGCGTGAGCCCTTCGCCTCGCGTGGTGCAGGAGGCGGTTGCCCGCCACCTCTCACGGGCGAACTCTTGGCCGCCGCCGGTGGCCCTGTGGCGTGAACAGGAACCGGCGAGGGAGACCATCCGCGAGCGGTTGGCCCGTCATTGGGGCTGCGACCCCGAGGAAATCGCTCTGACCCGCAACAGTTCCGAGAGCCTGCAGATCTGTCAGTTCGGGCTCGAACTCGGCGCCGGGGACGAGGTCCTGACCACCACGCAGGATTACCCGCGGATGATCTCGACGTTCAAACAGCGCGAGCGGCGCGAGAAGGTCATCCTCAAGCAGATCAAGATTCCTGTGCCGTGCGAAGACCCCGCCGAGATCGTCAGGCTCTTTGAGGCCGCGATCACGCCGCGCACGCGGATGATCCTCATCAGCCACGTCGTCAACCTCACGGGCCAGATATTGCCGGTCAAGGCCGTGGTCGACATGGCCCGGGCCAAGAACGGCGGCATCCCGGTCGTCGTGGACGGCGCCCATGCCCTGGCACACTTTGAGTTCAAGATCCCCGACCTGGGATGCGACTACTACGGCGTGAGCCTGCACAAGTGGCTCTTCGCCCCTCACGGCTGCGGCCTTCTGTACGTGAAACGAAGCCGCATCAAGGACCTCTGGTCGCTCATGGGGTCGACGCCCGAGAGCGAGAACGACATCCGCAAGTTCGAGGAAATCGGGACCCACCCCGTCGCCCAGACGCTCGCGATCGCCGAGGCCTTGACGCTGCACCAGGCCATCGGCGGCGCTCGCAAAGAAGCCCGCCTGCGTGCGTTGCGCGACCGGTGGGCCAATCGCCTCCTGGAGTCGGGCAAGGGCCGCGTGACGCTCAACACCAGCCTCAAACCGCAGTTCAGTTGCGGCATCGCGAATGTTCGCATCGACGGCGTCGACACCGAAGCGCTGGCGACTTACCTCTGGGACAAGCACCGAATCCTCACCGTCGCGATCAAGCACGCGGAGTTTGAAGGGCTTCGCGTCACGCCCAGCCTCTACACGACGCTCGAAGAGCTCGACCGCTTCTGCGACATCGTCGAGCGTGTCATTCGGGACGGCATTCCCAAGGACGAGAAGAAGAAGCCCTAGACCGGGCAGACCGGATGCTCCGCGTACGGATGTGAAGGCAACACCGAACCGCCCCACCACTCCTACGCGGCCTCGTTGTGCAAAGACGACTCGTGGGATCACCAGATGGCCGAATACCAGCACGACGATCTCCGGCGACTCTTCGATGAAGCGATCGCCGTGCCGCGGAGGCGTGCGTCGTTCCTCGCCCGCGCGTGCGGGGGCGACACATCGCTCGAACGCCGCGTGCTCGCCATGATCGACGCCGCGGAGCGGGAACCCTCCATCGCCACGCCGACCGTGGGCGAGGCGCCCTCCTCGGCCTTCGACGCGGCCACGCAGGATTCCGGCACCCCCGGCGCCGCAGGTTCCGATCTCGCCGTTCTGCGTGAAGGACCGGGCACCCGGATCGGGCCATACAAGATCCTCCAACTCATCGGTGAGGGAGGCTTCGGATCGGTCTTCATGGCCGAACAGGAACAGCCCGTCCAGCGCCGAGTCGCCCTCAAGATCATCAAGCTGGGCATGGACACTCGCCAGGTCGTCGCACGCTTCGAGCAGGAGCGGCAGGCGCTGGCGCTCATGGACCACCCCAACATCGCCCGCGTGCTGGACGCCGGCGCCACCGACACCGGACGCCCCTACTTCGTGATGGAGTTGGTCAAAGGCGAGCCGATCGGCGAGTATTGCGACCGCGCCGGTCTCAGCATCCCGGATCGTCTCGAACTCTTCGCCCTGGTGTGCGCTGCCGTGCAGCACGCTCACACCAAAGGCATCATCCACCGCGACCTTAAACCCAGCAACATCCTGGTCTCCACGCTCGACGGCCGGTCCAACCCCAAGGTCATCGACTTCGGCATCGCCAAGGCCACAAGTGCGCAACTCACGAACAAGACGCTTGTCACCGAGCGTCGCCAGTTCGTCGGCACGCCGGAGTACATGAGCCCCGAGCAGGCCGAGGGGTCCCTCGACATCGACACCCGCACCGACGTGTACTCGCTGGGTGTGCTCCTGTACCAGCTTCTGACCGGCACCACACCCTTCACCAGCGCGGAACTTCGGTCGGCCGATTACGGCCAGATCCTGCGGATCATCCGCGAATCAGATCCCCCGCCACCGAGCACCAGACTCTCCCGCAATAGCGACACCCTCGCCGGGATCGCGGCCCGAAGGCACATCGAGCCACGCAAACTCGGCACGCTGATCCGCGGCGAGCTCGACTGGATCGTCATGAAGGCGATGGACAAAGACCGCCTTCGCCGCTACGAAACCGCCAACGGTCTGGCGATGGATGTGCGTCGGTACCTCGCGGGAGAGCCGGTGGTGGCCGCCCCGGCCTCCACCGCTTACAGGGCGAAGAAGTTCATCCGCCGGTATCGCGCCGCGGTCATCGCGGGCTCGGTGCTGGGGTGCTCGCTCGTGCTGGGCATCGCCGGCACCACCACCGGTATGGTCAGCGCTCTGCGCCAGACTTCACGCGCGGAATCAGCGGAGGGACGCGCCCAGGCGGCTCAAGCCATCGCCGTCAAACAGCGCGATCTTGCCCAGGATCGCCTGTACGATTCGCTCGTCCGCGAGGCCCGCGCCATCCGCATCAGTCGCCAACTCGGCTACCGGCGCGAGGTGTTTGATCGCATCCGCCAGGCCGCGGCGATCCCCACCGCCAACCGCAACCCGACCGTGCTCCTCTCGGAGGCGACCCGGTGCTTGGGCGACCCCGTCGGGTTGGAGCCGGTGACGCTGAGCAGCCACTGGAAGCAGCTTCCGAACCAGGAAATGGCGGGGCTCCGCCTGCACGCGATCTCCCCGAACGGCGAGGTTGTGGCGAACGCGCACCCGGACGGCCGGCTTGAGTTCTTTGACTCTCAATCCGGAAAGGCCACCACCTTTCTCGAAGGTCAGGGCAGGCCCATCGAGATGATGTTCACTTCCGGCAGCGACCGGCTCATCGGCCTGATCGAGCGCGGCACCGAAGGACCCTCACTCGCCGAATGGCGACTCTCCACGGACGGCGTTTGGACAGCTCAATCGCCGCCGCAGGTGCCGGGCCTGTCGGCCCTGCTCGCCGCTTCCAACGGCGTGGTGGGCGTGGTGCACGATGTCCGGGCCGGGACCTTTCAACTCCGCAACTTGGAGAGCGGCGACATACTCGGCGCCCTGGGCGTTCCACCACTCTGCGTTGCGTCCGAGACGCGGCTCGCCGCGTTCCGGACGGGCAACGACAGCTCGATCGTGCTGTGGGATCTCGTTAGCGCCACGGCGCGAGCGACGCTGAACCCGCGATTGGCCCGTGTGAAATCCGCGATCTTCAGCCCTGACGGGGCGTATCTGGTCTGCGATTGCGAAACCGGCATCGCGATCTACGACACCCAGGGGCTTGACCTGATCAGCTCATTCCGGGGTTATTTCAACCACCCCGCGTTCCAGAACCGCTCGACTCTGGCGATCCCCTTACCACAGGAGAAGACCGTCCGGTTCTACAACGTCGCTACGCACTCCGATATCGCCCGCCTCGCGATGGGTGCGCAGCAGATCTTGTTCGCACGCGACGTCGAAACGGTGCTCGCGACCGACAACGACCTTCAGGTGATCCGGCTGGGAGGTACCCCGGAACGGATGCGGCTCTCCGGGCACGTGGGCGGTGTGCCGGCGGTCGAGTTCAGCCCCGACGGTTCGCGGCTGGCATCGATCGGCAAAGACCAGACCCTGCGCATCTGGAACGCGGCAACGGGCGAGCAGACGCGGGCGCCGATCGGCCTCAAGGGTCCCGGCCAGGGTCTTTCGTTCAGCCCCAACGGTCGTTACCTCGCCACGTGCGAATGGAACGGCGACAAGATCCAGATATGGTCGCTCACGACGCAGAGCGTCGCGGTCACGCTCGGTGGTTCGCAGGAGGAAGAGGCGTACACCTTTGCCTGCAGTTTCAGTCAGGACGGCCGCTACCTCGCGTCGAGCGGCACGCGGTCCCGCATCTGGGAGATCGACACCTCGCCGACCGAATCCACCCCCCGCGCACGCGAACTGCTCATGCTCACGGGTGACAACTGGGCCCATCAGTTTGATGCCGCGCACAAGCGGTTTGCCTACCTGAACGGCGCCGAGGACCAGGCCGGGACGTATTTCCTGAACCTTGGCGACGAACACCCCTCGCCGCGGCGAGTCCGTGATCGCGCCGGGTCGATCCAACAGATCGGCGTGGTTCCCGGCCTAGGTGAGTTCATCTCGATGGCGGGGTCCGAACTCAGATCATTGGAAATCTGGAACCCAGAGTCCGGAGAGACGCTGCGAACGTTCACGACATTGCTCCCCGGTGAACCCAGCACCGGCAGCGTCGGCAACATGTGCGTCAGCCCCGACGGATCCAAGGTCGCGGTCGCCAACGGCACCGGCCGCGGCGTCAACGTCATGGACCTCGCCACCGGCCGACGGCTGTTCGCGCTCGGTGACGAACTCGGTTCGATCTGGTGGCTCGCGTGGAGCCCGGACGGCACGCGTCTGGCGGTCTCGCGTTCCGAGGGCGACATCTCCGTCTGGGACCTCGCCAGGGCCCAGGTTGTCGTCAACGACGCGGGCCTCACAGATTCACCCAAGCTTCAAGACAAGCGATGAGTTCACCCGGCCCATCAGCCGACATCAACTTCTGAAACAAGCGGTCCTGGAGCGCGACGAGCGATGCACCAACCCCTACCGACCACGGTTCATCCATGTCATGCTCAGTTGCAGCACAGTCGCCGTCGACACCCACACAAAGTACGGCAACTGCGCCACCGCCACCCATCGGTAATACGGCCAGATCCTGATCGCCAGCCAGATGATCGAGCCCCACACCACCAGGATGTCGGCGCTCGCCAGCGGCAGGCTCCGCAGGCCGAACTGGATGGGCGTGAAGATCAAGTTGGCGATCAGATTGACGCCGAAGGGAACCATGACCCCCCACCCGATGCGGCGGCGGCACGCCTGCGCGAAGCAGAATCCGAACGTCACGAGGATGATCGCGTACAGCACCTGCCAGATCGTCCCGATCGTGGCGGGCGCCGGCGTCCAGCCCGGTTTGTCAAGCGTGTTGTACCACGTCATCCAGTCCATCGGTTCGCTCCCGGGCCTCGTGCTACTCGTTCGCCTTGTTCATTTCTTCCGCGGGGCCGCACGCTTCAAACGCGTCCGGCCCGGAGAGAGATTCTGCACACTCCACTCGTGCATCGCCCGCAGGATCGGCCCCAGCGACAGCGCCAGGGGCGTCGCCGAATACTCCACCCGCGGCGGCACCTGCGCGAACACCCGCCGGTGCAGCAGCCCGTCCCGCTCCAGCTCGCGAAGCTGCGCTGTCAGTGTCTTCTGAGTCACCTGCGGCATCTGCCGGCGCAACTCTCCGAAGCGTTTGAGTCCGTCGAGCACCTGCCACAGAATGATCACTTTCCACTTCCCGCCGATGCGGGAGAGCAGTTCCTCGAGAGGGCAGAATCCGTTGAGGTCGGGCATGAACGGTCTCCAATAGTTTCCTGAACGGTACTATAGCCCCGCGGTATCCTTAGTTGCCCGCGAACGCCGCCGCGGGTACTCTTTGCCCTCACCCATAAAAGGAGTACGACCATGGCGACCGGCCCGATCCATAGCTTGCTCACACCCGACAACTGCACCGTCGTCTTCATCGACCACCAGCCGCAGATGACATTCGGGGTGGCGAACATCGACCGACAGACTCTTTTCAATAACGTCATGGTGCTCGCGAAAGCGGCTCGGGCCTTCAAGGTGCCCACCGTCCTCACGACCGTCGAAACTCAAGGGTTCAGCGGCCGCATGTGGCCCCAACTGCTCGACATCTTCCCGGAGAAGTCTCCGATCGAGCGCTCCAGCATGAACTCCTGGGAGGACAAGGGCTTCGTCAAGGCGATCGAGCAGGCCGGCCGCAAGAAGCTGGTCATCGCCGCCCTCTGGACGGAGGTGTGCCTTGCGTTCCCCGCCATCCAGGCCATGGAAGCCGGATACGAGGTCTACGCCGTGGAGGACGCATCCGGGGGCACCAGCCAAGTCGCCCACGACGCCGCTATGCGTCGCATCGAGCAGGCGGGCGCCGTGCCCGTCACCGCCGTCCAGGTCATGCTCGAGTTCCAGCGCGACTGGGCCCGCAAGGGCACATACAACGATGTCATGGCCATCGTCAAGGAGCACTGCGGCGCGTACGGCCAAGGCGTGGAGTACGCCTACACCATGGTCCACAAGCAGCCGGCCAGCCGCGCCGGCGCCAATCACTGATCACCGCCCGTCCGGAAGCGCCGTTTTGCGACGAACCCCCGCCCACGGCTGGGACGATGACCTGCCGCGACGCTTAGTAGTACGTCGGGGCGTCTCTACAACTGTGCTGCGGCACATGACTACGCCCGAACAGGTTCCTGCACATTCGTCCGTGCATCCGCTCCGCTTCGCTCGCGTACACATTTGAGGTCACATTCATGAGCTCCACGAATGCGCCGTCCCCCGCCGCCGCGGACTTGATCATCACGAACGCGCGGATCGCGACGATGGATCCGCGCCGACCTTCGGCCCAGGCCGCGGCGATCGCATCGGGGCGATTCATCGCGGTGGGTGATGAACGGGACCTTGCGCCAATGAGAACGGCGGCCACCCGCGTCATCGATGCGGGCGGCCGCCGCGTGATTCCCGGGCTGTACGATTCTCATCTGCACATCATCCGGGGGGGGCTCAACTACAACCTTGAACTGCGATGGGACGGCGTGCCCAGCCTCGCCGACGCGATGCGCCTGCTGCGCGAGCAGGTCGCCCGCACGCCCCCGGGGCAGTGGGTGCGGGTTGTCGGCGGCTTCGCGGAACTCCAGTTCGCCGAACGCCGGTTGCCCACGCTGGAAGAACTCAACGCGGCGGCGCCGGACACTCCGGTGTTCATTCTGCACCTCTACGACCGGGTCCTGCTCAACAAGGCGGCGCTCCGCGCCGTGGGTTACTCCAAAGACACTCCCGAGCCGCCCGGAGGAGTGATCGAGCGCGACCGCGCCGGCGAGCCCACGGGCCTGCTCGTCGCGAACCCCAACGCCTGGATTCTCTACAAGACACTCTCCTTGGGCCCGAAGCTCTCGACCGAGCACCAGCTCAACTCGACCCGCCACTTCATGCGCGAGCTCAACCGCCTGGGCGTCACCAGCGTCGCCGACGCGGGCGGGGGCTTCCAGAACTTCCCCGATGACTACGCGGTCATCAACGAGCTGCACAAGCGCGGCGAGATGACCCTGCGCATCGCCTTCAATCTCTTCACCCAGCGCCCGAAGCAGGAACGCGAGGACTTCGCGAACTGGGCCGCGAACAACCGCATGTACCAGGGCGACGAGTTCCTCCGGCTCAACGGCGCGGGCGAGATGCTCGTGTATTCCGCCGCGGACTTTGAGGATTTTCTCGTGGCCCGCCCGGACATGCCCGCGAGCATGGAGGCCGACCTCGAATCGGTCGTCGGCCTGTTGGCCCGCAATAAATGGGCGTTCCGCCTGCACGCCACCTACGACCAGACGATCTCCCGCGCCCTGGATGTCTTTGAGCGAGTCGACCGCGACGCCCCGATCCGCGATCTTCGCTGGTTCTTCGATCACTGCGAGACGGTGAGCGACCGAAACATCGAACGCATCAAGGCACTGGGCGGGGGCATCGCCGTGCAGCACCGCATGGCGTTCCAGGGTGAGTACTTCATCAGTCGAAACGGCAAGCAGGCCGCGGAGCGAACCCCCCCGGTGAAGCGGATGCTCGAGATGGGAGTTCCGGTCGGCGCCGGCACCGACGCCACCCGCGTGGCCAGCTACAACCCATGGACCAGCCTCTCGTGGCTCGTCACCGGCAAGACCGTCGGCGGCACGGCCCTGTACCCGGAATCAAACCTGGTCTCTCGCGAAGAGGCACTGAGACTCTACACCACCGGCAGCGCATGGTTCAGCCGCGAGGAAGGCGTCAAGGGCCAGATCACTCCCGGCCAGTTCGCCGACCTCGTGATCCTCAGCGAGGACTATTTCAGCGTTCCATCGGATCGGATCCGCGGCATCGAGAGCCTGCTGACCCTTCTTGGCGGCAAGGTCGTCCACGCCGCGGGAGCGTTCGCTTCCCACGCCCCGCCGCCGATACCCGTCCTGCCCGATTGGTCGCCCGTCTCCCGGTTTGGCGGTCACTGGCACGTGAACGCCCGCGCATCGCTTCCACCCAACCCCGTCGTGTGCGCTCACGGCCATGCGCACGCGCCGCTCGGCCAGGATTCGCTTTCCGACGGGCTGGGGTGCACCTGCTGGGCCTTCTAGATTCGTCAGGATCACCGGGCTCACGTCGATTGGCAACTCTTCACATCTCTCGGTGCTCGACCCCGCGCCATGAACACTCATCGCGTCACCAGCCGGTTGCACCTCGCCGCGTTCGTCGGCGCGTGCGCGGCGTGCGCCGCTTGCACCGCCGCCGCCGAGCCGCCGGATCGCCCGGCGTTCAGGTCGTTCCGCTACGACGATGACTTCACCCCGCTGCGTGATCCGGCCCTGCGCACACAGCCTCTCGACGCGCTGAAGTACATTCCCCTCGGCGAGGCCGAGAACGAGGGCGACTTCGTCCCCTACGTCTGCATCGGCGGCGAAGCCCGCACCCGCTACGACTACTTCAAGAACCCCGGATTCGGGCTGCGCGGCCTTGAGCACGACGACTACGTCATCCAGCGATTCCTGCTCAGCAGCGACCTTCACCTCACCGACCGCTTCCGCGTCTTCTCCCAGATCGTCTCGGGATTTCAGCTCGGCGAGGAGAGCGTTCCGTCGCCTCAGCAGGACGATGTGCTGGACCTTCAGCAGGCATTTGCCGATTACCGGTTCGGGGAGGCGGAAGATCTCAACCTCACGCTCCGGGCCGGTCGAATGGAAATGGGCTTCGGCTCCTACCGCCTGGTCTCGCCGCGCGACCCCACCAACGTCCGGCTCAACTTCGACGGCGCTCGCGCCACGCTTGCCTGGGAGGGCGTCCGGATCGACGCGTTCCTCACACGCCCCGTCGAGCAGGAACGAGGCGTATTCAACGATGGCGAGAACGACAATCAGACCTTCTGGGGTCTGTACTCCACACTCCCCCTGACGCCATCGCGTTCGCTGAACGCCGACTTCTACTACCTGGGGCTGCGTCGGGAGCTCGCTCGGTTCAGTTCCGGCGTGGGAACCGACGACCGCCACTCGATCGGCACGCGCATGTGGGGCAAGTCGCAGGGATTCGACTACGACGTAGAAGCCGTCTTTCAGTTCGGCACCTTCGCCCAGACCGACATCCTCGCGTGGACCGTCGCTTCGAACCTTGGCTACTCCTGGCAGAACGCCGCGTGGAAGCCCCGATTGGGAGTCAAGGCGGACGTCGCCAGCGGCGACACCAACCCCAACGACAACACCACGGGCACCTTCTACGCACTCTTCCCGCGTCAGGGGTATTTCAGCGAGCTCAATCTGCTCGCTCCCGCCAACTTCTTTGACGTGCACCCAATCGTTCAGTTCTCGCCCGTGGATGCGTTGACCGTGTCGGCTTCGTGGGACCCCTTCTGGCGTTTCTCCGCTGACGACGCCGTGTACGGACCGGGCCGGATCGCTATTCCCGCGGCCGCGAGCGACAGCTTGTACGTCGGCAGCACGTTCGACCTCCAAGTCGAATGGGCCGTTTCCCGTCAACTCACAGTCACCGGATATTACGGTCACTTCTTCAAGGGCGACGTTGTTCAGGACGCCGGAGGGAAGGATGTCGATTACGTCGGTGCCTGGATCACGTTCAAGTTCTAGCTCCCGGTCCCCATCGCAGGATCTCCAACCATGCTCACTCTACCGGTCAACGCGGATGCCGCCCTTCTCGTCGGGCGCTGCCTCGTCGCCGCGTTGTTTCTGCAGAGCGGATTGACCAAGCCCTTCAACTGGACGGCCGCCCTCGATGAACTGGCCGGCTTCGGAATTCCGCGATCCAGCCGTTTGCTCACGCTCGCGCTGGGGGCCCAGCTCGTGGGCGGGCTTGGGCTCGTCGCAGGCATATTCACGCCGTGGTGCGCTCTGATGCTGCTGGCTTTCATGGTGCCGGCCACGTTCTACGTCCACGGTTTCTGGCGATACAAGGGATCCGAACGGGCTCACCACTCGCTGGGATTCTTCCAGAACCTCACGATGTCCGGGGGGCTGGTTTGCCTGCTCGCCAGCGGCCCAGGCCACTGGTCGGTCGATGCGCTGTTCGCCAGCGCCGCACGTTGAACCGCTGAAGAGAGACGCATGATCGCGCCCGAACTACCGCCGCCCGCCGCGGCCACGCAACCATCCGCTTTGCTCGCTCCTCTCCTCGCGGGTGTCGCCGGGTTCGTCGACACCACGGGCTTCATCGCCTTTGCAGGCGTGTTCCTTGCTCACGTCACCGGCAACTTCGTTGTTCTGGGCGCCATGATCTCCGGCCAGGAGCACGGCTCCGCCGCGGCCAATCTTTCGGTGCTTCCCCTGTTCATCGCCGGGGTGGTCCTCGGTTGGATCATCCTCCGCGGTCGCGGCGGTTCAGGCCCTCGGCTGATCGCCGCCGCCGAATCCGGGGCTCTGCTCATCTGCGGCGGCGTGTCCATGTTCGCCCGCTCGAATCTCCCCCACTCCTCAGCCCTCGAAGCCACATCCTTGGCGCTCGGCGTTCTGGCCATGGGCATGCAGTCCATGCTCGCCCGATCGCTCAAACTCCCCATGACGCATGTGATGACAGGCAATGTCACCCAACTGACGGTCGACCTTCTCGACGCCCGCTTCCGGCACGCAGCCACCGCCGCTTCGGCACGCCGGAACATCGCTCTTGTCGCGGCGTTCGCATGCGGGGCGGCCGCGGCGGGCTTCCTTGTGCCCGTGATCGGCCTCGCGGCGATGTGCGTCCCCGGCGTGGTGCTCGCTTTCCTCGCCGCGGCCAAGCGCCTCGCCTGATTGCGGCTCCCGCACGTACGCTCCGGACATGGCTCCCGACGTGCAAGAGATCATCTCGCTACTCAACCTCGCACCGCTTCCCGGCGAGGGCGGCTACTTCCGCGAAACCTACCGAGCCGAAGAGATCATTCCCGACTCCGCTCTGCCTCCCCGTTACAGCGGCGGCAGGTCGCACAGCACGCAGATCTACTTTCTGCTCACCCCGAACAGCCCGTCCCGGATGCACATCGTCGCCAGCGATGAGGTGTTCCACCATTACCTCGGCGACCCCGTCGAACAGTTGCAACTTCACCCTGATGGAACCGCCGCCATCGCGCACATCGGCAAGGATCTGCGACGCGGCGAGCGTCCTCAAATGGTCGTGCCCCGGGGTGTGTGGCAGGGGTGCCGCCTGACCCCCGGTCGAAACGCCGCCGGGTTCGCCCTGCTCGGCTGCACCGTCTCCCCCGGCTTTGACTGGCAGGATTTTCGACTCGGCGGGCGTGAGGAGATGCTCGCCATTTGGCTCGGCAACGACCCGCACATCTCTCAACTCATCGACGCTCTCGCGGCGGTTTGATCGCCGAAATCACATACACCACCGATCCGCCGGCCGCGTGATAGGTGCCGGCCCGCAACTCGTCCGCGACGCGGCGCACCGACTCCATCGCCAGACGCCACAACCCCGGAAACTCCTCCTCCGGCCCCCCGCCTGCGATGAAGTACCGCTTCGCGTCACTTTCGTTCCAAATCCAAATGTCCCGCTGCGCCCAGTCGATCATCTGTTCCTTCATCACCTGCTCGGGGCGCGACGCGTACGGCGGCACCATCGGGTACGCATGATCCGACTGATACACAGTGAGGTCGGTCAGCCCCAGTTCCACGAAAAACCCGGGCAACCGATCGCCCGTCGAGTTGTTTCCTTCACCGGCCTGTTCCTTCCCGTACTCACAGATCGCCTGGAACCTGACGAGCCGCAATCGATCCTCCAGCCCCTCTCGCTCGCCCATGCTCGCACGCAGCAGCGCCCCGGCGAGGTTGTTGGGCTCGACGACCAATAAGCGCCCGCCGGGCTTGAGCACCCGCACCATTTCTTGCAGCACAACGCGATAGTCACGCACGTGCAGGAGCAGTGTCTGGCAGGTGACCAGGTCAAACTCGCCATCGGCGAACGCCAGCCTCTCGGCCTCTCCCACCTGATAACGCACCCGATCGCTCAATCCCTTCGCCGCCGCGGTTTGGGTGGCCACCTGCACCCACTGCGGCTCACGATCGACGCCGATCATCTCCACGCCCGGGTCCAGATGCGGCAGGATCAAGCGCCCCCAGTGCCCGATCCCGGACCCGACATCCAGGACGCGCCGGGCCTGTGACAGATTGAGCCGTTTCGCGACCAACCCGATGTAATCCTGATTCCACCAATAATCGCGTTGCTCGCCGAAATACTCCGCGGAGTGAAGCGACCGATTCGAGATAGACGCGGCCATGCTGAACAGTAGTTCCGGATCCGCACACCCAATCGTGGCTCGACGCCGATTGGCTCTCGCGCGGCCTCGCATCTGCGCAAGGGCCGGTCGCGTTCAAACCGCTGCGGACCTCAAGCGGACTCTCCATGACGGTTCCACACGGGGTGAATCCAATGGAAGGCTGATCGCCGAAGCGAGGAGTTGCCGTAGATTTGATCAACCGAGAATGACCCATGCGATACCTCATCATCCACGCGCATCACGAGCCCCAGAGTTTCAACGGAGCACAAACCCGAGCCGCGGCGTCTGCCCTTCGTGCGGCCGGGCATGAAGTTGAAATCTCTGACCTGTACGCCATGGGATTTGATCCCGTCAGCGATCGAAGGAACTTCACGACTGTTGCCGACGCAAACTATCTGAAGCAACAGAAGGAAGAGGCGCACGCCACCCGAAGCAACGGCTTTTCGCCCGCCCTGCTCGCCGAAATCGAAAAGCTCGAGCGGTGCGATGCCCTGGTTTTTCAGTTCCCGCTCTGGTGGTTCGGCATGCCCGCCATCCTCAAAGGCTGGTGCGACCGCGTGCTGGCCTCCGGACGCGTGTACGGCGGCGGCAAGTGGTACGAGAACGGCATCGGAGCAGGCAAGCGGGCCCTGGTCTCCATGACGACGGGCGGCCCCGAATCGATGTACGGGTCACGCGGCCTGAATCCGGCGATGCGCGACATCCTCGCACCGATCCAGCACGGCATCTTCTGGTTCAACGGCTTTCAACCCGTTGCGCCGTTCATTACGTGGGGTCCCGCGCGGATGACCCCGGAGGCCCGGGCCGCCCGTCTTGAGGAATGGGCCGCGTACGTTCTCAAGATCGATCGCCTCCCGCTGGAACCACACCTCCCCACCACCGAGTTCGACCCCGAACGCGGATTCATCGACCGCCTTCCGCGATACATGATCTCCTGGCATCTGCGCGATGATGCTCACCCCGACCTGACCCAGCAGCACGCCGAGCGTTCCGCCGTGGAACAGTTGCGAAGCCAGGGGCGTGTCCTACACCGATGGATCAGCGCGGATCACCGCCGCGGCGGCTTTGTGCTCCGCAGTCCTTCCAAGGCCGACGCCCAGCACACCCTTGAATCGCTCCCCCTCTGGCACCAACTCAACGTCACGATTGATGAATTAGCCGAGGGCTAGCGGGGCCTCGTGCGTCTGGCGCCGCAAAGCCGGATCTCTGCGCTTGAGAGGGGTTTCAGGTACGGTCGGATCGCGCGCGTTCACGGTCTTCACCGCCACCAATCACCCGATTGCCCTGTGCTGCAGCAAATGCACGTCGGGCTGTTGCGCACGACGACGCGGCCACAATACCATGCCCCGACATGCCCGAAATTCTCTACACCATTCTGCTGACCGCGTGTGTGCTCACCGCTGACCCGCAACCGGTGCGGATGGTGGTTGATCCGGCCGCTCCCCCATCCCCACATGTCTTCGCCACGCTTGCCGCCGCGATCCAGGCGTCTGAGTCTCAATCCCCCGGCGCCAGTTCGGTTGATATTGAAGTTCGTCCGGGCACCTACGAGGTCCGCACAGGTCTTCACATCGGCAGACTCGCGGCACCGCTGCGTATCCACGGATCAGGCCCGGGCGTCCGCCTCATCGGCGGCGCGGTGCTTCACACGCCCGCCGATCCGGTCGCGATCGATGACCCGATCCGAACTCGAGTTCCCGCCGCCGCCGTCACGCACGTGCGATCGATCGACCTTCGCGAGGCCGCAGCGGCGGGCGGATTGGAGGGTGCAGTACGGCACGCCATGAACCTCCCCGCTGCCTCCGGCAGCGAACTCTTCATGAACGGCGTTCCCCTCACCGTCGCTCGCTGGCCGAATCAAGGGTTCGCCCCGATCGATGGGGTGGTCGACCCCGGGACTTCCAAAGACAAGCAGGATTCCGGCGAGCCGCGGGGTGGCACGTTCCGTGTGGCGGATCGCGAACACCTAAAGGTTTGGGCCGGCGCTCAGGGAGTGTGGCTGTCCGGCTTCTGGTGCTGGGATTGGGCCGACGACCAGATGCCGGCGGGGAACATAGACGCGGCGGCCGAGACCATCACTCTGGGGCTTCCGCACGTGTACGGTCTGTCCAAAGCAGCGCGATTTGCGGTGGTGAACATCCCCGAGGAACTCGATGCGCCCGGGGAGTATTGGATCGATATTGCGTCGTCGCGGGCGTATGTGTGGCCTCCCGAGACCGTGAGCGCCGCCGCCCCGGAGTTCATCGTTTCGCTGCTCGCCGAACCTGTTATCAGCATCGAACGCGGTGCCGACGTTGTCATTGAGAATCTGAGCATCGAGTGCGGCCGCGGCGTCGGGGTCCGAGCGACCGGGGTCACACGCGTGGGGATCAATCGATGCACTTTTCGGAACATGGGCACCAACGCGATCGAAGTCGATGGACACGACAACGAAGTAGGCTGGTGCACCTTTGAGGACATCGGCGCTACCGGCGTGTCAATCTCCGGCGGCGACCGCACCCTGCTCACACACGCCAACAACCGGGTGCATGACTGCACCTTTCGCCGCACCGGCCGGACGCACCCGACCTACCAGCCCGCCGTGCGCCTCGACGGAGTCGGTCAGACAATCGCCAACAACCACATCGAGAACCTCCCGCACGCGGCGATCATCTTCGCCGGCAACGAGCACACCATTGAATTCAACGACATCTCCCGCGTGCTCATGCAGACGGGGGATTGCGGCGCGATCTACTGCGGCCGAGATTGGACCCTCCACGGCACGGTCATCCGTCACAATCTCTTCCATGATCTCCCGGGGTCCGACGCCCGCTACCAGAACGCCGTGTACCTCGACGATATGGCCAGCGGCATCGCCGTGGAGGGCAACATCTTTGTGCGGTGCAACTGGGGCATGCTCATCGGCGGCGGCCGCGACATCCGGGTTCGGGGGAATGTGTTCGACTCCTGCGGAAAGGGGATGTCGTTCGACAAACGCGGCGTCGGTTGGATGGCCAAGTCAATGGCCGACCCGGCCCATTCAACTCTTCACCAACGCCTGAACGCCGTCCCGATTGATCAGGAACCTTGGCGCACGCGTTACCCCACGCTCCAAACCTATCTCACCGATCGATTCGGGCGCCCCGTCAACGGACTCGTCGCCGGGAACATGCTGTTCGCGACGCCGTTGGGCACGATCGCCGACCGCGCGTGCGTCAAGATCGAGGGCAACGTGGAGGTCAAAGAGCCGCTGCCCGCGAGCTTGACCAGCTCGCTGACAGATCCCGCGGCCCGAAGAAGCATGCCGGACTTTCGCCCCGACCTCGCGCCCCAGGAGTTCGCTCCAATCCCGGTGAGCCGCATCGGACCGCACCAATAGGCGGTTCACCGACCGGACCACCGCTGAACTCAGGATTTCATCGCCGGACGTGCGTCCGGCCCGCTGCTGACCGCGTCGATCCGCTTGAAATTACGACAGGGCACCGAGTGAACGGGTTCGCTGACGGCAGAGTCAGATAACGCACACACCGTTCTCGTGGGTGAGTCCAGGATGACTCCACGTCCAACGCAACTCTGCGGAGAGTCTCCGCCAGCAGCCCCGCTTGTCGTACGCTTCGCACTCGAACGACTCGTTCTTGCCGTCCAGAGCCGCCATGACCAACCAAGATCACTCTTCACCCCCCGACCCAGCCGCGAAAGTGTCCCGCTCGATCTCAGATGCGGACACCGTCATCGGCCCACCCGCAGAGGGCGGCGGCGGCGCGCTCCGCGAAGGTCCGGGCACGAAGCTCGGCCCGTACAAGATACTTCAACTCATCGGCGAAGGCGGCTTCGGGTCGGTCTTCCTGGCCCAGCAGGATGAGCCCGTCCAGCGCAAGGTCGCCCTCAAGATCATCAAGCTCGGCATGGATACGCGCCAAGTGGTCGCCCGCTTCGAACAGGAGCGACAGGCCTTGGCGTTGATGGACCACCCCAACATCGCCAAGGTGCTGGACGCCGGCGCGACCGAGACGGGCCGCCCTTTCTTCGTGATGGAGTTGGTCAAGGGAGACCCCATCGTCGAGTATTGCGACAGGAACAAGCTGAGCATCGACGAACGCCTCGAAGTCTTCGCGCAGGTCTGCACCGCGGTGCAACATGCGCACACCAAGGGCATCATCCACCGCGACATCAAGCCGAGCAACGTCCTGGTGTCAACGCAGGACGGACGCCCGACCTGCAAGGTCATCGACTTCGGCATCGCCAAGGCCACCAGCGCCCGGCTCACAGAGAAGACGCTGTTCACCGACCACCATCAACTGATCGGGACTCCCGAGTACATGAGCCCGGAGCAGGCCGAGGGGTCGATCGACATCGATACCCGGACCGACGTCTACTCGCTGGGGGTCCTGCTGTACGAGTTGCTCACCGGGACCACGCCCTTCAGCGGCGGCGAACTGCGCTCCGCGGCGTACGCCGAAATCCAGCGGATCATCCGGGAGGTCGAGCCGCCCATCCCCAGCACCCGCCTGTCCCGCAACACCGACACCATCGCCGGCATCGCCGCCAGACGGCACACCGAGCCCCGCAAGCTCGGCACGATCATCCGCGGCGATCTGGATTGGATCGTCATGAAGGCCATGGAGAAGGACCGCCAACGCCGATACGAGACCGCCAACGGGCTCGCAATGGATATCCGGCGGTTCCTAAGGGGCGAGGCGGTCGTCGCGGCCCCGCCCAGCAAGGCCTACCGGATGAAGAAGTTCATCGGCCGCAACCGCGGCGCGGTCACGGCGTCGGCGGCCATCGCCGCGGCGCTGCTCGTCGGCGTCGTGGCGTTCGCGTGGCAGACCCAGGTGGCTCGCCGCGAACGCGATCGCGCGGTCGCCGCGGAGACCCAGATCAAGAAGCGGGCCGATGAACTGCAGAAGGTCTCGGACTTCCAGGCGAGCATGCTGAGCCAGATCGACGCGACGCAAGCGGGCGAGCAACTGCTCGCGGACGTCAAGGACCGATTCGCCAAGTCGCTCGCGAAATCCGAAGTGCCGCAGGAGCAGCGCGCGTCCCGCTCGAATCTGCTCGCCAAGGAACTCGGCGAGGTCAACGCCACCGATACCGCCGCGGCGATGATCGATCGCACCATTCTCAAGCCGTCGATCAAGGCGATCGATGAGAAGTTCAAGGACCAGCCGGCGATCGACGCGGCCCTCCGGCACACCATCGCTGACTTGTACCGAACTCTGGGGCTTTACCAGGAAGCGCTCCCGCTCATCCAGCGCGCTGTCGACACACGGCGCCGGGTGCTGGGCGAAGATGATCCCAAGACAATCGCGTCGCTGAATGTGCTCGCCGACACCTACTTGAGCACGGGCAAGACGGACGAAGCGGCGGCGCTGTTTCAAGATACGCTTGAACGCAGCAAACGCGTCCTGGGGCTCGACAACGAAGAAACGCTGGCGTTGATGGGCAATCTCGGCAACGTCCTGAGGGACCAGGGCAAGTTCACCGAGGCCGAGCCGTTGCTGCGGGGCGCAATGGAGGGCCGGCGGCGGGTATTGGGCAACGAACACCGTGAGACCCTGATCTCTCTCAATACCTATGGCTACTTGCTCATCGCGCAGGGCAAAGCGGCCGAAGCGGAACCTTACTGGCGCGAGGCGTACGAGACCGGCAAACGCGTTTTCGGCCCCGACAACTCCGACACGCTCGTGTGGACCGCCAACGTTGGCGGTCTCATGCTCGAACTGGGTCGGTTGGAAGACGCCACCAACCTCTACCGGGAGGCCGCCGAGGGTTTCCGTCGGGTGCGAGGCGAGGAACATCCGTACACCCTCGCATGCCTTTCGGCGCTGTGCCAGACTCTCACCAAGCAGGGCAAGCTGAACGAATCCGAGAAGATCTTCGTGGAAGTGCTTGAGGCCCAACGCCGCTCGCTCGGCGAGGATCATCCGGACACGATGAATACCACGATCAAGCTCGGTCGGAATCTCGCCGATCAGGGCAGACTCACCGAAGCCGAGGCCGTCATGCGGAGTTCAGTGGCCACCAGCCGACGGGTCCTGGGCAACGACAACGCCATGACGCTCGACCGGATCGGGTGTCTCGCCGATACGCTGGCCAGAATGGAGAGGTACGAAGAGTCGAACGCTCTGTACCTTGAACAGATCCCCGCCCTGGAACGCGTATTGGGCAAGAATCACCCGGCGTACCTCGTCAACACAGCTCAGTTCGGCGACTCGCTGATCTTTCAGGGCAAACTCGAACAAGCCGAGCCATACCTGCGCACCGCGGTTGAAGCCCGACGGAAGATCTCGGGCAAGGCCCATCCCGAAACCGGCTTCGCACTGAACTCCCTGGGCGCACTGCTGCGTGAGCAGGGCAAACTGGCCGAAGCGGAAGCGGCGATCCGCGAGTCGCTGCAGATCTTCCGCGCCGCCCTCAACAAGGACAATCCGAGCACATTCGCCGAAGTGAGTATTCTCGCGGAGGTGCTCCTTGTACAGAACAAACTCGATGAGGCGGAGCCGCTGTGCATCGAATCTGTTGAAGGCTTGCAGCGAGTGTCGGGCAAGGATTCCATCCGCACCGCCGCCGCCCGCAGAACATTCGGCCGCCTGCTCGTCGCGCAAAAGAAGTTTGAACAGGCCGAGACGGAACTACTCGAATCCCAGCGTGTGCTTTCCGCACAGCCCGGGGCCTCACGCCGTTCCCGCCGCCAAACCATTCAGGCTATCTCAGAACTCTACTCGGCCTGGAACGCGGCCGACCCCGGCAAAGGACACGAAGCCCAAGCGACGGAATGGAACGCCAAACTCAAGGCGATCACGGCGCCAACGGAGCCCGATGGTCATCGGTAACCTGGGATGAGTCATCCCATCCCTCGTTGAAGCCGTTGATGTTCATCCGAGATTGCGGCGGTCTGAGCGTGGGCGCACGAGGCCGGATTTCCGAGTGCATGCTCCAAGCGCGGCACGGTTCGGGGTGCGGAGGCGCTGGAGTTCTGATCGGTCGTGTGGTGTCCTCTACGCGGCAATCGGTCTATTCTCGCCCGTCTGCGGAGCGTCGGCTCACCGCCGTGAGTGAGGCGACCATCGACCGATACCTAATTCTCGAACTCGGATCTTGGCCACGCCTGCCTCCGGAACGGCGCGCATCTGAAATATCTGTGCGGGATCTCCGTATTACCGCCTGCATCGTCCACCCAGCAGAACTGGAACTCCATGGCGTCACCACTCTCCGTCCGCGGCCTCGTCAAGATTCACCCCGGGCCGGTCTGCGCTCTGCGGGGCGTCAACCTTGATATTCCCGAGGGGATGTTCGGCCTGTTGGGCCCGAACGGCGCGGGCAAATCGACGCTCATGAACCTGATCGCGGCGCTCGTCGAGCCGACCGCCGGCACTATCCATCTCGACGGAATCGATACCGTCAAGGACCCGATGTACATGCGCCGCAGGCTTGGATACCTGCCGCAGGACTTCGGCTTTTATCCCGACTTGTCCGGGCGTACCATGCTGGAGTTCCTCCTCAAGCTCAAGGGCGTCACGGGCCCCAAAGGCCGCGGCAAACTCGCGGACGAACTGCTCGAACGAGTCAATCTCACCTCGGCCGCCAAGAGGAAGGTCGGCGGCTATTCGGGCGGCATGCGCCAGCGTCTCGGCCTTGCCCAGGCGCTTGCCGGCAATCCGCGCGTTCTGATTGTCGACGAGCCCACGGCGGGACTGGACCCCGAAGAACGCCAGCGCTTCTACCGCCTGCTCGCCGAGATGAGCACCGGTCGCATCGTCCTGCTCTCCACCCACATCGTCGAGGACGTGTCGACGCTCTGCCCGCGGCTCGCGGTCATCCGGTCGGGCGAGGTCGTGGCCGACACCACCCCCGGCGCGGCCCGCGGCGCCATCGACGCCATGATCTTCGAGGGTCTGGTCGACGACGCGCAGCTCCCGGTCTTTGCCCAATCCAACCGCGTGATCAGCGCCGTGCTGTCCGAGGGCCGCACGAACCGTGTCCGGGTATTCGCCCGCGCCCCGCAGTCCGCTCCCGCGGGCTTCTCTTCAAGTGCCGCGACGCTGGAAGACGCGTACCTCGTGCTCATGCGCTGCGCCCCGCACGAGCTTCCGCCAGCGCTTGTCCACGCCGCGCCGGTGGCGATCGCCGGAGGGGCCGCCTGATGACATCCCTCCGCGCGATCCTCGCCTTCCCTCGCCTTGATCTGCGAACGTTCTGGAAGAAGCCGGTCCACATCATCATGTTCGCGATCTTTGCGTTCATGGCCTTCGGCTTCGTCGCCGGCGGCGTGCGGATCAGCGCGGGCTCTTCGGACACCGGTGGCGTCAAGCTCGCGATCAACGCCCCCACCAATCTGCTCTTCACCGACACCATTCTCTTCGCCCTCATCCTCCCGTTCTTCACCGCGGTCGTCTGCGGCATGCCGATCCTCACCGACTTCGATCGCCGCATCAACCGCCTGCTCTTCGCCACTCCCATCTCGATGACGCAGTACGCCTTCTCGCGGCTGCTGGGCGCGGGCTCGATTCTGCTCGTCATCCTGCTCGCCTGGATCATCGTGCAGATGGGCCTGTACGAGTTCTACCCCATCGACCCCAACGATGCGACGCGCGTGGCGTTCCGCCCCGCCGGGTACTTCTGGCCGCTTGTGCTCAACGGCCTGCCACAGATGATCTTTGTCGCCGGTATCTCGATGTGGTTGGGCGTCCGGACCCGTCAGCCAGTGCTGGTGTTCGCGATGCCGGTGGTCATCCTGGTGGGCGGCATCTTCTTCCTGTGGAGCTTCAGGCCCGAGTGGCTCCCACTCTGGGCGGACCGCCTGCTCATGTTCGTCGACCCCACCGGCTTCCGCTGGCTCACACGCACATTCCTCGACGAAGACCGCGGCGTCGCGTTCTACAACACCGCGTGGATCTGGCCGGACCCCGCGTTCGCCGCCAGCCGAGTCGCGATGATCGCGATCGGCCTGCTCGCCACGTGGGGCACAGGTCGGCGTCTGGCCGCGACGGAATCCGCCGATCGCCGAATTCCCGGCGCCCAGAACCTCTTGTCACAGGCAGCATTAGCGCCCAGGCCCGACGAACTCCAGCACGCTTCCATCGCCGCACGCGGCGGGCCAATCCCCGCGATCGTCGCGCCCGCGGGATTTGCGTTCTCAACCTGGAGCATCCTCCGGCAGGAAACCCGCTTCCTTCTGCGCTCTCCGGGCGTCTGGCTCTTCGGCCCCCTCATCCTTCTGCAGATCTGGGGCACCACCTCCTTCCGCCCCGGCACGCTCGACACCGAAGCCATCGCCACCACCGGAACCGCCGCGGCGGGCGGATTCAACACCATCACCCTTCTCCTGTGCTTCCTCACGCTCTTCTACACCGTCGAGAGCCTGGTGCGAGAAGAGCGGTGCGGCCTCTCCGCCATGTTCCGCGCCTCCTCCGCGCCCACCGGCGCGATGCTGGCCGGAAAAGCCCTGGCCAACGCTCTTCTCGCCATGGTCATCGTCGTCGCCGCATCGCTCGGCATCGGGCTCGTGTTGCTGGTCCAGGGCGTCAAGTCCGGTATCTGGCAGCCGTTCCAGATCAACATCCTGGCGTTGATCCTCGGCCTGCTCCTGGCCCCCACTCTGATCGTCTGGACGTCGTTTGTCGCCTTCCTCTTCGCCGCGTTGCGCAACCGCTTCGTGGTGTACGGGGTCGCGTTGGGCGTATTGATCGCCACGGGTTTCCTTACCCGCTTCGGATACCTGAACTGGCTCACAGCATGGCACCTCTGGGGCACGGTACGATGGAGCGAAATTGACCGCATGGAGTTCATGTGGCGTCCGATGCTCGTGAATCGCGTTGCCGTGCTGCTGCTCGCCGCGTTCCTCATCGTCTCGGCGCTGGCGATCTGGCCCCGGCGTCTCCCGGATCTGCGGGCGATCGCCGATCGCTTCAGGCCCATGCCGCTCCTGCGAACCCTGAGGGCCCCGCTCATCGCCGCGATCCCGCTCGCCGCGGTCGCGGTGTTCGCCGGGATGAACGTCCGCAACGGCTACGAAGGCAAACCAAGACGCGACGCCGCGAAGGCCTACTGGAAGCGGAACTCCCGAACTTGGGAAGACGCTCCCTCCGCCGCGCTCGACAGCGTGAACGCCGAGGTCAAGCTCTTTCCTGAGCGGCGTTCGCTGGAGGTGGTGGCGACGTACGTGATCCGCAACCCCCGCACGACGCCGATGGCCGAGATCCCGCTCACCCCGGGCCCTCACATGAAGTGCACCGATTGGACGGTGGCGGGAGTCGCGACCGATCCATCGAAGAAGGACCAACCCGTCCCGTGCATCGAGGATCGGTCCGGACTCTTCGTGATCCGGCCCGGCAAACCCTTGGCCGCCAACGAGACCATCGCGGTGAGCTTCCGCTCCGCCGGGAAGTTCCCCGATGGATGGTCCAAACTCTCCAGCAGCGCCAGCGAGTTTGTGCTCCCCACCGGCGTCGTCCTCACGTCGTTCAGTCCCAGCTTCCTTCCTGTGCTGGGCTTCGTGGACGGCGTCGGCGTCGACGACAGGAACGGGCGTGACGCCCGCGAGTATCCGATCGATCTCTGGAAGTCCCGCGTCGACCCCGCCTTCGGTCCGGCCTGGCCCACCAACGTTCGATTGACCGTCGAAGGTCCCGCGGACTGGACGCTCAACGCCGTCGGGGTCATCAAGGAGTCCAGCGAGTCGGGCGGCCGGCGACGCACCGTCTGGGAGTCCGATCACCCCGTGCGGTTCTTCAACATCGTGGGCGGCCCTCTCTTGGCCGCAAACGGTGCATCGACCACGGTGTACCACGACCCTCGCACATCGGTGAACGTCCCGACCATGGTCAAGGCCCTCGACGCCGCCCGCGCCAGGTACTCCGAGTGGTTCGCCCCGTACCCCTGGGCGCTGCTCCGCGTGACAGAGTTCCCCGGGCTCGCCGCCTATGCACAAGGCTTTCCCGGGAACATCTCGTTCTCAGAAGACATCGGCTTCCTCACCCGGCCCAATAAGGACGATGAAGATGTCGACAGCGCCTTCTACATTGTCGCCCACGAATCCGGGCACCAATGGTGGGGCAACATGGTGATGCCCGGCAAGGGCCCGGGCGGGAACATCATTAGCGAAGGGCTCGCGAACTTCTCCGCCGCCATGCTCGTGAACGCCGAGAAGGGGGACGCGCAGCGGCGCGTGCTCCTGCGTCGCTGGGAGAATGCGTATGTCAACGGCCGCAACGCCGATAGCGAACGCCCCATCAACCGCATCGACGGTTCACGGCCCGGCGATACCACCGTCACCTACAACCGCGCAGGATTTGTCTTCTGGATGCTCCGCGAACTCATGGGCCAGGACGCCATGCTCGCGGGAATGAAGGAGTTCATCGCAACCTGGAAGGACGGCGTGCCCGACAAGGAAGGCCTGGATTTCCCGCTGATCGAGGACTTCGTCAACTCCCTGCGGCCACACGCGTCCGACGCGGCGGCGTTCGATGCCTTCGTCAACCAATGGATTTACGGCACCGTGCTCCCCGAGTTCAAGCTCGGCGACCTCACCGCTCAGAAATCCGACGACGGATACGTGATCAAGGGCACCGTCGCCAACGCCGGCACCGGCGATGTCGTCGTCACGATCCGGGCGTTGAGCTCTGATCCCAAGGCCCCAAACGGCGACAAGAAGCCGCAGGAACTCCGACAGGATGTGACAGTCCATGTCACGCCAGCCTCTCCCGCGGCGTTCTCGATCCCCGTGAACTTCAAGCCCGCCAAGGTGGTGATCGATCCCGAGGTGCTGGTGCTGCAGATCGGCCGCAAGCGTGCCGAACGGGCGGTCTCGCCCGAGTAAGCCGATCGATTTCGAAGGAGCAACACCACCTCAACGCGTGCGCCCCGCCGCAAGGATGATGTCGCTCCCCGCGTTCTCCCGCCGCGGCGTGATGACGGGGACTTCCCAGACGCTGAAGCTCGTGATCGGCGCGGGCTCTGGTCGCGTCGGATCCGGGTTCCCATCGCTATCCAAATACGGCGCAAAGCAGCCCGTGCCGATCGTGAGCACCGGTGCCGAGTCGGCGACATACCCGTAATCCTCGCCGTAATACGAGGAGAGTTCTTTGGCGAGGGCCTCAAAGTACCCGGCCTCGCGGGGCCGGTGGTCTACACCGCAGTAGAAGGCCAATATCTCGTCGGCCCGCGCATGCAGCGTCCGCGCGATGGATGCACGCAGGCCCCACTCATAGACGCATGGATTGAGCGCTTCGTTCCAGTGATCGGAGAAGAAGGGCGCCATGAAGTCCGATTCCGGCCGCACGTGCGTGTTGAGCTGCCAGTACTCGCCGACGAGCACGAGTATGGGCGGGTGCTCCCTGCCCTGGAGCATGACGGGCTCGGTCAGGTTCCTATAGAACTTGAAGCCCATGAAGTTGGCGACGAGATCGGCGTTCGAGCAGACTCCCGTGCCAATCGCCCCGATCAGCCCGTTCTCGGATATGACCCCGCGCGAGTAGGTTTCGATGATGTTCCGCATCGCTTCCTCCTCGCTCTTGCCCGACCGGCGATCGCTCGTGTAATCACTGAAGTAGTAGTGCCCCAGGTCGTGAAAGTGACCGAACTTGTCGGTACCCAGGTAGTGGCCATACACCCGGACCGTCGACGAGACGACGAGAAGCGGGATGTTCCGAGGGTCCAACGGAAAGTGCGCGAAGTTGTAGATCCAATCGGACCTCTGGAACGCGATGTAGCAGTCCCCCGGAAACGCCGCCCGCGCCAGCTTGCTGTCGAGCGAGGATTCCATTCCGATCGTTTCAAAGAAGCCCGGCCCGAACTCACCGCGGATCATGTCCGCCAGTCTCTGCGGATCGTGCAGCGCCTGCAGGCGGTCCCGCCGCGATTGGGCGTTGGCAACCTCTTGCGCCTGCCGGATCTCCTCGTTGAGTGATTTCGTCACCGTGACGAGCGCGTTGTAATGAGCGATGGAAACGTACCGACCGATATCGGTAAACGGCTTGTCCGACGGAAGGAGAAACTGGTCCGTCTCGTTGGCGTTGGCCCTGAACCCCGAAAACGCCGCCGCGAGCACCGCGGCGATGCACGAAGCAAAGAGCACACCCCGGCACATTCCGCGGCGCGGCTCCCTGGTGTTGATCTTGGCCATCGTTCTCCTCTCGGCACCGGCAGGTCCGGAACAGGCCGGGCGATCTCGGCAGCTAGGTACTATATCGCTCCTTGAGACGCTTCGCGTCCCGCAAGTTCGGATCCATTCGACTGGGAGAGCATGGCTGACGCACGAATCCACCTCGCTTCGTTTCTCGCTATCGGCTTCATCGCAGTAGCTGCATCGCCGGGATGCTCCAGCAACTACGACGCCGCGCTGCGTGAAATCGGGCAAACTCCGGAACAGCGTCTCGCCTCGCACGTGGCTTCCATGGAACAGTCGGCAAGCCGAGCAGTCAAGACGCTTGAAGAGGCGGCAACCTCATTGAAGAACAACTCCACGCAGACCCCGGCTCTCGCGGCCCACCGAGCCAGGCTGGTGAATGACGCCGATGCGGCGGTATTCGAGTACTCGCGCAATGTTCTCATCGTGACGGACGCCTTGTCCGCCGCAGACACCCAACCTATTTCCGGCGCCACACCGCTCCAGGCGTCCATGCTCGCGGCCAAGGAATCGCTCTCGGCCGCGATGAAATCTCTCCGAGCCCGGGCAAGCAGCTCAGCGGAACCCGGCCTCGTTCTAACGCCCGCATCAGGCTCGCTCGCCCGGAACCTGGAGCAGGCCCGGGGTGATGTCGCCGCGATCTCCCGCTATTCCAAGCCCATCATCGCCGCGGCGGAAGCGCCGCCCGATCAGCACGCGGTCTCCGGCAAGCGGCGGTAGCGGGCACCCTCGCCGCGCCCGGCGAAACTGGCGTTTGCCATTGCGATCCATTGTCGCTCAATACCGGGTCACCACGATCGAACGCGTTCAGGGCGTCCTGATCCAGTCGACTACGCAACTTGGGATTTCAGCGGCGAAGAGGGCGAATGCGCGTTCGCTCCAGTAACCAATCTTGGCGCCTCCGTCTGGCGCAAGCAATCCTCTGCAAACAATCGTCCACGAAAGTCCAGACGCGTCGATCAGAAGAGAGCGAGCAACGACGCGATTGCCGGACAACTTTGTCCTACACTCTGGTGATGGCGACTCGCCGGCCATACGCGTCCAAACGCGACACGCCGGCGGATGGAGCGAGGACATGAACCACGAACGTCAGCGTCTGACCTCGGCCAACGACCCCAAGACCGCCTGGAAGCGATGGGGCCCCTATCTCAGCGAACGCCAGTGGGGCACCGTCCGCGAGGACTACTCCGAGGACGGCAACGCCTGGGAGTACTTCCCGCATGATCACGCCCGCTCCCGCACGTACAAATGGGGCGAGGACGGCATCGCCGGCTATTCCGACGACCAGCAGCGTCTGTGCTTCGCCCTGGCGTTCTGGAACGGAAAAGACCCGATCATCAAGGAGCGGCTCTTCGGCTTGACCAACGGCGAGGGCAACCACGGCGAGGATGTCAAGGAGGTGTACTTCTACGAGGACTCGACGCCCACTCACTCGTGGATGCGCTACGTCTACATGTACCCGCAAAGCGCGTACCCGTACGACAACATCGTCGCGACGAACAAGGCACGACGCCGCGATGAACCGGAGTATGAACTTCTGGATACGGGCGTGTTTGACGACAACCGGTACTTCGAGATTCTGGTGGATTTCGCAAAGGCCGGGCCGGACGACACGTGCATCCGAATCAGCGTGATCAACCGGGGCCCGCAGGCGGCCGACCTTCACGTGCTCCCGCACCTCTGGTTCCGCAACGATTGGTGGCTCAGTCCCGATGCCCCACGCCCGCACCTGCGTCGGCCGGCCCCGGGTGCTCAAGCGAAGCACACCGTCATCGCCGCCGAACACCACGAACTCGGGAAGTACTTCCTGTACTGCGACGGCGCCCCGCAGTTGATGTTCACGGAGAACGAGTCCAACACCCAGCGCCTTTGGAAGACACCCAACGCGCAGCCCTATGTCAAGGACGCGTTCAACGACTTGCTGGTGAACGGGGCCGCAAACACCGTGAACCCGGCGATGGTGGGCACGAAATCAGCCGCCCACTATACGGTCAACGTGCCCGCGGGCGCAACCGTCACCATCCGCCTCCGCCTCGCGACCGCCCCACCGTCAGACGCCGTCAAGCCCTTCGCCGAATTCGATTCGACCTTCGAGTCCCGCAAGCGCGAGGCCGATGAGTTCTACTCAGAAGTGCTCCCCAAGGGCGTGAGCCCCGATCGCGCCCGGGTGATGCGCCAGGCCTTGAGCGGCATGCTCTGGACCAAGCAGTACTACTTCTTCGATCTGGACCGATGGCTCGACGAGCACGGCTCCAATCCCATCTCGGGCGGCAAGAAGCACTCCCGCAACCGGGAGTGGTTCCACATGCTCAACAAGCACGTCATCTCCATGCCCGACAAGTGGGAGTACCCGTGGTACGCCGCGTGGGACCTGGCCTTCCACGCCCTCGCGTTGCAGTTGGTCGACCCGGAGTTCGCCCGTGATCAACTCGAGCTCACGCTCAGCGAGAACTATCTGCACCCCAACGGCCAGATCCCCGCGTACGAGTGGAACTTCGGCGACGTCAACCCGCCCGTGCACGCGTGGTCCGTCATCTTCGTCAACGCAATGAGCAAAGTACGCGGCGATCACGACCCCGCGTTTCTCAAGGCCGCGTTCCCGAAACTCTCCCAGAACTTCAACTGGTGGATCAACCGAAAAGATCCCGAAGGCCGTAATCTCTTCAGCGGCGGCTTCCTGGGTTTGGACAACATCGGCGTGTTCGATCGGAGCGCCCCACTGCCCACCGGCGGCCACCTCCTGCAGGTTGACGGCACCGCGTGGATGGCATTCTTCAGCCATTGCATGCTGCAGATGTCGCTAGAACTGGTCAAGGACGATCCGACGTACGAGTCGGCGGTCGCCCGTTTCCTGGAGCGTTTCCTCTGGATCGCCGGCGGCATGCACAGTAGCGGCGACGCGCCCGACAGCCTCTGGGACGAAGAAGACGGCTTCTTCTACGACGTCATCGTCCCAGCCGAGGGACCGCCCCATCGCCTCAAGATCAAGTCCATGGTCGGTCTGTTGCCCCTCATGGCTAGCACGGTCTTTGAGGCCCACACCGTCCGAGATATGTCCGCCGTGGTTGAACGTATCACCCAGTTCACCCAGCGTCACCCCGAACTCATGGAGAATATCCACCCGTTGGGCAAACCCGGGGTCGACGGCCGTCGGCTGCTCTCCATCGTGAACGAGGACAAACTCCGTCGCATTCTGGCACGAATGCTCGATGAGAATCAGTTCCTCAGCCCCTTCGGCATCCGTTCACTTTCCAAAGAGCACGCGGAAAAGCCGTTCGTCTACCGCGCCGCGGGCCAGGAGTTCAAGATCGACTACCAGCCGGCCGAGTCGCTCACCGGCGCCTTCGGCGGCAACTCCAACTGGCGCGGGCCCATCTGGTTCCCTGTCAACATCCTGCTGCTCCGGGGAATTCTCAACCTGCACCGGTACTTCGGCGACGGATTCCAGATCGAATGCCCTACCGGTTCCGGCACACTGATGAACCTGTACCAGATCGCGTGCGAAATCTCACGGCGGCTCGAGAACACGTTCTTGGTCGACCCCTCGGGCAAGCGCCCGGTGAACGGCGATTCCGACCGGTTCAAGAACGATCCGGCGTGGCGCGATCGCGTGCTCTTCTACGAGTACTTCCACGGCGACACGGGCCAGGGTCTCGGGGCCAGTCACCAAACCGGCTGGACCGGCCTCGTCGCGTTCATCGCCGATTTCTTTGAACGTGTCAGGTCTGAGGACATCCTCACCAAGTGGCGGGCCACGATCAAGGCTCCCCTGACCTCCAAGCCAACCGCCCCCAAGTCGGTCCACGCAAAGGCGTAGTTGAAGCCGCTGCCCGTTACCGAAGACTTCCGACGCGGGCATTCAGACTCGCATGATCCGGAGATCGCCAGTCGTTCCTGATCGATCACACGGGGATGCCCGGAGTCGTCCGGCGGACGCGAACTTTCGTAGCGATTCTTCGCACGCCGGCCAGTTCAACCCCCGGACGGGCGGCCGGCACCGACCATTCGGGGGACGTTCACAGTTCGCTGCTTCGGCCACTCCAATTGGAATATGTCAAACTCAGAGATTCCGATTCTCGCCGCCGATACCAGCACATGAGCACAGCGACAGCACCACGCCCGCTCGCCGCCACACCCACGGACCACGCGGCCACCATCGCCCTGCTGACCGAGTATTACACGCGGCTGTACCGCGACGAGATCGGTCACCCGGATTGGAATGACCATGTAGACAAACGATTGAACGAAGACGCCAACTTCCGAGCGATCCTCGAACAGACCGAACGATGGGTGATCGGCCGCCGCACGGCGCCCCACGAGCGGGTCCTCATCGTTGGCGGCGGGACCGGTGCCGACTTCATGAGTTTCGCGTTGCGCGGATGCGAAACACACGCAGTGGAACCGAATGCCGATGCGGTCCGAATCGCGCACGCCAAGGCTCGCCTCGCGGGGGTTGATCCGTCCCGGTTCATCGAAGGCGTTGCCGAGAAACTCCCGTATCCATCGGGCATGTTCGACTTCGTCTGGTCCTGGACCGTCATCGAACATGTACAGGATGTCGATCGCTCTCTCCGCGAGATGGTCCGAGTCCTGAAGCCCGGAGGCACGATGTTCATCGGGACGGTGGACTACAGGCAGTGCTTCGAACCGCACTACAAGGTGTACGTACCGTGCTTCCTGCCCAAGCCGGTGGTGCGTTGCATACTCCGAATGAGGGGCCGAAACCCTTACTTCTACGGCACCCTGGCTCTGACAAACGCCCGCCGCATCGCGAATACGTTCCGGTCGCTCGATGTGGTCGCGCAGCGAGTGGTGTACCCCTGGTCGAACGATCTCCGCGAGCCGAAGAGCGCCGGCCCTCGCGCCGCGCGGTGGATCGCCGAGCATCTAGACATCGAGACCAATCAGCATTGGCTGGTGCGCAAGCGAAGCGACTGCTGCTCTTCGGGAAGGTAAGCCGAACTCAAGCAACCTCCGTACCGCCACCACCGCTCCGAACCCGCGAGGATGCGGATCGGAATTCACAAACCGCTCGCGACGGACGCCGGGTTCGACGGATTGTCGCGAGCAAGGCCCCAACGCGGCGTCCGCTGTGATCCAGAACACCCGGCTCTCGCCGGCTCGCTGAGAGTTTCGCCCCAAATCGACCCCCGGGCTCCCTCTTCGCCAACGCCCGCTGCCCCGTGCAACAGATCACCAATCTCGATCGCTGGGCGGGCAATTCGCCCGCCCCGCAACTTCATCCGCGGACTGCGGAGGCTTCCGCCGACTGGCAGAACTCCCGATCCGTAAACGAACAGGGCCGCGTCTCGTGGACGCGGCCCTTGAAACTCCCCGATCGGAACCGATTCAAACTGTCGAACCGGCGTCTGAGCATCAATGGCAGGTCTTTCCAGCGGTTAACGGAATCGCTCGTTGGGAGTACGGAAGAGCGCCTGGTGCTTCAGAACGGCAGCTAAAGCCGGGCGGGCCGATCCAAGCGTGGCCCCACGACGCTTCTCATCACGCCACGCTCAAGCCCCAATGGGGACGCTGTTATGCTGGCGCTCGGGCATATCAGATCGGCGCGGCAAGGCGTGAACATAATGCGAACCAATCGTACTTCCCATCGGATTTGGGCACTTTGGCGTCGGTCAAAGCGTGTCACGCGACGGCGCGGTTAGTTCCTGTGGCATGTCGAGACACGTGACTCGCCCGGCAGTACTACAAGACACAGCGGCTAAGGAGATACCGTATCAGCGCATCGGCCCTGGGCGTTGCGGCCCCCTAAAGACGAGCCAGCGACGCCAGCAACGCCGACCATAAATCGTATGCTTCGTGGCATCATTCACCGCACGCGGGAGCAGCGGCAATGCGCTTGCGGCCTCTAACTCTCAACCAGCCCTGCCCGGATTGCATACCGCGCGAGTTCCACCCGATCGTGGATGGCCAGCCGGTTCATGATGCTCACTGTGTGATTATCGACGGTCTTTACTGACAAGTGCATCGCCTTGGCGATCTCTTGCTTCGAAAGCCCGCGGGCGATGTGTCGCATCACCTCCAGCTCCCGTTCTGTGAACTTGGTTCCAGTAGGCTTGCGTTCAGGGTTTAGCCGATACGAACCGTCTGCTTGAGCCACCAGTCGCGCTTGAACTTCGGGAGAGAAGAAGGTGTCTCCCGCGGCAACTCTGTGAATGGCCTGAACAAGCCTCGCCAGAGGTTCCGCCTTCGTAATGTACCCCTTGGCACCGGCGTCCAGTGCCGCCTCGACGTAGCGGTCGAGCACGAATGCTGAGAAGAAGAGGACGGCCGTGTCCAACCCGCTGGCCTTTAGCGCCCTGACGGCTTCAAACGCGCTGCTGCCCGGCATATCAATGTCCGAGACTAGCACACGGGCGCGTGTCCGGACGCACGCATGCATTGCCTCTTCTGCGCTGCCGACTTCCGCAACGATGGAGAAGGAAGGGACTTCGCTCAGAAGGCGAGACAATCCCGCACGGACACCGGGGTGATCGTCCGCGAGAACAACCGTAATCTCGGGGAGCACTTTGTGCAACGGCGATTCGCACGGAGTCGCTCCGACATTCGATGACCACGCGGTGGAAACTTTGCCAGAAGTAGGTGTACGTGGCCCTCCGAGATCATCCACTCGCGGAGACACTGGCCGCAGGGGGGGGTATCGCGGGCAGCCGATCGCCTCCAAGTACCAGTCATGCAACTTGCGGTGCTGCCTAAAGAGATTCTCGATGTCGTGCCATGCGTAAACTGCTACTGCGAACGCCGGAGCCCTAGGCGCCCCAGGAGCGAGCAGTTTGTTCGCCTCCCGATTGTCCGCGTGCTGACTCGATTTGTTGGTGGCCCAAGTCTGAAGAAGATTCTCTTCGTGGGTGGTCGCAAAATAGAGCAACTTCAGATCGACACCCAACCCAGCGGTCATGTCGATGTGCTGTTGAGCAATGGATTCGGTCAAATTGCCTTCGCTGTTCAGTTTCTTGCACTGCACAGCTATCGCTGATCCGTCGTCCAACGTTGCGAGAAGATCAATGCCGAACTGCTTGTGCCCCCGGGCTTTGAACCTCTGTACGTCGGATAGGCCATTAATGTGGGCAAAAATCCTCTGGCAGCATGTCTCCCAGAAGTACTCATCGTCCGGTCGCAGATACTCGATGGTGCCGCCCGCCATTTTCTACTCTAGGACGGCCAGCCGATTGACAGGCGGTATGATTTTCAGTCAGCCGACTTCCCACTCGCGTTTTCGCAACGCTTCAATCACTGCGATCGGCGCGATGTGATCGAGGTACCGCACGGTCGTGGCGATACTGGTGTGCCCCAGTTGCTTGCTGATGATCCCGATGTCCACGCCCTCGGCCCGCAACTGGGCCGCGTGCGTATGCCGCAGGCCGTGGGCGTGCACGCGCTTCTCGATCCCCGCCCGCCGCCCCAACGACGGCAGACGCCGCCGCACGTACGCGGTGGTGAGCGGGTTCCCCACGAGCGAGCAGAACACCGGCGCTTCCCCGCCGAGGCCCTCCGCGGCCCGAGCGGCCAGCCACGCCGCCACCATCGCCGCGCCGCCCTGGTCCAGCCCGACGACCCGAGAACGACCGCCCTTGCCGCGCAGGACCCGCACCGCCCCGTTGGCGAGGTCGAGGTCCTTGGGGTACAGCGACAACGCCTCGGAGACCCGCAGGCCGGCGCGGTACATCAGCGCGATCAAGGCGCGGTTGCGGACGCCCGTGGGGCTCCGCTGGCTCAGCGCCCCGAGTAGCCGCTGCACCTCGTCGTCGCTCAGTACCTCCGCGGGCAGGCGGCGCTGGGGGCGGGCTCGGCGGCGGGGCGTTGGCGCTGCGTCGGCGGTCGGGCGTCGGGTTCGGTCGGGGGCGTACGGGTTCGTCATCGCGGGCTCCGGCGAAGGGCTACGGATTGAGCGACAACTCGTAGCGCGTCAGCGGGGGAGCGGGCGCGCAGTTCGCGTGAAATCCTCGATGCGGTGAGGAGGCCATAACGACTGAGGCGGCACTACTCGATGGCAACTGAATATCGAGAACGTCCTTTTCAGGACCGCCTTTCCTGATCTTGAACGGCCAAATCTCTCTTCAAGTGATGGTTCCGACGCCGCTTCCTGGCGAACCGCTCGTCGGTCGTTCAACCCCAGAGCCTGAACCGACACCGGGTCCGTGCCCGACACCGGTTCCGCAACCGGACGCGGTCCCATTTAGGCTACGGTCGAGTTTACTCCACACGACGTTCATCTGCTTGGTGAATGCACTCCAAACGTCGTCAACGAACTGCGCAAGCGGCTTTCGAACACCTTTCCCGTCATGCCAAGCCGTGTTTTGGGTTGATTTGTCGGTGGGAATGAGCGAACAGTCGATAGTCACGGGCGATTGTCGGTGATCGATCGGAATCACCCTATTGTGAACAAGGTCGTTGCGAACGTGTCGAAGCCAGCCGATATTTGGTGGCGCACTCCCAAACTCGTCAAGGATGCTCCAATCTTCCTTCCTAGCGAGCTGTCGATCAACGAAGGCACCATGCAGATTTTCGATAGCCGATCGAGTCAATGCGAAAAAGCCGGCAAGTTCACCGTGAAGATCTAGGACGTCCACGGCATTTACGGCACGTGACCCCGCCGCCGCGATTCGGTCTCGACAGCGTCCCGCGTTCCAGCAGCGCACAACAGCGCTGTAGTTGCGTTGTGCGAACTCCCGCCAAGGTGGGCTGGCGTAGCCGTCTTCACGACGTTGAGGTAAGACGTGATTCCGCCAGACCACCGCGTACCCGTCGAAAGCCCGAGAGAAGTACGGGTCGCTGAACATCGCCCGTTCAAGTGGATCTCCGTGCGAGAGAATCAGTTCAATCTCCATGCCCGAACGATATGTTGATTCGCCTCAAAAGACCCATTTGCCGTGATGAAATGGACGTGTTCCACAGGTGCACCGCTCATAGACTTCCGCCGCATGAAGGGAATCCTCATTCGTGTCGGCGCGGACGGAACGGACGATGGCGGAAACTGGAACGCACCGGTAGACCCGCAAACGGGTCAGTTCGTGTACGTCCCGATCACCGAGAGCATGGTGCCATTCCACCCCGGCTGCGAACGCCGGTTCGACGAGGTAGCCGATCCGCTTTTGGATTTCCTGTCCGAACGCGGCGTGCCCACCGCG